>CAYNXG010000035.1:0-17155 GCA_964401095.1 uncultured Bacteroides sp.
ATCCCGCAACTCTTGATTATCAATGAGTTACGGGATTAATGGGTGCCCAGAACAGGACTCGAACCTGCACGCCTCGCAGCACTCGCACCTGAAACGAGCGCGTCTACCATTCCGCCACCTGGGCCGGTGTTTTGACTGGCCGGAGCCAATCTCTCTGTTTTCGACCACAAAGTTACGACTTTTTTGTGAATTGCAAGCGTTTTTGCCAAATATTTTTATTATTTTTGCGTTTAGTTTGGCTTTTTACCTGTCTCGACGCAACTTTCGAGGCTCCGCCGCACTTATATTTCCATAATGATTACTAACCTTTTAAAACTATACGACAATGAATATTCTTAAGCCCGGCGTTAAAATCGCGATGTGCAGCGATCATGCCGGATTCGAGCTTAAATCAGCCATAGAGAAGTGGCTTTCCGGCCGCGGGCTGGAGTTTGAGGATTTCGGCACATTCTCCGGCGAGTCGTGCGATTATGCCGATTTCGCCCATCCCTGTGCCGAGGCTGTCGAGAGCGGACGCTGCTATCCCGGCATCGCCATGTGCGGCTCGGGCAACGGCATAGCCATGACCCTCAACAAGCATCAGGGCATCCGCGCCGCCCTGTGCTGGACAGTCGAGCTGGCCTCGCTTGCCCGCCGTCATAACGATGCCAACGTGCTCGTGCTCCCGGCGCGTTTCATCCCCCGCGACCTTGCGCTCGAGATTGTGGAGACATTCCTCAACACCGAATTTGAAGGCGGCCGTCATGCGCGCCGTATAGCCAAGATTCCCGTTACCCGCTGAGCGGCATTACATTAACATCCTAATTCGCAAAGTTTTTCACTATGAAGATACGATTTTCACGACTTTCCGTCCTGGCGCTGGCATCAGCCCTGTCGCTTACGGCCCTTACGGGTTGCGGCTCTGACGGTGGCAACGCCGCTGCGCTGGCCAAGGCGGCTGCCGGGGCCGACTCGATTGTCAGCTCCATGTCCGACGCCAATGTAGAGGTGAACGCCGCCGGCACCGGCCTCGACGCCACCTTCCGCATGTCCGACTCCCTCATCGATCCCGCCTACCTTGGTCAGGATCTTTTCGACGTATATGCCGCCCAGCAGCTCAAGGACTATCCTTCAGCCGCCGTAAACGCCGTCAGCAAGGCCGTCCAGGCCTCCAAAGGCGATATTACCGTAGAATTGCTGTGGCCCGGCGGCCGCAATGCCCGATTCACGCTCACGCCGCGCCGTTTCGTCGACCTTCAGCGTGCCAAGAACAGCCAGCTCAACATGCCCGCCGCCAAGACCCAGCTCACCGACCTCGCCCGCCACATCATTCCGGCTCCCGAGGCCTCCAAAGGCTGCGACAGCATCGAGACATCCATCAACAAGAGCTTCCTGGAATACACCTTCGTGTGGCCCTCGGCCTCCGCGTATGCCAACGACGGCCAGGGCATGCTCACGGGCCGCTACTTCAACGCTCTCAAGCGCATGTACACCTCCCTGGGCGCTCCCGGCCCCGACATCGTGCGCATGCTCCAGGGCATGGGCGTCGACGGCGTCCGCATAGTTTACGCCGCCAAGGACAGCGACAAGACCCTACAGCAGGCGTTCCCCTGGCGCGAGATACAAAAACCGGTTGAAGAACCTCAAGCAAAATAAACATACAAGACCATGAACTTAGTAGACCGCTTCCTGCAATACGTGAAGTTCGACACTCAGAGCGACGAACTCACCAACATGACCCCATCAACCCCCGGGCAGATGATTTTCGCCCGTCATCTCAAGGACGAGCTCCAGGCCCTCGGCCTCTCAGACATTTCGCTTGACGAGAACGGCTATCTCATGGCCACTCTTGAGGGAAACATCACCGACCGTCACGTGCCCACCGTGGGCTTCATCGCCCATCTCGACACATCGCCCGACATGTCGGGCCGTCATGTGTCGCCGCGCATCGTTCAGGACTATGACGGAGGCGATATCGTGCTCAACGAATCCACCGGCGTCACCCTTTCGCCCGCCGACTTCCCCGAGCTGCTCCACTACAAGGGCCAGGACCTCATCGTCACCGACGGCAATACCCTCCTCGGCGCCGATGACAAGGCCGGCATCGCCGAGATAATATCGGCTGTCGACTATCTGAAGAACCATCCCGAGATCAAGCACGGCCCCATCCGCATCGCCTTCAACCCCGACGAAGAGATCGGACGCGGAGCGCATAAGTTCGACGTAGCACGTTTCGGCGCCGACTTTGCCTACACCATGGACGGCGGCGAGCTCGGCGAGCTCGAATACGAGAACTTCAACGCCGCCGTGGCGCGTGTCACATTCAAGGGCCGCAACGTCCATCCCGGTTATGCCAAGCACAAGATGGTCAACTCCATGCGCATCGCCAACCAGTTTGTCATCATGCTTCCCCGCTGGGAGACACCCGAACACACCGAGGACTACGAAGGCTTCTACCACCTCGTCGGCATGGAAGGCTCCGTTGAAAACACCGTGCTCACCTACATCATACGCGACCACGACCGCGACCGTTTCGAGCGCCGCAAGAAAGAGCTCGAGCACCTAGCACGCAAGATCAACAATGAATTCCCCGGCTGCTGCACCATCGAGATAAAAGACCAGTACTACAACATGCGCGAGATGATCGAGCCCGTCATGTACGTCATCGACATCGCGCGTCAGGCCATGCTCGATGCCGGCGTCACCCCCAAGGTCCAGCCCATCCGCGGCGGCACCGACGGTGCGCAGCTCTCGTTCAAGGGCCTCCCGTGCCCCAACATCTTTGCCGGCGGTCTCAACTTCCACGGCCGCTATGAATTCGTGCCCATTCCCTCCATGGAAAAAGCCATGCAGGTAATTGTCGAAATCGCCCGTCTCGTGGGCTCCCACAACTTTTGACACCAGCACGCCCCACACTCGTCGTCATTACCGGAGCCACAGCCTCCGGTAAGACGGCTCTTGCCCTCGACCTGGCCGAGCGCCTCGGATGCCACATCATCTCGGCCGACTCGCGCCAGGTCTATCGCGACATGCCCGTAGGCACCGCCGCCCCCACCGCTGCCGAGCTCGCGCGCGTGCCCCATCATTTTGTGGGCACGCTGCCGCTCGACGCCTACTATAGCGCGGCGATGTTCGAGCGCGACGTCCTCCGCCTCCTTCCCGAGCTGTTCAGCCGCAATCCGCTGGCCGTGATGTGCGGCGGCTCCATGATGTATGTCGACGCCGTCACCGACGGCATCGACGAGCTGCCCGACATCACTCCCGAAATCCGCGGCCGCGTGGCCGCCCTTGCCGAGGCCCACGGTCGCGATGGCCTCATGGCCCTCCTTGAAAACCTCGACCCCGAATATGCCGCGCTGGCCGACCCCTTCAACACCAAGCGCATAGCCCATGCCATAGAGATAACCCTCGCCGCCGGCGTCCCATACTCGTCGCTGCGCACGGGCCGCAGGGTAGGGCGCCCCTTCGACATCCTTAAGGTAGCCGTCGACATGCCGCGCCCCCTGCTGTTCGACCGCATCAACAGCCGTGTCGACCGCATGATGGCCGACGGCCTGCTCGACGAGGCCCGCCGCCTGTATCCGATGCGAGGGCTCAACGCCCTCAACACCGTCGGCTACAAAGAGCTGTTTGCCTTTTTCGACGGCCTCATGGACCTCGACACCGCCGTGGCGCGCATAGCCAAGAACACCCGCGTCTACGCCAAAAAGCAGCTCACATGGCTTTCCCGGCCGTCGGTGCGTCCCACCGTGTGGCTCCCCGCCGACGCCCCGTTTGAGGCCCTGTGCCGCCTCATTTCCGACCTTTGATATCATATCCTCCGCGCACGCCCCGTTATGTCTTATTGACATTATATATATTACTTCGCTTGCTATTTTACATAAATTCCAACAATTTTATACTTTTTATTTGCGCGGTTTGAATAAAAATATTAATTTTGCACCCACAAAGCTGACTCCTTGTTCAACTTTACAATGCTTTCTATTTTGGGTAAATTCAATAATATCTTTAAAACAGCTATTACTGCAATTGCCATTCTTGGTTCCACATGTAACGTGTGGGGGCAGTCAATAGCTATCAAGAGCAACCTGCTCTACGACGCCGCTCTAAGTCCTAATCTCGGCGCCGAGGTTGCCGTCGCGCCTAAATGGAGCGTCGAATTATCGGGAAATTACAACAACTGGTCGCCCGGAGGGCATCTGTGGAAACATTGGTTTGTACAGCCCGAAGGCCGTTACTGGCTCTGTGAAGCCTTTGGCGGACATTTCCTGGCAGCCCACGCCATCGCCGGCGAGTACAACTTCGGCAATATGAAGAACAACTTCAAGATGCTCGGCAGCGATTTCTCGGGCCTTGGCGACAAGCGTTATCAGGGCTGGGCCGCGGGCCTTGGCCTCGGATACGGATATTCCTGGATACTCGGCAAGCACTGGAACATTGAGGCAGAGATAGCTGTCGGATGGATATACACGCGCTACGACGTATATCCGTGTGCTTCATGCGGCACAAGGCTCGAGCACGACCGCGTCCACAACTACGTAGGTCCCACAAAGGCGGCTGTAAACCTCGTTTACGTATTCTAAAACCGTTTTTATCCGCACCCCCCCCGTTCTCTCCTCCGTTCCAAACATATCCACCATAATCATTTCCACTCAATTATGGCCTTGAAGAAATTACTGACAGTATTTCTGCCGGCTATGGCAGTCGCTTCGGCTGCAGCCGCCCACGATATAGGTCCGCTGGCCGTCAGCGGCTTCAATGTCGACTGTTCCGATTCCGTCATAACGGTTACGATGACCGTCGACCCCGCCGCCATGCGCCTCGGCCGGGAAGAAAGCCTGCAGCTCACCCCCGTGATATACGGCGCCGATTCCACCATGTCGGTGCGTCTCGACTCCGTCTGCGTCGTGGGCCGCAACAGATATTACCGCGAATGTCGTGCCGGCTCACGCGCCGTCGCTCCCATGCTGCGTGCCGACTCCGACGCGCCCTACACCTGCCGCGCCTCGGTGCGCCGCCTCCCGTGGATGGAGCTCAGCACCGTAGCTGTCGCCACAGACCTCCGCGGATGCTGCGGCAAGCCTCAGACCACGGCATCGGTGCCGGTGGCCGAGATCGACCTCAGGCCGCGCACATTCAGCCGGCCCGTCATAGCCGTCGAGGCCCCGCCCGCAACAGACAGCAAGACCGTCGAGCTTAGCGGACGCGCCTACATCGACTTTCGCGTGAACCGCACCGAAATCGACCCCGATTACCGCAAAAATCCCGTCGAACTCGGCAAAATCCTGGCCACAATCAACACTGTGCGCGACAACCCCGACGCCACCGTCACCGACATCACCATCAAAGGCTATGCGTCGCCCGAAGGCTCCTATGCCAACAACACACGCCTTGCCAAAGGCCGCACGGCGTCACTGCGCGGATATGTGGCAGCCCGCTACCCCTTCCCTGCATCCGTGTTCCACGATGAATACGAGCCCGAAGACTGGGCCGGCCTGCGCGACTCCGTGGCCACATCCGCCTTGCCCCGCCGTCAGGAAATCCTCGCCGTGATAGATTCCGACCTCGCTCCCGACGCCCGCGACGCCGAGCTGCGCCGCCGATTCCCCGCCGAATACAAGTATCTGCTCGAGAACATATATCCCGCGCTCCGACGCTCCGACTACCGTGTGCGCTACAACATCCGTCAATATACCGACATCGACGAAATCCGCCGTGTCATGCGCACCCGCCCCGGCAATCTCAGCCTCTCCGAATTCTACCTCCTCGCGTCGTCCTATCCCGTGGGCAGCGACGAATACAACGAAGTGTTCGAGACCGCCGCACGCATATACCCCGACGATCCGGTCAGCAACTACAACGCTGCCGCCGTGGCCGTCAACCGCGGGGAATTCGCCACAGCCCGGGCCTGCCTCGACCGCGTGCCCGCATCGCCGGCCACCGACTATATGACAGGCGTAATGCTCGCCTGCGAAGGCCGTCTCGCCGAGGCACGCACAGCCCTTGCGCGTGCCGCCGAAGCCGGCGTAAAGGGCGCCTCCGAGGCCCTTGCCCGTGTCGACGAGCTGTCGTCTGTCGGCGAGCCCGTGCGCTACCTCCCGTATCCCGCCGCACGGTAAACCTGCCGCACCTCCCTCTTCTTTCTACAACGTATAATCCAATTATTCACACAATAAATCAATCAGTATGAAACACTTCAGCAAACTTCTTGCAGGAGCGCTGGCTATCAGTCTCGCCGCCTGCTCGAGCGATGAGCCCAAATCAGAGGGCAATTCGCCTGAACCTACTGCCAACGGTGTCTACTCGTCACTGTCGTTCAAGCTTCCCACCTCCCGCTCCACCGATAAGGAAGGCGAAGAAGTTGGCCGTGAATTCGAGAACAATGTTGGTTCAATCCTCGTTATCCTCGCCGAGCGCGACGCCGACACCGATCCCTACAAATTCGTGACGTTCGCCCTCAACGACGCGCCCATCACCGGCAAGGAACAGTCGACCCACACCATCGTGTTCCAGGACAAGGAGATTCTTTTCTCACACGCCGAAAAAGACGTTGATGTATTTGCTTTCTGTAACCCCTCGCCCGAGCTCGTAGCCACCATTGCCGGCACCATCAACCCCGCCACCGGCAAGTACGAGAACGGCCTCACCCCCGGTCAGTCCTTCCAGGATCTCATCTGCAACGCCAACGTTGACGCCACATGGTCCAAGAACGGCTTCCTCATGTCGAGCGTAGAGACCAAGACCGTCACCCTGCCCACAGCCGATGAGCTCCGCAAGTGCAACACTCCCGGCAATCCCTTCAAGCTGGGCACCGTAGAAGTTGTCCGCACCGCTTCGCGCTACGACTTCCGCGACGCATCCGATAACAATCTCACCTATGCCATCTACAACGAGAACGTTGATCCCAAAGTGAAGGTGGCCGACGTTCGCCTCAACCGCGTAGCTCTGTTCAACGTGCGCAAGGAATTCTACTACCTCCCCCGCACCCTCGATCCCGCCGAAGGCAACACCACTACGACACTCTGCCCCGGATTCGACGGCATGGACATAGGCGGTCACTATGTTATCACCCCCGACACCCGCTCGTTCAGCGACGTGCTCCCCGAATCGATCGATCCCCTCAACCCCGAGGCATGCGGTCTTGAATGGACTAACCTTTCCAAGCTGATGGGCTATACCGATTCCGATAACGCAGGCGTCGAAGACGAAGACGAAGGCTGGGGCGATAAAATTCCCGCCGAAGACAAGCTCGGCTACCGCATCTGGCGCTACTCCACCGAAAATGCCTGGGGCCCCGGCCAGTCTGTTACTCCCGCCGGCACCACCGGCTACGTATTTGAGGCCGAGATACTTGTAGACGAAAAATTCGGCAACAAGGACGCCGAAGGCAACCTCTCCGTTATGTATGTCTACAACAACCGTCTCTTTGCCAGCGCCGACGCCATCGCCGAGGCCATCAAGACCACTCCCGTGTCAAACCTCGCCACAGCGTTCAACGCAGCGTTCACAAAGGGTGAAGACGGCAAGTACCGTCCCATCGACGACACAACCGTAGAGAACATGGGCTTCATTGCCTACAAGCCCAATTCCGAAGACAAATACCTCTGCTACTACTTCGCCTACAACGTGCACGACGACAACGAGGATCCCACACTCGACGGCATCATGGAATACGCCGCTGTCCGCAACAACGTCTACAAGCTTGCCGTAACAACCATCAAGAAGTTCGGTACATTCAAGCCCGACGAAGTTGAGAAGTGGGACACCTACTTCACCCTCAGCGTTACCGTACGCCCCTGGATTGTACGTGTTAACAACATCGAATTCTAAATCCTGAAACCATAAACGGTAATCCGAATCATCCTTCCCGGTGGCCGGCCGCCGGGATGCCCGCGGCAGACGCGGCGTCCGGCCACCTTGTTTTTTATTAAACCGCATCATCTCACGCAAATATCACAATGTCTACATTAAAACCAATCATGTCAAGATCGTTAACATCCGGTTTACTCGCTTGCCTGCTGACTCTTATGACAGCATGCGGCAGCGTATTCGACGATCTTGAACCCTGTGTAACGGGTGTGGAGATGCGATTTGTCTACGACTACAACCTCGAGCAGGCCAACGCATTCCCCTCGCAGGTCGACTGTCTCACCCTGCACATCTACGACGCCTCCGGAAAGTTCGTCACCACTGTTGAGGAAACTTCCGCCGTCCTTGCCGACGAATCATGGCGCATGTCCCTGCAGCTCGCTCCCGGACGCTACAGTGCCGTGGCCTACGGCGGCATTGCCTGCGACAAGGCATCGTTCGCGCACGAGGCTGTGCCGGCCGCCGGCTCCTCCGTGGGCGATATAGCCATGAACATCCGCGACAGCCATATAGGCACCCGGCTTCACGACCACTTCCACGGCGAGCTCGACTTCAACGTCACTTCGGCCGAGGGCGCGTACAACACCGTCACCATGAGGATGAAGAAGACCACCAACCACTTCCGCATCCTCCTCCACCACATCGACAACACACCCGTCGACGGACGCGACTACACATTCACCATCTCAGACCGCTTCCACGTGCTCGACCACTCCAACAACCCCGTCGGCAACGAAGCCATTGCATATCCCGCATGGGTCACGGGGCAGACACCCGCAGCCGATGCCGATGCACGCGCCGACGGCAACATGGCCGGTGCGGCCGGATATGCCGAGCTGTCCACCTCGCGTCTCCACCTGTCGGCCGCTCCCGTGCTGTCGATTGTACACAACGAGTCGGGCCGCGAGATTGTCAGGCTCCCGCTCAACACCTATCTGCTTATGACCAAGAGCGATGCCGAAGGCTGGACCGACCAGGAATACCTCGACCGCTGCAGCAGGTGGAATCTCACATTGTTCCTCGACCGCGACAACCAATGGTCACAGACCAAAATAATTATTAACGGCTGGACTGTCCGTATCAACAGCTCCGATTTCTGATTTCCGATAGTAAACCCTATTATAACAGGCACACAACGCGCACGGCTTTGAAACACCTTATGCACATATTACTTCTCTGCATGGCGGCCATACTGAAGGCTGTCACGGCAGGCTGCGCGCATAGCGGCTCGGCGGACGACGGCCCCGTATCCGACGAGCCTGTGACTCTGAGGCTTCATATTAAGCTCGACACACGGGGCGGAGATATCGCGGGCTCGCGTGCCACAGGCGACGAATACGAGCCCGACAAGCTCCCGCTCGACGACCGCGAACGCATGCACACCGTGCGTGTCATCATTCTCGACAACACCAATGTCGTGGAGCACAACACTTTCATCGACCTCACCGCCCGTCCCGACACCGAGGCTGAGACCGTGGCCCTTCTTGTCAAGTCGTCACAGACCAAGACCATAATCCTCGTGGCCAACGAGAAGAACGCCGTCATAACTCTTCCCGACGGCACGTCCCGCGGCGCCGCCGATTATTTCGCCTCGCTCGATGCCGCGTCAGGCGCCATCGTAGACATGAAAGCCCTCAGAGGCATCGTCATGACTCTCGCCGACAATGCCGACGGCGACTGTCTCGCCGCTCCCCTGGCCATGTCGGCCATACACACCTATTACATAGGCAAGGAGCCCTCCTACCGCGCATCATTCACAATCCACCGTGCAGCCGTCAAATACACCTTCAGGTTCCGCAACAACGACCCCGACGGCTCTCACATAGTAAACTCCGTGTCAATCAACAACGTGGCCTCGCGCCAGTATTTCTTTCCCGACGCCGACTTCACCGACGGCACCGATCAGATGTTCTGGACAGCCTACCGCACCCCCGACTCGTCGGGCAGCGATATGAACTTCGACACAAAACTCATCCTCCAACCCGACGGCAAGGTCGTCGAAGCCGGCCCGTTCTACCTCCCCGAGGGGCATAACTCCGATGATACCGCCCCTTACCGCGTGGGCTTCACCGTCGACGGCCGGTTCATCGGCTGGCGCGACCTGCACTGGTCAATACCTCAGACCCCCGACGACACCTCGCTTATGACCGACTTGCCGCGCAACACCCATGTGATTGTTAACGTTACGTTCAATTACAGCTCTTTCGAGATAGACTATACAGTATGCCCCTGGGCAGAATCACAGATAACAATCCCTCCGTTCAATTGACATGATCCGTCACACGCCATATATTACAGTCAGCTCCGTCCGTCGGCGCCTCGCCATGATGCTCTTCACGGTCATGGCGGCCGTATTCCTTGGCGCCTGCACCGACGACAACGACATACCCTCCGGCGCTCCGCAGCCCGAGGGACTGCCGGCCGAGATAACTCTCGGCATCGACACCGGTGAATTCGGACAGATATCCAGGGCCGACATGACGCCCGGCCTCGACAAGCGCGTCACCTCGCTGTGGGTGGCCGTATATAATGTCGCATCCGGCGCGCGCACCGGCATGTTCGTTTTCAAAGACCTCGACGAGTCGCTCAACCACGACCTGCGCGACATAAAGCTCAGCACACTCTCGGGCAAAAGCTATGTGGTGGCTGTCGCCAACTACGACATGCGATTTGGATTCACCCCCGGCAGCGAGTCGCCCGTACCTCTTGAGGAGGCGCTGGCCGACGCCGACACATGGACAAAATACCGCTCAATAGGTGCCTCGTTTGACAAGGAATTCAACGTAAACATCGAGGCGCCCATCAACGCCCTCCTCATGAGCGGATTCTACACCGCCTCCAAGCACACCGGCGGCTCGCGTCCGTCGTTCGACGTGCTCGACATCAAGCCAGGCATGTCCCGCCCCTCGGGCGCCATACACCTCCGCCGCCTCATATCGCAGGTGAAGTTCAGAATCTCATACAATGCCAAGAATATAAAGTCCTTCACCCTCAAGTCATGGCAGGTATGCAATCTGCCCTCGGCCACATTCATGCACGAGCGCGAGGACTCCGAGGAGCTCCGCAACGTCACCGATATCATGAGCGCCGACGCCAATCCGTTCTCCAACTCCATCCTGATGTCAAACCACGGGGTGGACGGCAGCACATACACCTTCGACTTCTGGCAGCTCGAAAACCGCCGCACCGGCCTCCCTCCCGCCGACACGTACACAGATGACGACGTATATACTTATCGCGAGAAGGAATTCAAGAACGTCGACGGCTCCAACACAGGCAAGTACATGTCGCTCGTCGACGGCCCCGACAGCGACGACCTTAACAACATGGCCGGATATGTCCGCTTTGATGTCAGCATGGAGATGTCTGTCGACGAGAACGGCGACAAAATCGGCGACGAACTCGTCACACGCCTCGTCGAGACCTCATACATCGTGCACCTCGGCTACTGCGAGGGCGACAAGCCCATGCAGAAGGCCACCGACTTCAACTGCCGCCGCAATACACGGTACACCTACAACGTCACCATCAACAACGTGGGCGACCTCATCGTCGAGACAGTCAAGGACGAGAAGAATCCGGCTGTCGAGGGCGTCGTGTCCGACATCACCGGCCAGTATTACAGTGTTGACGCCCATTACTCGGCCGTGAACATAAATCTCACCGCCTCCGATATCAATAATTTCCAGTATTATATAATCGCCTACGACCTTCAGGGCTCCGAGGTGGTGATCAACTCGCTCAAGCCGGCCACCGTACCGGCCGAGGGCACCGACCGTTTCAAATATCTCAGCTGGATAGAGCTGCGTCCCACCAAGAGCCGCACCGTGCTGGCCGACTACAAGCCGCGTAAAGGCAAGAATTCCGACGGAGAGACCTATCTGCTCAGCGAGATAGCCGACAAAAAGCCGGACGCGGGATGGTACACCGTGTTTGTTAACGAATATGTTTACGAGGAGGGGAAGTATGCCGACGGCAACGAATCCGGCTCCACCGCATGGCACGGCTATGTCAACCGGCCCGAGCGGCGTGCATGGCTCAATGTGACCGGCAATGTGTCTGACGACGGTGTCAGCATACACTATGTCTCCAAATACGCCGTGGCGCAGAAATCCATTCAGACCTACTACCAGCTCGGCAGCCCGTCGGGCCTTGGCGTGGAGCACACCAACGAGTCGCTCGGCCTGAACCTCCGCAACGGTTTCAATCCGTACATCAACACTTCGGGCGGTACGAACAGTACTACCACCACTCCCGGCCGCAACAGGCTCTCGGGCCGATACAATCTCGCGCAATACCTGGTGGGTTCTACCGGTTCGTCTCTTTCGTGGCGCGATGACAGAATCCTGTGGAGCAAATTCATTTCGGCGTCCAAGCCGCAGACTGTCAATGCCGTCAACAACCAGGGCATAAAGCTCGACGCGCGCACGGCCTCGTCCAATCCCGTGCCCCTGCCCATGATTGTGGCGCGCAACAACGGCAACGAATACAATATATCGAGTTTCACCGGATACGACCCCGACCGCACGTCAAGCCCCAAATACATCGAGGCTATTACAGCCTGCCTCAACCGCAACCGCGACCTCGACGGCGACGGATACATCAGCGCCGACGAGCTGCGCTGGTTCGTCCCCACCACGGCCCAGTATGTGCGTATAATCCTCGGACGTCGCTCGCTCGAGGATCCGCTGGTCGACTTCACCACTTATTCCAGGCTTCCCAACAATTCGGGTACTAACAACGGCTACAACTCCAGCCTGCTGTTCTATACCTCCGACGGACGTATGATGTGGATGATGGAAGGCACGTCGGAATCCGAGTGGCGCCAATGGCCTTCGTCGTGTGCCGCTCCCTGGGAGGTGAGATGCGTGCGAAATCTTGGCGGCAATCAGACGGTGATTAATGCCGACAACGTCACGCAGCCGGCCTTCATGCGCCGCGAAGGCACGAATATCATAGACCTCAAATATTACGAGTCGAGATCAATTCGTGAGGAGGCATATCAGTCGTCGACCTATCCCATGCCCGTGCACCATCTCTATGACCAGCGTTACAACCGCTGTTACAAGGCGTTCGAGTTCTTCGACTCGATTCTTCCCCTTAACGATTCCCGCCTGGGCCTGTATGGTAAAAACATCGAGTGGTCATCGTATCTCGAGAAAAACAATCCTTGCGCCGCCCTCAATTACACGGGCAAGCGCGGCTGGCGTGTACCTAATCAGAAGGAAATGACAATTCTCGGTATTTTGGGCCTTCAGAATCTCAACTCTCTCGGCTCCACCATGTATCTGCTCACGAGTACTTATTCGTACTTCGACTTCAGCGGCTATGCCCCGGGTTCCAATCCATATGACCCCGACGGCACGATATCGGGCGTCTATCGTTTCCCCATGAAGGTCATCGTATCGAGCGGTATAACCACCCAGTCTGATGCGGTGAACAATGTCACGATCAGCAATGCATATTATGGCGTGCGCTGTGTGCGCGACGTTGTGGAATAGGATGGCATATATGAAAATTCGGTTCCTTACAGCGCTTGCCCTGTGTGCCTGCATGGCCGCGGGTTGTTCGGGCGGAAGCGGCGACGGACGGCGCCCCGGAGGCGACTCTCTGCCCGCTGCTCCGGCCGCTTGCGTCAGCCTGCCCGTCGTACCTGATTCGCTGGTAACCCCCGAGAGCCGCGCCGACTACCTGGTGCTCCACTTCTGGGATCCGCTTGATTTTGCCGACATCGTCCACAGCCTCGACACGGCTTACATGGAGCAGTCGTTTGCCAACTATGCCTCAGTGCTTCCGTTTGCCTCCGACAGCATCCGCTCCGTCGCCGTCGACGCCATGCTCCGCCGCGCCGCCGGTGAGTCGCCCGCTGCCGGGGCATACGTGCTCGACATAGCCCGCGAATACCTGTTCAATCCCGAGTCGCCCATGTACGACGACATGCTCTACCGTCCCTTTGCCGAGTATGTCGCCGCGACCTCTACTGACCTCGGCGCACGTATGCGTGCCGAGGACGCCCTTGAGGAGATAGCGCGCAACAAGCCCGGCACACCCGCGCCCGATTTCGCGTTCGTCGCTTCCGACGGGAGGCGGCACACGCTCGCGCCCGGTGCGTCGCAGACGCCGGTACTGCTGATGTTCTATGAACCCGATTGTGCGCATTGCCGCGAGGCTTTCGGCTATCTCGCGGCCTCGGTGTCGCTGCGGGCGGCTGTAGATGCGGGCCGCCTGAGAGTGGTGGCCGTCTATCCCGGCGACAATGATGCCGAGTGGCGCGAACATGCCGCCACGCTGCCCGCCTCGTGGACCGTGGGCCGCGACGAAGACGGAATCATCGACCGCGACGGCCTGTATGTCATAAAGGCCACGCCGTCATTCTATCTCATCGCCCCCGACGGCAACATCGGTCTTAAAGACCGCTCGTTTGCCTCGATAGCCTCGATGCTGGGGCTTTGACCCAGACTCACCATTCATAGCCTACCGTCACGCCGAGATTCTGCAGCGTGGCCGATTTGCCGTTGGGGTAATAGGAATAATTGTTATCCGAAGTCAGCAGCTGATACGTGATGCCCAGCGTCACGGACCGGCTCGGATGCGTGCCGTCGACCGGTATGCGCATGCCCAGCGTGGGACGCAGATAGAACTGTGCCGAATTCGAGATATACGAATCCGAGAGCTTCAGATAGCTTGAGCCTATGAGCCACGCCGCGCCGGCCTTGATGTCGATAAACGCGCTCGTGCCCGCGCCCGCGGCTATCGAGAACCTGAAATCGGAGAACAGCGGAATCATGGCCTTGGTGCGCGACGATTCAGGATACCAACCGTCGGTGCCTCCCGAGGGCAGGCTGTATTCGGGCGCTATCACTACATCCACGCCCATGCCCGCGCCCATGAAAAACCATGATGAATACGTGAAGCCCTGCGTGGTGGACACGCCCAGAAAATTGGCGCGGTTGCGGCCCATGCCCGCAAGCCCCGACGCCTCCACATAGCCCTTATAGTTCAGGGAGCCCGACAGGGCGGGGGACAACAGCGACGGTACCTGCGATGCTATCTCGTAATACTGCGCTCCGGCAGCCGGAGCGGCGCACAGGGCCGTGACGGCGGCCAATATCTTAATTATGTGTTTCATATCCCGTGTTATGAGTGTGAATGTCTACATATCAAAACATCGGGGCCGTGAATTATGTTCGGCCGCCCTCATTTGCGCATCGGTTGCCGCTTTGTATACTTTTGACAGCATTTTGTCAGATTTTTTCTGTGAATAAATATGCATTTGTATATATTTTTTATAACTTTGCGACATTAATGCAACAAGAATACACATTCCTATGAAAAAAATCTACACCTCGCTTGCATCGCTTGCAATTATATGCCCGATATACCTGTCGGCCGCCTCTCCCGCCTCATTCGTAGAGCGTACGGCCGATGTCGCAGACAGCTTCACGGCCATGAAGCCCTTGTCTGCAACGCAGACCGCCCGCGCCTCCGTGTCCGGCCCGGCAAAAGTCGCTGTAGAGCACGACTGGCAGCCGTTCGGCACGGCGGAATTCACCGACGACATCATCCCTGCCATGTTCCAGGTACAGACAGCCACTTATAACCTCGTGGCCGAGCAGGACGCGCTCAATCCGGGCTACTATCGCCTCCTCGACCCCTACGGCCCCGAAAGCTACTTCGGCGAAAGGCTTTCAAAATTCACTACTCCCGGCTATACCGGCACGGGACGCGCGCTGGTGATTGACGCCACCGACCCCCGCAATGTCATCATCGAACCCTCGCCGCTGGGAATTTCCATGGACGGTGAGGAGCTTTTCATTGAATCATACTCTTACCTCGAAAAAATAGGCGAGGTCCCCGAAGGTTTTGTCAGCGAGAATAACCTGCAGGGCATCAACAAGGAGGGCATCATCACCTTCCCCACGCCCGGATCGCTTTGGGTTTCCACTCCTTCGCTCGACCCGCAGGGCAAGGGCTTCCGTGCCAATCCCAACGGTGCCCTGCGCATCAAGCTGCCCGGCGCCAAGGACTACTCGCTGGAGCTGCTCACCGCATCGTGGTGTTCCGACGATGACGGCAACGTGATTATATCGCCCTGGGGTGGCGCCGACGTGGCCTATGTCAAGGCCGGACTTGTGGCCGACCCCACCGACAAGCAGGCCATATCCGCCATCCTCACCTCCGACCAGCGTCTGGAATCGCGCAAGGGTACGGTGCTCAAGATCGACGGCGAATTCGGTCCCAATGAGGTTTACTATGTCATAGGCGTATCCTTCGACGCCGCCGGCAACATGCGCGAGAGCGACATGCACATGGTCTACACCCCCGACCTCTCGGGCACATGGTTCACAATGCCAGCCAAAGCCCGCTTCACCGATTATATCGTGTCAAACATATACACCGACATCGACCTCGGCACATATGAGGTGGACGTACAGGAAAGTTCCGAGACTCCCGGCCGATACAGACTCGTGAACCCCTATGCCGCGGCTCCCTATAACATGTGGGAATACGGCCTGCACGGCAATCACGACCACTACCTCTACCTCGACGCGTCGGATCCCGAGTGCGTCATCCTCGAGGAGAGCCCCATCGGCATGATTCTGAACCCTGACGGCGACATGCGTGTCACATCCGATGCTTATATCTGCTACGCCCAGGGCCTGCCCAAGGATGCCATCGCGCACTCCGGACTTGCCGGACGCATGGTCGACGGTGTGATAACCTTCCCGTCCACATGTAAGATATATGCCGGCTTCCACACCGAGGGTATGGACTCGTGGTACTTTGCCAACTATAAGAGAGACGAGAACGGCAACGTCATTGACGGCGACCTCCGTATCGACCTCAAGGACGCCATCTCGGCCGGCGTGGACGGCATTGGCGCCGATGCCGCGGACACCACACCCCGCTATTACAATCTTCAGGGCATAGAGGTGGATGCCTCGGCCCGCGGAATACTCGTGAAGGTTTGCGGCAAGGACGCCTCGCTCATTCGTAAGTAAAACATCCTGAATCCTCATAAACACCGGTCCCCGCGCCCCTCGGCTGCGGGGACCGGTGTTTATGAGCAATAAATCACTGATTTACACGTTAATATAATTATGAGAATATTATATACATTATTGTTGGCTCTGATATTGCCCGTATCGCTTTCGGCACGTGCGCCGCAAAGAGGCTACCGCGGCTTTGTCGATGCCGGAGCCGACTTTTCATTCAGAGGCGGAGGCTACGGCGACTCGGCTGTAGATATATATTAACGTGAGTTCGACGAAATTTAAATAGCTGAAAAATTGGTGATTAGCGATAA
>CAYNXG010000036.1:0-16606 GCA_964401095.1 uncultured Bacteroides sp.
ATTGACAATTAATCAATTAAGTGTTTGCTGTTTTTTTAGGTGACGAAGTCAGGAACAGTTGTAAAACAATTATTTGTAAAACCAGCTAATCGGCTGGTTTTCTACATTTTTGTAAGCGGATTCCGCGCGACAGGTGAAGCTGTCCTTTTTTAAAGGACAGAAATTGCGTTTTCTGTCCTAAATTTTAGGACACCCTCATCAACTTGTTACTCGTAAACTCGTTACTCGTTCACTCCTCAACACGAAGCAACTCATTACTAATTACTCGTCCACTCATTACTCATTATACTCATAACCTCATCACACTCGAAACCTACTCATCAACTCGTTACTCATCAACTCGTTACTCATTAACTCTTCAACTGACAACAACTCATTACTCGTCCACTCATTACTCGTCCACTCATTACTCGTCCACTCATTACTCATCATACTCATCACACTCATAACCTCATCAACTGACAACAACTCATTACTCATTACTCATCATACTCATCATACTCGCACACTCGTTACTCATCACACTCATCACACTCATCCCCTCATCACACTCGCATAAAAAAAGTGTCGGCCTTAAGCCGAAGCTTAAGGCCGACACACCCATTGATTACGGTTGGCGAATTGACCGGAGAGTCTCGCATCAATGATGTATTTTTAGTTTTTAAGAACTTTCAAAAAAACTGCCGGGTTTTCCCGAAGGAAGTGTTTGTCGGCCCGGCAGTTCCTCTCTTGGCGATGCGACAAAATTTCTTTTATCGGAGAGTCAGCTTGAACGCTGTGTTTTGTAGTCGGAGAATGTATGTGCCCGAAACGGGTGCCTCGAGGGAGGTGCCTTCAGCTACCTTTATGCCCTGAAGGGTATAGAGGGCTGCGGGGCCCGTGGTGGTCACTGAGAGACCATCGGTCACATAGCTTTCCCGGCCTGCTTCAAGTGTATCGTCGGTCACAGAGCTGTAGATTGAGCCTGTGAATCCTTGTTGCGTGTATATACCGTGGTTGACGAGCTCGAGGTCTTTGGACTTGCCGTTGTCGCTGCCGGGGTTGAAGATGCACTTCAGGGCGGGGGCTTCGGCGGTGCAGGTGAACGAGTACTTGTGGTAGCCCGATGCGGGGTCGAGTGTCATAGTGGCTCCGGGCCATGCGCCGCCGGTGTAGTTGCGGTCGTTGTCGGCTGCGTCCCAGATCCAGGTGTAGACGGTGGGCCAGGCGGTGGTGGAGTTGTTGAAGTAGACCACATAGTTGCCGTCGGGGTCGGGCTGGGGGTCGGGACCGGGATTGGGGTCGGGGTCAGGACCGGGGCCTGGGTTTGGATCGGGGTCGGGCAGGGGCGTTACATTACCGGTGCGCATCTTGCCTGCGGAGGCCGAGCGGTAGGTGATGATGTCGGTGTCGTCTTTTTCGTGGCTGGTGGAGTCGTCTTTGCCATAGATTTCAAAGACGTGGTCTACCATCGAGGGGTCGAAGGGGCAGCAGTCGATGCCGCTTTCGCCTCTTGTGCCGATGACACGGACGCCAATGCCGTTGTTTTCGAGCCACTCACGGTTGATTCCGAGAGCTGCGAGGGGTACAGAGATTTCAAAGAACGAGTCGAAGTCGGTGTCGTGGGGTTTTAATCCCTCGGGCGTGCCTTCGAGGAGGTTGTCATAGTTGGCCGCGTCGTATATGTTGTTGATAATCGACGGGTCGGATATCAGGGTGGTGGCGTCGGCCCACTCAGCGTAGGTGTTCTGCCGCCAGAGATGGGATGGAGCGAATCCGTGTCCCATGTTATATTTTATTCCAAGGTCGGCGAAGCGTTTGCACGCGTTGCCGTAGTTGGTGTTACCGAGGTCGTCGGCTGCGACGAACATGGCGGGGTCGCCTAAGCCGGGCTTTGCGCTCATGAAGAGCAGGTGATCGGCGTGTTCGGTGAACTGAACGCCGCTGGTAGCCTGTCCCCAGATGAACCGACCGTCGGTAAGTTTGCCGGTCATACCCTTGGAGGAGGGGTCAATCGATAGTGCCACGATGATGGGAACATCGCCAATGCGACCACCATCGGTAAGAGGTCCGTCGCCGGGACGTGCCCAGGTGTCACCTGTGTTGCACATCTGCCAAGCGAGGTAGAGGTTCGAGTCGTCCCAGGCGGCATACACCGCGTAGAGGTCGACAACACAATTTTCATGCGAGCCATGGAAGGCTGTGCATATGTCGTTTGCGCCGCAGGTAGCAATAATCATATCGTCTGACCAGTCATCGAATTTGCCGTCAATCTCTATCGAGGCGGCTTTTCCGACGGCTTCTCCGGGGTTTGTCGAGTAGTAGGCCCGGGTCTCGATGCCTGCGGCAGCATCGTGGTCGTCACTCTGCGCATTGGCTGCTATTGGAAGCAGCGCTGCTGCGATTGGTATTAGAAATGCCTTCATTCCACTAAATTAATGTTCGTTGTGACAAGCGCTTTGCAAATATACAACGATTTTGTGAAATAGGTTCTATTTTAAGTGTGAAAAAATCTTAATTGGGCTGATTTGAGTTGATGAGTAATGAGTAATGAGTGTGATGAGTAATGAGTAATGAGTAATGAGTAATGAGTAATGAGTAATGAGTGGATGCGAGGTGATGTGTTGATGGGGTATGAGTTGATGAGTTGTGAGTAACTGAGTGTGATGAGGGCTGTGATGATGCGGAGATTCAGATACGCTACGAGGTCTTTCGCCGTTTTATCTATCGGGGGATTCTGTTCCCCGGTAATGCGGCGATATTGATTGACGAGAGCGTGATTGCCGAGTTCACGGCACGCATCTTCAAAGGTTTTGATGCGCGGGGTCTTTTATAATTAAGGGCGGATTTTTTTTGGCGGTTTTTTTTGGCGGGTTTTGTGGGGCCGGGTTTTTGTGGGTTTGGATTTTTTTGGCGGCCTTGAAAATGAAAGTGCGCTACTTCGCAGTAACGCACCTCCCTCATAACCAAAATTCAAGTATATATTGTGAGTCTAACAAAACGTTATCTTTTGTGGGGTGTGGTGGAAATTTTTCTACCTCTGTGGGCTCATTTCCTATCACGATGCAAAGTTAATGCCTCTTGAAGCGTTTCGCAATAAAATAAATGTTACCAAAGCTTAATAAATGCTAAATCGGTGAACAAAAGCTGTATTTGGGGCCATTTCAGGGGCGTAGGAAGCGCAGGGGACGGGGACCGAGGCCGCCGTTGACCCATGTGCGGGTGATTTCCCACGTCACGGCGGTGCCGGCCATGGGGGTCCAGCCGCAGGGGCTGAGCACGTCGGCGTCGGTGATGACGCGGGGCTCGGGGAGGCGGCGGGCCAGGGCGAGGTCGGCGTACATGCCGGGGGCGAGGTGGCCGCGGCGGTCGATGCCGAAGATGGCGGCGGGGCGGGCGGCCATGCGCAGGGCGGCCGCGGCGGGGCCCAGGAGGGTGAGCATGGCGGGGAGGGAGAATTGCACCATGGGGGCGCCGGAGGCGGCGTGGAGGACGTCGCCGGCCTTGTCGGCGAGCAGGTGGGGGGCATGGTCGGTGGCGATGATGTCGATGCGGCCTTCGGCGAGGGCCTCGCGCAGGGCGAGGCGGTCGGCGGCGGTCTTGACGGAGGGGTTCATCTTTATGCGGGCGCCCAGGCGGGCGTAGTCGTCGCAGCAGCGGAGCAGGTGGTGGGGCGACACTTCGGCCGTGACGCGGCGGGCGGGGTCGGCGGGCCCGGAGGGGTCGAAGAGGCGGGTCTCGGCGGCGGTGGTGACGTGGGCCACGTGGAGGCGTGTGCCGTAGCGGTCGGCGAGCGTGAGGGCGCGCTCGGTGGCGCGGACGCAGGCTTCGACGGAGCGTATGCGGGTGTGCCACATCATGTCGGCGGGGTTGTCGAGGGGCGAGAAGCGGCGGAGGTTGGCGTCGATGACGCCCTGGTCCTCGGCGTGCACCACCACGGGCCCGGGCTGGTCGGCGAATACGGCGCGCAGGCGGGCGTCGTCGTCGAGGAGCATGTTGCCGGTTGACGAGCCCATGAAGACCTTCACGGCGGGGATGGCCGTGAAGTCGGCGCGCTGCAGCTCGGCGAGGTTGCCGGCCGATGCGCCGATCATGAAGGCGTAGTTGCCGGCGGAGGCGCGGGCGGCGCGCTCCATTTTGTCGTGCCAGGCGTCGAGTGTGACGGTGGGGGGCACGCAGTTGGGCATGTCGATATATGATGTGACGCCTCCGGCGCGGGCGGCGCGGCTCTCGGAGGCGATGGTGGCCTTGTGCTCGAGGCCGGGCTCGCGGAAGTGGACGTGACAGTCGATGGCGCCGGGGAGGAGGCAGTCGCCGCCGGCGTCGATGCGCTCGTCGGCGCGGTCTCGGGCCTCGGCGGGCGGGTCGCCGGCGCCTGTGGCGGCGATGAAGGGGCCGTCGGTCAGGAGCCAGCCGGCGCGGGGCTCGGCGCCGGTGCCGTCGGCCAGGAGCGCATTATATATAAGGAGTGACATGGCTTGGCGGGGGAGGGGATTAGCGGGCGTCGGGACGGGAATAGTCGGGGAATTTCTTCCAGAGCGAGTTCCACTTGAGGCGCACCACGCCGAAGACGGCCTCGCCGAAGATTCCCGAGCTCATCTTGGAGGTGCCGAGAACGCGGTTGACGAATATGATGGGCACCTCGGTGATGCGGAAGCCGTACTTGTAGGCGGTGAATTTCATCTCGATCTGGAAAGCGTAGCCCTTGAACTTGATCTTGTCGAGGGGCAGGGCGCGGAGGACGCGGGCCGAGTAGCAGACAAATCCGGCGGTGGTGTCGTGGACGGGGATTCCTGTGACGACGCGCACGTATCGTGAGGCGAAGTATGACATGAGGACGCGTCCCATGGGCCAGTTGACGACGTTAACGCCGGTGACGTAGCGCGAGCCCACGGCCATGTCGGCGCCGCCGCTGTGGACGGCGTCGTAGAGCTTGAGCAGGTCGAGGGGGTTGTGGGAGAAGTCGGCGTCCATCTCGCATATGATGTCGTATCCTGCGTCGAGGGCCCATTTGAAGCCGGTGATGTAGGCGGTGCCGAGGCCGAGCTTGCCGGTGCGCTCGATGATGTGTACGCGTCCGGGGTATTGGGCGATTTTATCCTTTACGATGGCTGCTGTGCCGTCGGGAGAGTTGTCGTCGATGACGAGGATGTCGAAAGGCTGCCCGAGGGCGAGGACCGCGTCGATGATGGCGGCGGCGTTCTCGCGCTCGTTGTACATCGGGATTATCACCACGGCGTCGCTGTGGGAGGCCTTGTTCGTAGTAGAAGTCATGAAAGAATCGTGATAGAAACTGTTGGGAAAGCGGACGGACGGCCCGGAGGGTCGCGCGCCGGAAAAAAGATGTACAAAAGTATATAAATTCCCGGACATTTCCGTCTAACTTTATAAGTTATTTGCTCGGGACGCGGGATTTTCGTAACTTTGCCGAAAATTACGAGAGGTACATTTAAAACAAGATTACATGGATTGGATAACGGAGCTGATATTTCCGGGCAACACATCGATAGCGAGCACGCTGGTGCTGTATTCGTTTGTGATAGCGGCCGGAATCTATATCGGAAAGATCAAGATTGCGGGCGTGTCGCTGGGCGTGACGTTTGTGCTGTTTGTGGGCATCGTCATGGGTCACTTCGGGTATGAGGTGGACAGCAACATCCTGAAGTTTGTGCGCGAGTTCGGACTGATACTGTTCATCTTCGCGATAGGCCTCCAGGTGGGGCCGGGCTTCTTCTCGTCGTTCAAGAAGGGCGGTGTGAAGCTGAACATGCTGGCGGTGCTGGCCATAGCGCTCAACGTGGCCATAGTGCTGGGCATCTACTTCTTCGGCAATGTGAACGACATCAACGCGCTGGTGGGCGTGATGAGCGGCGCCGTGACCAATACGCCGGGCCTGGCTGCGGCACAGCAGACCGCCGTGCAGCTGACCAACTCGGCCGAGCAGGCCAACCTGATGGCGCAGGGCTATGCGGCCGCGTATCCGCTGGGCGTGATAGGCATCATCCTGTCGATGTTCGTGGTGAAGGGCGTGTTCCGCATCAACACCGAGAAAGAAATAGAGGAAATAGAGCAGGAGCATGCCGACTCGCAGCTCAAGCCCGATTTCCTGTCGATACGTGTCACCAACTCGCTGGTGGACGGCAAGACCCTGCTGGAGCTGCACGACGTGATAACGTGCAACTTCGTGGTGTCGCGCATCATGACCGCCGGCGGCGAGATAATCATACCGAAATCGTCGACGCAGATCCACGAGGGCGACGTGCTGCGCGTGGTGTGCTCGGCCCAGGACGCCGAGCGGTTTCACGCGGTGCTGGGCCCCGACGTGGACATGGACTGGGAGACGACTCCCACGCCCGTGTACTCGCGCCGCATCATGGTGACCAACAGCCACTACAACGGCGTGGCGCTGGGCTCGCTGCGACTGCATAACGGCTATCAGCTCAACTGTACCCGCGTGAACCGCGCGGGCGTGGACCTGCTGGCCAGCCCGTCGCTGCGCCTGCAGATGGGCGACCGCATCACCGTCGTGGGCAACCTGGAGGACATCGACCGCCTGGCCTCGCGTCTGGGCAACTCGATGAAGCGCCTCAACCAGCCCAACCTCATCACCATCTTCGTGGGCATCATCCTGGGTATCATCCTGGGCTCTGTCAACCTGGGCTTCGGCATGAAGCTGGGCCTGGCGGGCGGCCCGCTGGTGGTGGCCATCCTGCTGAGCCGCTTCGGCTACAAGGCGCGCCTGGTGACGTACACGTCGTCGTCGGCGTCGCTGCTGCTGCGCGAGCTGGGCATCTGCCTGTTCCTGGCGTCGGTGGGCATCGCGGCCGGCAAGGACTTCGCCTCGGCCGTGTTCAACACCACGGGCATGTGGTGGGTGATCTGGGGCTTCGTCATCACGGTAGTGCCGCTGGTTGTGGTGGGCCTGATAGCCCGCGGCCGCGAGCGCATCAACTTCCTCACCATCATGGGCCTCAGCTCGGGCTCGTACACCGATCCCCCGGCCCTGGCCTATGCCAACAACTCCACGGGCAACGACGCGCCCGCCGTGGCCTACTCGACGGTGTACCCGCTCACGATGTTCCTGCGCGTGGTGGCCGCCCAGGCCCTTATTCTGGCCTTTGCCTGACGGCAGGCTGACGATAGACTGACACTGACATCATGATATGACAAGCGGCACTTCCCCGGATGGACGGGAGGTGCCGCTTGCGCTGATAACTGTGCGGGTGAAGTGGAAGTGAAAGTATGTAAGTGTGTATGATATAAGATTCTGCCCGTAGGCTACGGGTCTCAGAGGTGCTCGTTGATCTTGCTCTCGAGGGTGTCGGCCTGCTGCAGGCCCACGGCGCGCCATACGGCTTCGCCGCCCTTGAAGAGGATGAGGGTGGGGACGCTCTGCACGTGGTAGCGGGCGGCAAGTTCCTGATTGCGGTCGATGTCGACCTTGACGATGACGGCCTTGTCGCCGACACGCTGCTTCACCTGTTCGAGAACCGGCGACTGCATCTTGCAGGGGCCACACCAGGTGGCGAAAAAGTCGACCAGAGCGGGCTTCGCGCCGTTGATTATTTCATTGAAATCGTTCATATCGGTAGGGTTTAATGAGTTTTTTGAATTGTTTTCTTAAGTTCTAACAAACCAAAGCGCGAAAAGTTGTTAACTTTGTCGTATGAATTGCAATGAACGACATATCCATCCCCGCGACGGGCGTCTGGAATTCGACGAGCCGACGCATACGTACACCGTCGACGGAGAGGTCTACGACTCGGTGACCACCGTGGTGGAGGGCCTTTTCAAACCCTTCGACGCCGACTACTGGGCGGCGCGCAAGACCTCCACGCCGGCCGAGGCCGCGGCGCTCAAGGCCGAGTGGGAGGCGCGCGGCAAGGAGGCCCGCGACCAGGGCACGCTGATGCACTCGCGCATCGAAGCCTATTATCTGGGCGAGACTCCGCCCGCGGAATGGCTTGCCGACAGCACATTCGGGCTCTTCGCACACTTCGCCACAGAGGTGAGGCTGTGTCCGCTGCGCACCGAGTGGCGCATATATCACGAGGAAAGCCGCCTCGCGGGCACGCTCGACTTCCTGGCGATACGCCCCGACCGCAGCCTGGAGATATGGGACTGGAAGCGGTCGTCAAAGCTGGTGGACGCCTCGGGCAACGTGGCCATGTACTCGCGCTACGGCGACAAGGGCCTCTATCCCGTGGAGCATCTCGACGACACTACCTACAACCACTATGCCCTGCAGGTGAGCATCTACCGCTATATTCTGGAGAAGAAATACGGACTGAGCATCGCGGCGTGCAAGCTGGGCGTGTTTCACCCCGACAACCGCCGCTATCATGTGATAGAGCTGCCCTACCGCGAGAGCGAGGCCGCGGCAATCATAAAAATGAGGATAAACGCGTATGAATGAGACTCTGCCCGGCGGATTCGCCGAAATGCTCGAGGGCCTGGGCCACGATGCCTATCTGAGGCTGCCCGCGGTGATAGCCGCCGGCGAGCCCGTGGTGGCCGTGCGTGTCAATCGCGCCAAGGGCGCCGCAGCGCCGGCGGAGGGCGAGGCGGTGGCGTGGTGTGCCGACGGATATTATCTGCCCGGCCGGCGCCGGTTTACCTTCGACCCGGCCCTGCACCAGGGGCTTTACTACGTGCAGGACGCATCGTCGATGGCTATTGCGGCGGCCGTGGGCGCCATAGCCCGCAGGCCCGAAGACCGTCCGCTGCGCTATCTCGATGCCTGCGCCGCGCCCGGCGGCAAGACCACGGCGGCCATGTCGGCCCTGCCGCCCGACAGCTTTGTGGTGGCCAACGAATATGACCCGCGGCGCGCGTCGGTCCTGGCCGAGAATGTGGCCAAGTGGGGGCGTGCGGCAGTGGTGACGCGCGGCGATGCGTCGGCCCTTGCCGGCCTCGACGGCTTCTTTGATATCGTGGCGGCTGACGTGCCGTGCTCGGGCGAGGGAATGATGCGCAAGGACCCACAGGCCGTGGCGCAGTGGTCGCCCGAGCTGGTGGCGCGGTGCGCGGCCCTTCAGCGCGATATCACCGACGCTCTGTGGCGCGCCCTGCGCCCCGGAGGGTATATGATTTACAGCACGTGCACGTTCAACCTCGACGAGAACGAGCGCATGGTGGCTCGGCTCATGGAGCTGTATGGCGCCGAGCCGGTGGCTGTGGAGGCCCTTGAACGGCCCGAAATCCTCGGCGCGATGGGCGGCTACGACTTCCCGGCCTATCGCTTTGTGCCGGGCACCGTGCGCGGCGAGGGCCTGTTCATGGCCGTGCTGCACAAGCCCGACGACGGCGGCGGGGACGCCGCGCAGGGCCGTCGCCGACGCGACAAGGGAGCGGGCAAAAACCGCCGTGGCGGGGCCGCGAAGCCCTTGGCCGCGGTGCCGCAGGCTCTTGAGGGCGATTATACCGTCACGGAGCATGCCGACGGACGGCTGTACGCGCTGCCGGCTGTTCATGCCGCTGATGCTGCCGCCGTGGCCGCGGCCATGTATGTGACGGCGCCGGGCATCGAGGCGGGCGAGATAAAGGGACGTGATTTCATACCGGCGCAGCCGCTGGCGCTGGCCTGCGACTATCGCCGCGGCACATGGCCCGAGGCCGAGGTGGATGCCGATACGGCGCTGGCATATCTGCGTCGCGAGGCTGTGACGGCTCCCGACGGCGCTCCGCGCGGAATAGTGCTGCTGACCTTCGGCGGCCATCCGCTGGGCTTCGTGAAAAATCTGGGCAACAGAGCCAATAATCTCTATCCCGTCCCCTGGAGGATACTTTCTAAATAATCGGCAGCTCGAATGCTTTGACGCGCTCGTCGTCGATGGTGTGGGGGTAGCCGAGGTATGAGTCCCACAGGGCGTAGAATGCGGGCGAGTGGTCGAGGTGGGTCAGGTGGGCCAGCTCGTGCATGATGGTGCTGCGGCGCAGGGCCTCGGGGTAGAATACGAGGTTGCGCGTGAGCGTTATGCGTCCCGAGGCCGAGCATGTGCCCAGGCGTCGCTTGCCGTGGCCTATGCCCACCTCTTTGATGCGGTGGTGCAGCCCCAGGGATTCGGCGTATCGCCTTGCCTCCATCTCAAGTACTACCGGCGCCTTCATGCGCGCCACCTCGCCTACGAGGTCGCTGATATCGGAGGCTACGGCATCGTTGTCGAGCATGGCGGCGTCGTGCACGAGTATTTTGAATGATGTGAAAAACGGCGACTGTGAATCATCGTACGGGGCTAAGATCCGCCGCACGAGGCCGCGGGGCATGGCGGGGTCGATGTCGATGGTGAATTCCAGCAGGTCGTTGGTAAAGCTGTAACCTTCGTGATATTTGGCCTTACGGATGCTTTTCATCTCCAGCAGGCGGTCTTTCCATCCGGCCAGGACCGCCTTGTATTCGTCGACAGTGGTGCCCTGTGGCACGGTGATGTGCAGGATGCCTTCCTTCCAGCGCGCTATGAACCGGCGCGCGGCGGCGGTGACGCGGACGTTGATGCGGCCCAGCTCGGGGTCGATGTATTTCTGTGAAACGATGTAGCCCATGTGTCAGCCCCAGGAAAGCTTATTTTTGAGCGTGTCGGCAAAGTTGTGGCCGGGGAGCACTATCTCTTTTGTTGAGAACGCGGCGCGGCGCAGCACTATGGGCTGCTCGAGGTCGTAGACAGTCGACGAGCCGTCGACGCTGAGGCGGTAGCGGGGCTTGCGGCTGTCGCAGTGCATGGTTATGACGACGGTGTCGTCGATGACGAGCGGACGCATCGACAGCGAGTGCGCGGCGATGGGCGACAGCACGAACACCGGCGCCGAGGGCTGCACGATGGGGCCGCCCACCGAGAGGTTGTAGGCCGTGGAGCCCGTGGGGGTGCTGACGATGAGCCCGTCGGCGCGATAGTTGGCCAGGTGGATGTCATCGATGAGGACATTTACGGTGATGATCGACGAGGTCTCCGACTTGCCCACGGTCACCTCGTTAAGGGCGAACGGCCATCCGGGCACCTTCGGCTCCACGATTTCGATGAGGCTGTGGTCCTTGACGGTGAAGTTGCCGAAGTCGAGGATTATGGGCAGCGACGGCAGGTCTTCCACATCGAGCGATGCGAGAAATCCCAGGTGTCCGGTGTTTACGCCGAGGATGGGAATCTCCTTGTCGGCCACCCATGCGGCGGTGCGCAGGAACGAGCCGTCGCCGCCGATGCTCACGGCATAGTCGGCCGTGAAGTCGGGGGTGTCGGTAACGCGCTTCACGCATGCGAGAGCCCGCGGCATCAGGTGCAGCAGGTATTCGTAGAGCTTGGCGTGCATCACCACATAGTCGCCTCTCTCGGCGAGGGCGGCGAGGAAAGCCTCGATCTGGGGCAGGTAAGCTTCCTGGCGTTTGGAGCCATAAATCGCGAGTCTCATAGGCGCAGGTATCTCATAAGTTCTTCGTATCGTTGTCTGAGGGTGTCGTCGTCGGCGCCGTCGGCGTCGACAGACAGCACGTTGTAGCCGTAACGCTCGAGCGAACGTGCCACCCTCTCGGGGTTGCGGTGTCCCACGCGGAGGGCCACCATCACATGGCTGTCGGCGCTGTTGCCCGATGTAACGTTGAGATTGAGCAGAGGCGCGTCGGCATCCTCCACGGCGCGGGCGATGCGCGAGGCGGCATAGTCGGCGGCGGCGCAGGCCACGGTGAGGCAGCTCGAATCGGGATTATGCGGGAAAAACGCCTCCAATTCCATCTTTTCGGTGTCTTTTACAGCTATTTCTTTCGTCATATTATTATTTCTGACTAAATTTGTAGTCTGAAATACAAATTTACGACTTTTTTCTCAAAGAAAAAACAGTGACCATCAAAAAACCGTATACACGCCTGAGCGTGAACATCAACAAAATAGCCACTCTCCGCAACGCGCGCGGCGAGAACCGCCCGTCGGTGGAGCAGGTGGCTGTAGACTGCCAGAAGTTTGGTGCCGAGGGCATCACGGTGCATCCGCGTCCCGACGAGCGCCACATACGCCGTGCCGACGTTTACTCCCTGCGTCCGCTGGTGCGCGTGGAATATAACATAGAGGGCTATCCCTCGCCCGAGTTCATGGACCTCGTGCTGAAGGTACATCCCGAGCAGGTGACCCTCGTGCCCGATGCCGCCGACGCGCTTACGTCGTCGGCCGGATGGGACGTGAAGGCCAATGCCGAATTCCTCACCGGCATAGTGGAACGCCTGAAAAACGCCGGCATAAGGCCGTCGATATTCGTGGGCACCGACATAGAGCAGATACGCGCGGCCGCAGCCACGGGCACCGACCGTGTGGAGCTGTACACCAAGCCGTATGCCGATATGTATGCCAAGGATGCCGCGGCCGCCGTGGCCCCGTATGTGGAGGCGTCGAAGGCCGCCCACAACCTGGGCCTGGGCATAAACGCCGGCCACGACCTCGACCTGGACAACCTCGCCTATTTCCGCCGCGCGCTGCCATGGCTCCACGAGGTGTCGATAGGCCACGCGCTGGTGTGCGACGCGCTGTATCTCGGCCTCGAGGAAACCATAAAACGCTATCGCGCCGCCCTGGCCGACTGATACCGCCCCGCGCAGGACAGACCTTAATCCAATCAGAATCCCCACAATTTCTTTTTATACTGTAAAACAATGAATCTCTGGACACTTTGCCTCGAAGGCGGATGGATAATGATACCGCTGGCGCTGCTGGCGCTGGTGTGCATTTATATTTTTGTAGAGCGTGCGCTGGTCATACGCCGCGCATCGCGCTCCGACGCCACATTCATGCACCGCATC
Source organism: uncultured Bacteroides sp. (assembly GCA_964401095.1). GTDB lineage: Bacteria > Bacteroidota > Bacteroidia > Bacteroidales > Muribaculaceae > CAG-873. The sequence continues at coordinate 12,755 of CAYNXG010000036.1, forward strand.
AGCGACTATATCCATGAAGGCGAGATAGAGTCGGCGCTCAACCTGTGCCGCTCCAACGGCACGCCCATGGGCCGCCTCATCGCCAAGGGCATCAGCCGCATAGGACGTCCTATGAACGACGTGCTGGTGGCTATAGAGAACACGGGCAACCTCGAGGTGGCCGACCTGTCGAAGGGTCTGCCCTGGCTGGCCACCACCGCCGCCGGCGCCCCCATGCTGGGCTTCCTCGGCACGGTGATAGGCATGGTGGACTCGTTCTACTCGATAGCCAACGCCGGCACCACGGCGCAGATAGGCACCTTCGCCGGCGGCATATATACGGCGCTCACTACCACGGTGGCCGGCCTCATCGTGGGCATCGCCGCCCTCTTTGCCTACAACTACCTGGTGGCACGTATCAATAAAGTGATGAAACTGATGGAGGCACGCACCATGGAATTCATGGACCTCCTCAATGAACCCGCAGCATAACAATCCCACCCTCCCATGGCTCTCAAAAAACAGAACGACATGATGGCGGCCTTCTCCATGGCCTCCATGACCGATGTCATATTCCTGTTGCTGGTCTTCTTCATGGTTACATCGACCTATGTGTTCCCCACGGCGCTCGATGTCAACCTGCCAGAAGGCACGGAGCAGACTCCCGAGAATCCGTCGACCCGCGTGTTCATCGACGCCGACGGCGCATATTTCGTATCCGTGGCCGATTCTGAGCCGGCGCCCGTGCCGGCCGATTCGCTGGCCGCTGTGCTGACCTCGCTGCAGGGCGCCGACTCCATTGCCGGCATAGCTGTGTATGCCGATGTCGACGTGGCCTACGGAAAAGTGGTGGAGGTGCTGAATCTCGGAGCGGAGAATTCGCTCAAGATGGTGCTCGCCACACGCCCCGGTGAAAACCAGAAACCCGCATCAAAATGATGAAGTCTCCCCGAGTGACGGCCCTGATAGCCACAATCGTGGCGGCGCTGGCTGCCGTGTGGCTGCTGTGCACGCTGCACCTGTCGGTGACGGTGCCCGACCGTGAATGGCCTCCGCGCCACGACGGCGAGATTGCCATGGCCGAGGATGACAACTTCTTTGAAGTGAAGCACGAGGCGCCCGCCCCTGTGCACGAGGAGGCCGCGCCCGTCAAGGCCCGTGAGAATGCATCCCGCAAGTCCGACCCAGCTCCGGCGTCGGGCCATGACACCTATGACCGCGGCAAAGCCGGCGACGCGCCTTCCACCGTGACATCTGAGCGGAAATCGCCGGTGAAGGAACAGAAAAAAGAAAAGCCTCAGCGCACCGGCCCGTCGAAGGAGGAGCTGGAAAAGCAGAAAGCCGAGGAGGAGGCGCGCCGCAGAGCCAGCGCGGCCACATCGTCGGCGTTCAGCCGCGCCTCGGGAAAGAACAATACCGCCAACAAAGGCCGCGAGGAAGGCAATTCGGGCTCGGTCAACGGCAAGTCGGAAAGCGTGAACGGCACAGGCACGGGCACCGTGGGCGGCGGCTGGCGCATACCCGCCTATGCCAAGGTTCCGGCCACCGTGACGGGCACGATAAAGCTCAAAGTGAATATCGACAGATCCGGCAAGGTGAAATCGGTGGAATTTGAGGGCGGAACACCGCCGGCCGCCACCGACAGCCGTCTGCGCCGCGCCGTGGAGGCCGAGGTGCGCTCGCGCCGTTTCACCCGTTCCGACGATAACGCTCCGGACAGGGCCACGGCCTATATCACCTACCGTTTCAAGTGATTATCTGAAAGAAAGTATATCGGGCGACTGCAGCCCGTCGAGCGACGCTATGTGCATGCTGTAATATTCGAGTATGCGCGACAGCACCGCCCGCCGCGTCTCCACGCCTATGCGCAGCAGGGCGCCGCGCTCGGGGGGCAGGCGGTGGAGCAGGGCCACCCATCGCGAATCCCGAGGGCTGAGCCAGCGGCCCGCCGAGGGCGGCGACAGCCTGAAACGCCCCTCGCGCATGTCGAATATCCGGCCGGGAGCCGCGTCGGAGCAGTCGGGCTCGATGCCCAGGAACGTGCACAGCCTGAAAAGGAACAGGATGGGGAAGTTGGCCACCGCCACGGCCGACGTCAGCGAATCGAGCAGGCGTACGCTGTGGAAAATGAACTCCGTGAGGATGTCGTCGGGCGCGGCCTGGCGCAACAGGCGCTCGAGCACCTCGGCCACAAACATGGCCACCACGACCTTCGATGGATTCGACGCCACGTCGGGCAGCACCTCCAGCGGCCTGAGGTCGCGGATGCTGAGGAGCTCGCGCCCGGGCCTTATGTCGCTCTCGCCCTCGAACATGCACAGCGGCATCATGAGTGCCCGTCGGCGACGAGCCTCGCGTCCGGCGCCGTCGGGCACCAGAAACGACACACGCCCGCGCTCGGCGCTCCACGCGGCCACGATGGCCCGGCGGTCGTCGTATTTCACGGTTCTAAGGGCTATACACCTCAAATGTTCATACATGACATATAATCCAAAATAGGCCTCAAGGGCGAATCGGAGGGTAAAATTAGAAAAAAAACATTAAAAACGTCACTTTTTTACAATATTTTTTTGCCACTCCAAAAAAACTGCTTAACTTTGCACTCGCTTAGCGCCTCAAGGCCCATTCGTCTATCGGTTAGGACGCAAGATTTTCATTCTTGAAAGAGCAGTTCGATTCTGCTATGGGCTACCAAATAAAAAAGGTAATAAAAAATTTACAAATAAAAGAAATGGCAAACCATAAGTCATCACTCAAACGTATCCGCCAGACCGAGAGCCGCCGTCTGCGCAACCGCTACTACGCGAAGTCAGCGCGTACCGCCGTTCGCAACCTCCGCAAGCTCGCCGACAAGGCCGAGGCCGAAGCTAAGCTTCGCACCGTATCGGCTATGCTCGATCGTCTCGCATCCAAGAAAGCCATCTCCAAAAATAAAGCTGCCAACCTGAAGAGCAAGCTGGCTCACCATATCGCCAAGCTCTCCGCTTGATCGCGGCTCCGTTTTTTGAGCTTTTAGAGATTGAGGCCCATTCGTCTATCGGTTAGGACGCAAGATTTTCATTCTTGAAAGAGCAGTTCGATTCTGCTATGGGCTACACACCCCTCGGAAACCCTCCGAGGGGATTTGTGTTTTATACCCCCGCAATCCCGGTCCCATCGCCACGGCTTCCGCGCGGGAGCTTTATGGACTAATTGAAAAAAATGGCCTTAAATAATGCCCCTGCAATAATCGGTCACATTTTTTAGCGATATTTTAAGCGACATTTTAGGCGACATTTAAGCGACATTTTAAAGATTTGGATAGGATTTTTTAACATGTGTGTGTGGGTTTATTGCACATTGTACCGCTAATTTTGCGTGTGAAAGTCATATTGGCTTTCCGTGTAATTTTTAAATCCGCTTCTGTATGTTTTTCATTGTTTTTATTCTTTGCGTTTTAGGTTGGTTAGGACCGGCTCTTAAGGACGGCGCAAATATCAAGTAACACATATATATGTCGCTACTATGATTGGTATAATCCTTTGGATGATAGTGATAATATTCATCGCTGAAAGTGCTTGCCCCGGCCTTATTTGTGTAATTCTTGGAAGTATGGCCGTTTATGGAGCTGCGTATTTCGGCATTATGTATTTAGTTGATAAAATAAATACCAGACGATAAATAATTAAGGGAAAAGTTAAAATCGTCACTGCGGTAGCTGCTAATTTTCGGCTTGAGTCAAGATTGCCAAAGGCCGGTCTACTGACAGTTACGGATATGAAAAAAGGGCCACTGAAAAGTGACCCTTGTGATCCGGACGCGATTCGAACGCGTGACCGTCTCCTGACTTCGTCACCTAAAAAAACAGCAAACACTTAATTGATTAATTGTCAA
>CAYNXG010000037.1:0-16208 GCA_964401095.1 uncultured Bacteroides sp.
AAAATGTTCAAAAACATATCGGGGGGTGCGTGCCGAGAGGAATCATAAGGTAAAAATATAAGTTTGGCCCGGGTTATCGATTCCGGGCCAAACTTATCGGGGATGTGGACTGATGTCCTTTGTATCATTAGCCGCGGGCTTTGCCCGGGGCCGTATCAGAGTTCAACGCCTGCGGGCTTCCAGTCGCCCATAATGTCGGCGAAGGTGTAGCCCTTGTCATTTTTCAGCACGTGGCCGAAAGCGCGGGCCGAGGTGTCGGAGCCTTCGCCTGTGTTGCCATACTCGGCATAGAACGAGGTCTTCTCACGTTCGGGTTTGCGCCAGTTGTTCCAGCCTTCGGGACGTATGTGTCCGCCCATGTCGCAGCCCAGGAACACCGTGCGGCCGTAATCGCGCCAGGGACGCGACAGCCAGCACAGCTCCACGCCTTCGGGAGCCGTGAGACGGCAGTCGCGGAACACGAAACCGTGCTTCACGCCCTTGGGAGTCGACGGGGCCGTGATATACCCTTTTGACCGCAGGTTGCGTATCTCGCAGCGGTTGAACAGGGCTGTGGCCGGGCCGAAGATAAAGTCGACCGAGCCTTCGATAAGGCAGTCCTCGTAATACTGGCGTCCAAGGCCCCATGCGAACAGTGTGTCCTGGAAGCCGCGGAAACGGCAGTTGCGGAATAACATGCGGTCGCCGCCCGTGAGGCAAGCCACGGCCTGGCCGGCTGTCATGCCCGCGGTGTTCTCGAATGTTATGTTCTCGGCCGTGAAGTCGTCGGGGAATATGAACACGGTGGCCGTGCCGTAAGTTCCCATCTCCTCAGCGTCGAAATTCCGGCGCGAGGCGCGGTCGTCATAGCTGATCACCACGTCGCCGCGACCGGTGATGTGGAGGTTGCGTTTGCTCTGCGGTATCACCACTTTTTCGTTGTAGACACCCGGGCATACGAGAACCGAAGTCTCGGCGTTACGGAAATCGGGCACGGCGTCCACAGCCTCCTGAACGGTGAAGAAGTCGCCGCTGCCGTCCTTGGCCACCACTATGTCATAATGGCGCACGTAATCGGCCAGCTCGGGGATGCGGGCGGCCACGGAGTCGGCGGCCATGCGTGCCACGATGCGCGCGCCGGCCACATTGAGGTGGGTGTTGTCCTTGCGCCCGTCGGGATGCAGAGGCACCGTACCGGCCGGGATGTGCATGAAGTATTTCTTCGATGCCTCGTCGCCCAGGCCGCGGATCCAGTCGGTGGTGGACGCGTTGAGATCTATGCAGGTAGTGCCTGTCTCGGCGGCCACGTTTTTGACGCATTGCACATATTTGCCGTGAGTGTCCACCAGGCTGTCCTTATAGAACTTGCGGCGCGCGATGGGCGTAAACAGCACGGGGATGCCGCCCTTCGACCGCGTGTCGTTGACATAGCGGCGCAGATTGTCGTCAAAATCGCCTCCGGCCACCGTGGCACGCTCGCCCTTGTTGGACGCGTCGTTGTGGCCAAACTGTATGAACACATAGTCGCCCGGCTGCAGCGAATCCATCACCACATCCCAGCGGCCTTCCGACAGGAAGGTCTTGGTGCTGCGGCCGTTCACGGCATGGTTGTCGACACGCACCTCATCGGAGAAAAATCCGGGCAGCATGTGACCCCAGCCGCGCTCAGGGTTCTGACCGTCGAGCTTCTTGGTGGCCATGGTGGAGTCGCCTATCGAGCGTATTACAGGGCCCTTGGCCGTGGCGGGCATCATGGCCGCCGCGAACATGAGCAGAATAATATTTCCGAGTTTCATTGTACTATACTATAAGTTATAGTGTCACACCGGTCTTGAAAATCGCTATTTCCTTGGCGCCGGTCTTCTCGTGATGCAGATATTCGCCGTCGGCGGTGGCCACGACCTTGGCTACGAGATTGTCGAGCACGGTGTCGGGGTCGACGCCTTCGTCAAGAAGGACGCCGGCGTTGAAATCAATCCAGTTGGACTTTTTCGCGGCGAGCTGCGAATTGGTCGATACCTTCATCGTGGGGACGAACGTGCCGAAGGGCGTGCCGCGGCCGGTGGTGAACAGCACCATCTGACAGCCCGAGAGAGCCAGCGAGGTGGACGCCACCAGGTCGTTGCCGGGCGCGGTGAGCAGGTTCAGGCCGGGCGTGACGCATTTCTGTGTATAGGCCAGCACGTCCGTTACGGCAGATGTGCCGCCCTTCTGCACGCAGCCCAGCGATTTCTCCTCGAGGGTGGTGATACCGCCGGCCTTGTTGCCCGGCGAGGGATTCTCGTAGATGGGCTGGCCATAGGAGCGGAAATATGCCTTGAAGTCATTTATCAGACTAACAGTCTTGTCAAACACCCCGCGGTCGGTGGCGCGGTTCATCAGAATTGTCTCCGCACCGAACATCTCGGGCACCTCTGTAAGGATAGTCGTGGCGCCCCAGGCGGCCATGCGGTCGGAGAGACGTCCCAGCAGAGGATTGGCGGTTATTCCCGAGAAGCCGTCGGAGCCGCCGCATTTGAGGCCAATCCTGAGCTTGGATACGGGCAGCGGCTGACGGCGGTCGGCGCGCATCTGCCCGAGCAGCTCGCGGCAGATGTCGAATCCGGCTTCCACCTCGTCCTCCACTTCCTGCGATGTGAGGAATTTTATACGCGATGAATCGAATTCGCCCAGTTCCTCGCGCAGACGGCCTATCTGATTGTTCTCACAGCCGAGTCCCAGCACCAGCACGCCGCCGGCATTGGGATGCTTGATGAGGGCGGCCAGCGCGGAGCGGGTGTTGGCATGGTCGGTGCCGAGCTGCGAGCAGCCGTAATTGTGGGTAAAGGCGCGCACATCGTCGATGCCCGTGAGGTCGCATTCGCGGCGCAGACGCTCCACTATGGCATTGGCCTGGCCGTTGACACAGCCCACGGTGGGCACGATCCACAGCTCGTTGCGTATGCCCATCTCGCCGTTGGCGCGTAGATACCCGTTGATGACCGGCGCGGGGGGCGCGGCCACGGGCTCGCATGCCACAGGGGTATAGGTGTATTCGAGGTCGTCGCCGAGGCCGGTGGCCAGGTTGTGCGAGTGCACCCACTCACCTTCGGCTATATCCTTGGTGGCACGGCCGATGGGGAAGCCGTATTTGATGACTTCCTCGCCGGCGGCGATATTGCGCAGCGCCACCTTGTGGCCGCGGGGAGCCACCTCGTCGCCGTCGACGAGGATGACTGCCACGTTATCGGCCTTGTTTATCTGTAACAGACGTTCCATGCTGTTTATCTGTTCAAAAAATTCTTCAGCGCGGCGGCCATGCCGTCACGGCGGATTGCTGAAAGGTAGCCGGCGGCCTTGGCGCCGAATCCGGGCACGATTTCCTCGAAATTCTCCACAAAGATTCCCGAGCGCAGGATCTTGCCGATTGTAGCGGCATAGTCATTGTCGTCCCAGGCCTCGTTGATGATGGCCAGATGGTCGGCGTTGTCGTCGGGGGTGAAGCCCGAGCCGGGGCCGTAGAGCGACATCAGCGCCGCGAAGGTGAACAGCTCGCTCTCGGCGAGGCGGCCGGCCTTGGCATACATATCGCGGACAGTGGGGAAATTGCGGGCTTCCCACTTTGACAGCGAGTTGAGGGCAATGCTCTTGAGATAGTGCTTGATATAGGGATTATAGAAGCGCTCCAGGATACCGTCGGCAAAGGCTTTCAGCTCGGCGGGGTCTTCGTCGATCATGGGCAGCACCTCTGTCTCCACCATGGTGTTGACAAACTTGTTCACGTCGGGATTGTTGAAGGCGTCCATCACTGTCTCGCAACCCATCTGCAGGGCCACGGGCACCATGCCGGTGTGCGAGCCGTTGAGGATGCGCACCTTCTTGTCGCGGAAGGCCTTGATGCAGGGCATGAACAGCACGTGCAGGCCGGCCTTGTCAAGCGGGAACTCGCGGGCCACGGTCTCGTAGCCCTTGCCGCCGATGGCCCACAGGTGATAGAGCTCGCCTTTCACGACACAGTTGTCGTCATATCCCAGCGATGCCTTCACCTCGTCGATGGTGTCGGCGGGATAGCCGGGCACGATGCGGTCGACGAGAGTGTCGACAAAGATGCAGGCATTGTCAACCCATTCGGTGAAGGCCGCGGGCAGGCCGGCCTCGGCGGCGTGGCGCAGCACATATTCGTGCAGCGTGGTGGCATTGTTCTCGATAAGCTCGCAGCAGATGAACACCAGGCCGCGCGACATGTCGCCGTTGTAATGGTTGTAACGGCGCCACAATATGTTGGTGACCTTGCCGGGGAAGGTGACGGGCATGTCGCAGAGCACATCGTCCTTCTCGTAGCGTATGCCGGCCTCGGTGGTGTTGGACACCACAAAACGCAGCTCGGGCGACAGAACATAGTCGATATAGCGGTCAAACTCCTCCTGCGAGGCGGCCGGAGCCACAACATCGGCTATGCAGCTGATGAATCGTGTCTCGCGCTTGGGCTTGCCGTTCTCTATGCCTTCGAGCAGCACATGGTAGAGGCCGTCCTGGGCCTTGAGGCGCTTGATGGCGGCGTTCTCGTCATAACGGGGCGACACTATCACCACCGATGTGTCGAGGAGGCCTTTTTCATTGGCTATATCAATCTGCCAGTCGACAAAGGCGCGGAGGAAATTGCCTTCGCCAAACTGCATTACACGCACGGGGCGCTTCTTTATTTCGGCGACCGTGGTACGGTCAAGTTTTTTCAGTTCCATTTTATATATATATATTATACCTCTTTCTGATTTCCGATTTCGATAATCTTGTAGCGGGGCACGAGGGCCTTCATTATGAGCCAGCCCACCAGGTAGGCCACGCCGCAAATGCAGAAGATGATGAAATATCCGGCAGGTTTGCCTTCAAAGCCCATGAACTGCAGGTTGGTGCGGGCGGCGTAGTCAAACAGATGGCCCGAGCCGTAGTTGATGAGCGACGAGCCTATGCCGCCGGCCATGCCGCCGATACCGATGATGGTGGCGATGGTGCTCTTGGGGAACATGTCGCCCACCACCGAGTAGATGTTGGCCGACCACGACTGGTGGGCCGCTCCGGCGATACCTATGATTATCACGGGCCACCAGTAGGAATATGCGCCCAGGGGCTGGGCGAAGATGGCCAGCAGCGGGAACAGGGCGAAGATGAACATGGCGCGCATGCGGGCGGCGTAAGGATTGAGGCCCGTGCGGTTAATGATTATCGTAGGCAGCTTGCCGCCGTAGATCGACAGCATCGTAAGGGCGTAGAGCACGAATATGAGCAGCTGTGCAGTGGATGTGTCGGAGGCAAAGCCGTAGACATCGGAGATGTACGCGGGTATCCAGAAAAGGAAGAACCACCACACGCCGTCGGTCATGAACTTGCCGAAGAACACGGCCCATGTCTGCGGGTACTTGAAACACTTGAAGAAAGGAATCGTGGCGGTCTTGCTGTCCTCGGCCTCGGCCTTTTCATCGGGAGTCTCGTCGGCGGTGACATTGTCCTGTTCTATATAGGCCAGCTCGGCGGCGTTGACGCGGGGATTTTTGGAAGGTTCCTTATAATAGAACATCCACACACCCATCCAGATGAAGCCGAGTGCACCGATGACCACAAAGGCCATCTCCCAGCCGTTGCCAATGCCGATGCTCTGGAAATAACGTGCCAGCGGGGGAATCGACAGCGGGGCCACGAGCGCGCCAACGGTGGAGCCGGCGTTGAATATCGACGTGGCGAAGGCTCTGTCGCGTTTCGGGAAATACTCGGCCGTAACCTTGATGGCGGCGGGGAAGTTGCCGGCCTCGCCGATGCCGAGCACGATACGTGCGGCGATGAAGTAGTAGACACTGGTGATGGCTATCGACGATGCCACCACGCCGGTGGCCGACACCATCTGGGCGGCGTCGTGCAACCCGAGGGTGTGCTCTGTGGCCCAGCCGCATATCGCGTGCAGACACGCGCCCAACGACCAGATGAAAATCGACCACAGATAGCCTTTCTTTGTGCCCATCCAGTCGATGAAGCGGCCGGCGAAGAGGTTGGCCACTGCATATACTATTGAGAAGATGGCCGTGATGAGGCCATAGTTTGAATCGGTCCAGTGGAATTCAGGAGCGATGAAGTCTTTCCAAGTGAGCGACAGCACCTGACGGTCCATATAATTGACCGTGGTGGCAAAAAAGAGCAGCGCGCAGATAAACCACCTGAAGTTGGTGGCCTTGGCTTCCGCGACGGCGCTGTTGGTTGTTACTGCCATATTGTCAATCTTAATCTTTAGCGGTTAGAACTTGAAATATTCCTTGGCGTTGCCATAGCATACCTTCGCAACTATCTCACGGCCTATGAAGTCAATCTCCGACGCGGGCAGCAGGCCTTTCTCGATATCGTTGCCGAGGAGGTTGCACAGCGTGCGGCGGAAGTATTCGTGACGGGGATAGCTCAGGAACGAGCGCGAGTCGGTGAGCATGCCCACGAAGCGGCTCAGAAGGCCCAGGTTGCTCAGGGCGGTCATCTGTTTTTCCATGCCGTCCTTCTGGTCGAGGAACCACCAGCCCGAGCCGAATTGGATCTTACCGGCGCCGTAGCGGCCGTCCTGGAAGTTGCCGAGCATGGTGGCCACCAGCTCGTTGTCGCGGGGATTAAGGTTATAAATGATGGTCTTGCCGAGTTTGTCGCGCGAAGCCAGTTTATCGAGGAATTTCGACATCTTCTTGGCCACGGTGAAGTCGCCGATGGAGTCGAAGCCGGTGTCGGGGCCCAGCTGTGCCATCATGCGCGAGTTGTTGTTGCGGATGGCGCCGTAGTGGAATTGCTGTGTCCAGCCGGCATCGTGGTCCATGACGGCGAATTCAACCATCATGGCAGTCTTGAACTTGCTTATATCGGCCGGAGTGAGCTCTTCACCGCGGACATATATCTTATCGAATATGGCGTCGATTTCAGCCTGTGTGTAATCATCGGCGTAGAATTCCTCAATGCCGTGGTCGGAGAGGCGGCAGCCCACGCTGTTGAAGAAGTCGTGACGCACCAGTAGGGCTGCTATGACATCCTCGAATTTGCGGATTGCTACGCCCGACACCTCGGCGAGGCGGTCGATATATGCCTTGAAATCGGCGGGGTTCTCCACGGCCATGGCCTTGTCGGGGCGCCATGTGGGCAGCATCTTTATCTCGAAGCCGTCGGCCTTTACCTTCTGGTGGTATTCGAGCGAGTCGACGGGGTCGTCGGTGGTGCATACGGTCTCTACTTTATAGTGGCGCATCAGGCCGCGGGCGGTGAGCTCGCCCTCGCTCAGCATGGCCGAGCAGTGGTCGTATATTTCGCGGGCGGTGGAGGGGTTGAGCAGCTTGTCTACACCGAAGGCTGTCTTGAGCTCGAGGTGTGTCCAATGATAAAGCGGATTGCGCATCGTGTAGGGAACGGTCTCGGCCCATTTCTCGAATTTCTCCCAGTCGGAGGTGTCGGCGCCGGTGATATAGCGCTCGTCCACGCCGTTCGTACGCATGGCACGCCACTTGTAATGGTCGCCTTCAAGCCATATTTTCGACAGATTGGGGAAACGGTGGTCCGAAGCCACGTATTCGGGAATCAGATGGCAGTGGTAATCGATGATAGGAAGCCCTTCGGCATAATCGTGATAGAGCTGCTGAGCAGCAGTGGTTTCAAGAAGAAAATTCTCGTCGTTAAATGGTTTCATGGTAAAGTGCAAATAATTTTTCTCCAAATTTAGCCGTAACAGAAATGAAGGCACTTCTAAAAAATGACGTTATATATACAAATGTCAAAAAATCCCCCGATTTTTGAAGAAAAATACACCCGTATGCCGCCCGTCACCGCCCTATGTTTTTACCGTTTTACATTTTATTCGTACCTTTGTGTTATGAGTATCACCACTGACATTTTCGACAACATATCATCTCCGCTGCCCGCCGGCATAGGCTCGCCGGCCATCGTGGCCGGCCCCTGCAGCGCCGAGTCGCGGACAATGGTTCTCGACACCGCCCGGGCCCTCGCGGCAGGCGGCGTCAAGGTATTCCGTGCAGGCGTATGGAAGCCCCGCACACGCCCCGGAGGATTCGAGGGCATAGGTCTGCCCGCCCTGGGCTGGCTCGCCGAGGTGAAGGCCGTCACTGGCATGGCCGTGGCTACGGAGGTGGCCACAGCCGCCCATGCCGTAGCCGCTGCCGAGGCCGGCATCGATATCCTGTGGGTAGGCGCCCGCACATCGGCCAATCCGTTTGCCGTGCAGGAAATCGCCGACGCCCTCGCCCGCATGACCGTCAAACCCGCCGTAATGGTCAAGAATCCCGTCAGCCCCGACCTGGAGCTGTGGATCGGGGCGCTGCAACGCCTGCGCGAGGCCGGCATTGACCGCCTCGGGGCCATCCATCGCGGATTTTCCACCTATGGTGAGACGGTGTTCCGCAACCGCCCCTGCTGGAGCATTCCCTTCGAGCTGCGCCGCCGCATACCCTCGCTCACCCTGCTCTGCGACCCCAGCCACATAGCCGGACGCCGCGGACTCGTGGAGAGCGTGGCCATGAAAGCCATGGACATGAACTTCGACGGCCTAATGATCGAATGCCATCCCTGCCCCGAAGACGCCCTCAGCGATGCCGCGCAGCAACTCACGCCCGCCGCCCTGCTGGAGCTAACGGCCACCCTGCCCCGCCGCCGCGGAGGCACCTCCGAGGCCGACATGCATCTTGACAGCCTGCGCGAACGCATCGACGCCATCGACGAATCGCTCCTTGCAATCCTCGCCCGCCGCATGGCCCTTACCGACGAGATAGGCCGCTACAAACGCTCGGCTGGCCTCGCCGCCGTTCAGCCCGCGCGATACAACGAGATGATGCGAAGCCGCATATCCGCGGCAGCCGCCCTGGGCCTCGATTCCGAATTCATGCGCCGGATGCTCACAGCCATCCACGAGGAATCCGTACGCAGGCAGGTTGATATCATAGATTAGCGATATGGCGATTTCGACTACACTTTTGCATGTTTTTTCTATATTTTTTTGGAATTTTGACAAATGTAGTCTATCTTTGCCTGTCTCTTAGCCGATATGGCGGAAGAAAGGCGCCCGAGCGCCGCCCTGCTTAATCTATTATCAACAATATCCCCTAAATAATCTTTCATATCGAATTGATGAAAAAACTACTTATCAGCTGTGCGATGATGCTTGCCGGCGTCTCCACTCTTATGGCCGTGCCGGCCATGCCCGGCATGCTGAAGACGGTCACCCAGCCCGACGGCACCACCATAAAGGTGCGCGTTATAGGTGACGAACATTCACATTGCTATCTTACGGAAGACCGTGTGCCCCTGGTGGTAGACAGCAAAGGAAATTTCTGCTATGCCACCCTCGACACCGACGGCAAGGTGATTGCCTCCGACTTCAAGGCGTCTGACATCGCCTTGCGTTCGGCAGCCGAGCGAAAGCTCGTGGCCTCGATTGACCCCGCCGCAGTAGCCGACAAGATTCTTTCACGCGGCGAAGCTCGCCGCAACGCACGCCGAGTAGCCAACCCCGCGCAGGGAACCGGCCTAACCGACGCCCTGTTCCCCCACATGGGCGATGTGCATTCGCTCATCATACTCGTGGAATACACCGATGTGAAATTCAAGGTGAGCGACCCCGCCGACTACTTCAACCGCATGCTCAATGAAAAGGGTTTCTCCGACGACCACGGCAAAGGCTCGGCACGCGACTATTTCGTAGACATGTCAAGCGGACAGTTCTCTCCTACATTCGACGTCTACGGCCCCGTCACACTCCCCTACAACCGCGCGTATTACGGCGGCAACGATGCCTTCGGCAATGACAAGGCAGCCGAGGACATGGTGGTTCACGCCTGCAAGGACCTGAACAAAAAGGGCCTCATCAACTTTGCCGACTACGACCTCAACAACGACGGCAAGGTCGACAATATATATGTGATCTACGCAGGCCAGGGCGAGGCATCTTACGGCTCGGCCGATTGCGTATGGCCCCACCAGTGGGAGCTTTCCACAATAGGCAAATCCTTTGAACTCGACGGCAAGACCATCGACCACTATGGCTGCTGTAACGAATACGACGAAATCCGGCCCTCGGGTATCGGCACATTCTGCCACGAATTCGGCCACGTGATGGGCCTGCCCGACCTCTATACGACAGATTACAGCGGTGCCATGACCATGACGCCCGGTTCATACGACATCATGGACCACGGCTCGTACAACGACGACAGCCGCACACCCGCCGGCTACTCGGTCTACGAGCGCAACGCCATGGGCTGGGCCGACCTCACCGTGCTCGACGGCCCCAACACCATCACGCTCGAACATATCCTCGACAACAACAAGGGCTGCATCATCTGCACCGAAAACCGCAACGAGTTCTTCCTCCTCGAAAACCGTCAGCAGACCGGCTGGGACGCATTCATCCCCGGCCACGGCATGCTGATATGGCACATCGACTTCAATGCCGGCGTGTGGAGCAAAAACACAGTCAACAACGATCCGAAACACCAGTATATCGACATCGAGGAAGCATCCGGACGCCCCAACAACGATAACGCCGCCTTCATGGCCGCATATACCTTCCCGGGCACATCGCGCGTGACATCGTTCACCGACGACACCACACCCTCCATGCGCTCGTGGGGCGGAAAGGCCCTCAACCTCCCCATCACCGGAATCGTCGAAAAGGACGGCAAGGTGACATTCGACGTGGCCGGCGGCGTATTCGAGCTCGCATCTCCCGCCTTAACGGCAAGCGCCATCAATGCCGGCGGCTTCACCCTCAGCTGGCCCGCCGTTGAAAAAGCCCTCGCCTATACATTGAATATATATTCCAAGGCTGCCGACGGTACACCCGTCTATGCATGCAAGGATGTGGAAGTTGACGGCACATCGTTTGTCATCAACCGTCTCGACGCCGAAAAGACCTACTATGTGACCGCCGTGGCCCACACCGCCACCATCTTCTCAGAGCCCTCACAGGAAATAGAAGTCACCACCGGCGCGTTTGACTTCACACTCGCGGTGCCCCGCGTGGAATCGGCTCCCGAAATGACCAACAACGGATTCTCCGCCACATGGATGCCCGTCAAAGGCGCTTCCGACTACCTGCTCAACGTCTCCGGCGTGTTTGAGGTAGAACCCTACGCCGAGACCGCCGACTTCGGCAAGGGTACCAAGATTTCCCTCCCCGAAGGCTGGACAAGCTCCACCAACCAGTACTATGCCTCCAAAAACTACTATGGCAAGGCCGCTCCCTCGCTGAAGATGATGAAGAACGGCGACACATTCTCCACCCGCATCTTCCCCGATGACATCACCTCGTTCTCCTTCTGGGCCCGCTACACCGGCACCATGAATGAAAACTACCTCGAGGTGGAAGGCCGCGCCGACGAGGACAGCCCCTGGCAGCTGATCAAGACCGTAAGCTCCGTACCCTCCACAGCCGCCGGCCTTGATGTAGCCATCAAGAACATCCCCGCAGGCATCCACCAGATACGCGTCACCTACTTCATGCTCACCACCGGCAACATGGCCGTCGACGACTGCACCGTCACCACCGGCGGAACAGCCACCGAACCCCTGCCCGGCTACATCGACCTCGCCACCGGCAATGTAACGAGCTACGACGTGACCTACACCCCCTCGGCTCGCGGCGCAGGCATCCCCGTCTCCTACGTCTACACCGTAAAGGCCAAGAACACCGAGGGCGCCGTATCGCTCGAATCCGACCCCGTGGAAGTGCTCAGATCTGCCGGAGCCGATGATATCGTCAGCGACTTTGTCACCGACAGCGAGCAGCCCGCAGCCATATATGACCTCCGCGGCGTGCGCGTGGAAGGCACACCCGCCGCAGGCATCTATCTCCGCCGCACAGGCTCGAAGGTAGAAAAAATCGTTATCCGCTGATAATACCCCCTCTTAGATATGCGCCCGGCCTCCACAGAAGGCCGGGCGTTTTATTTGCCGCGCCAATATATGCCATAAAACACATAAAAAAATTTGGAACGGACAACTTTATTGCCTACATTTGCGGCGTAGATAATCAGTCTTCGCATAAAACAAGACAAACAACAGAAAAACTACATAACCAATACCCCTAAAACCTACTTTGTTATGGATATTAACAAAATTTTGGCCGACCTCGAGGCCAAACACCCCGGCGAAAAGGAATACCTCCAGGCCGTGAAAGAAGTGCTCCTCTCCGTTCAGGACGTTTACAATCAGCATCCCGAATTCGAGCGCAACAAAATCATCGAGCGCATGGTTGAACCCGACCGCATCGTCACATTCCGCGTAACCTGGCTCGACGACAAGGGCGAAGTCCAGAACAACATCGGCTATCGCGTTCAGTTCAACAACGCCATCGGCCCGTACAAAGGCGGTATCCGTTTCCACGCATCCGTAAACCTCTCGATTCTCAAATTCCTCGGCTTCGAGCAGACATTCAAAAACGCCCTCACCACCCTTCCTATGGGCGGCGCAAAAGGCGGTTCCGACTTCTCGCCCCGCGGCAAGAGCGACCGTGAAATCATGCGCTTCTGCCAGGCATTCATGCTGGGCCTCTGGAAAAACCTCGGTCCCGACCGCGACGTGCCCGCCGGCGATATCGGCGTAGGCGGCCGCGAAGTAGGCTACATGTACGGCATGTACAAAAAACTCGTCAACCAGCACGACGGCACATTCACCGGCAAGGGCCTCGAATTCGGCGGCTCGCGCATCCGTCCCGAAGCTACCGGTTTCGGCGCGCTCTACTTCGTGCAGGCCATGCTCAAGGAAAAAGGCGACACTATCAAGGATAAAGTGGTGGCTATCTCCGGCTTCGGCAACGTTGCATGGGGCGCTGCCCTCAAGGCTACCGAGCTCGGCGCCAAGGTTGTCACAATCTCCGGCCCCGACGGTTATATCTACGACCCCGAAGGTCTCAACGACGAGAAGATCAACTATATGCTCGAGCTCCGCGCTTCCGGCAACGACATCGTGGCTCCCTACGCTGAAAAATTCCCCGGTTCGGAATTCTTCGCAGGCAAAAAGCCCTGGGAACGCAAGGTCGACATCGCCCTCCCCTGCGCCACTCAGAACGAGCTTAACGGCGAAGACGCCAAGATGCTCGTGGCAAACGGCGTGGAAATGGTGGCCGAAGTATCCAACATGGGCTGCACACCCGAAGCCATCGACCATTTCATCGCCACACGCACAACCTATGCTCCCGGCAAGGCTGTCAACGCAGGCGGCGTAGCCACCTCGGGCCTCGAAATGAGCCAGAACGCTATGCACCTCCAGTGGAGCGCCGAAGAAGTCGACGAAAAGCTCCACACAATCATGGCTGACATCCACCACCAGTGCATCACCTACGGTGTGGAAAAAGACGGCTACATCAACTACATGAAGGGCGCCAACATCGCCGGCTTCATGAAGGTGGCCCACGCCATGATGGGCGAAGGCGTTTGCTAATACGTCAACTAAACATCAATATGCAGCCACGGCTTTAACAGGCCGTGGCTGTTTTATATTTATAGTCATAACAGGGAGTCAATCCCGGCTTTGACAATCTTCGGCTCCACAATACGCATCATCATTCCTTCGGCGGTGGAATAACTCTTCTATTTCAGAATTTCGGGAATCTCGATTTTCTCACCAAGGAAATGCGGTTGCTTCCCAAACCAAATATCCAGCATCATCTTGTCGCGTGCCAGCCACTCGCGCAGAGCAAGTCTTGTCCTTACCCGGCGGCCGGCACGGAGAGGCGCTGATATTGCGACGGCATTGATACCGATGGCTTCTGCTAAGTACAATGCTCTGGCATTGTGGTCTTCCTGAGATATAATGGTAAGAGAATCGCATCCGAACACTTCTTTTGCCCTTACTACGGAATCGAGTGTCCTGAATCCGGCAAAGTCGAGGATTATCCTCTCTTCAGGAACACCATGAGCCATAAGGGAATCGCGCATAGCCGTCGGTTCATCATATTCCTTTATGTGGTTGTCACCGCTTGCGATTATGAAATCGACCTTGCCCGCATGATATAGTTCCGCAGCAGTCTTTATTCTGTTGGTAAAATACGAATTGGGGCGTCCCCGCTTGTTCAATGGATTTGTGCCCAATAGCAAAGCGACTTTGTTGTATGGAATGGAATCCACATCATAGTATATGTGCTCTTTAGCTGCTTGTACCACTCTTACATTGGCATATATGGTAAAGCCTGCCACCAATAGCAAAAGCACAGCCAAACCGAGCAATATTCTTTTTATTAACAACTTGACATTCATTTCAATCCCGGGCATTGAGGTTGGCGATATAGTCGTCAACCGATTCTTCATCGAACAGTTCCGGCAATTCACCCGTGTTGATATGATAATCGTAATCGGTCATCATATCTCCAACGGTATTTTCGCCGTAGTCCTCATACTCATCATTCATAATCTGCTTTTTTCTTGGATAAATCATCAATTCTTCTGCTGAACCATTTGTAGATAAGATAGAAACCTATTACCAACAAGGCTATTAGAACGAATTTGCTTATCGGTGAAAGGAGTTCATGACGGCGCAGATACCGGTTGCAGAGGGCTATGACCGCTCCATACATACCGGACATCAGCAATAACAATAGGATAGCCGATATAGCCTTTTTCGCGGTTGTGTTCAGTTTCATTAGTTTACTAAATTACTCAAAATACATGCCTGTGAGCCAGTCAATACCAAAGCCAATCAGTATGGCGATTGTAAAACTGGCGAATGTGCCTATCAGCACATACTCCGTAATCTTTATGTCTTTGGATTTGTTCAGTTCCCCGAATCTGAAAACAGACTTCGCCGCCAATAAGAAGCCTATGCCTTCAATATTGTCTGTGAATATGAATGTCAGAATCAGTATTCTTTCAAGATACCCAATCCACTTGCCAGCGTTTGGCAAACCTTGAGACGAGGCTTCTGCCGGCATCCATTTTTCAAATTCGATAAAGGATTTTATCAAAATTGAAGCGGGTGCAAGCACGGCGATATATCCCGTGGCGATGAGCCAGATATGTGATGAAAAGATTTCATCAGCCATATCGACTTGAGTCATTCTTGCAAAAACAAACCACCACAAGCCAATAATTACGCATAAATGAGCAAACTGGTCGTATATTAGACATGTGAAGTCTTTCCGACGACTCATCGTTTTGACCAGATCTATCACGAAATGGCTGACACCAATCACTGCCGGTATAATCCAACACTTCCATTGAGCGACGAAGAAGTATGCTAACGCCGCCTGAACAAATGCATGAAATATAAGAGCCTTGTATCTTGCGGTGTAATTGTTTGAGAATTTATCGGCACACATTCTGTCACTCTGAAGGAGAAAATCTCCTGTCAGATGTGCCGCAATGAGTTTTATGAGAATAATTGTGTTCATCAAAGTCGGTTTTTAATAAGTTCCTCGTATCTGTTGATATATAGAGTCATCAATTCTTCTTTGCCTGCTCTCAGAGCTTTGTCAACCATCTGCCGTGTAATGCCGAGCAAACAACCTATTTCTGCATGGCTTATGTCGGTTATAAGACTTTGAAACATGACACGGCTCTGGCTCTGTGTCCACCCTGAAACGATGTCGTCGGCAAAAGCAGTAGAGACACGCAGCTCCTTGTTGACTTCTTCCCAAGGCGTCTCCACAATCAGCCGACACTTACCGATGGCATCAAGCCCTCTGCCTGAGGCTCTGTACGCCTCGCCGTCACTCATGGCAAGAGTACCGTTCTCATAATCCACAGTCCCGATCCCAATTGATATGCGGGCATCCCATTGGCGCTTATACTCGGCAAACTTAAAGGAACGGATATGGGCGCGTATGGCGAGTGCAACCTTTAATGAATCAATCGTATTTACGACCCTTATCTGAAAACTGTCCCCACGAAAAATCTCTAAATCGATTGCTGTCACCGGTGACAGCAATTCAGGCAAAGATTGCAACATTCGCAACATTGAGTTACGTTCCTCTACATGCATTTTCGTGGAATCCACAATATCACCGGTTAGTATCGCTCCAATTTTCATAATCTGAAATTTTGTGCAAATATAGGCATTATTATTGACGACTGCAACTAAATTCGGTTGCATTTTCAATTTGCAACCATAAATAGTTGCCATAGTTGACTGAGGCGCACAATTGAAATTTTCGTGTCTACTGTTGCGACGGAGATTATGGACGCGAGTTCGGGATAAGAATCGTTGTTATCCCCCAAGCAAAGAACATATAATAT
>CAYNXG010000038.1:0-16138 GCA_964401095.1 uncultured Bacteroides sp.
TATCGCTAATCACCAATTTTTCAGCTATTTAAATTTCGTCGAACTCACGTTATTTAACAGCAATACGAGCCAAATTTAACAGACATATGAACCCATCGGACTCCCCCGCCGTTATAAACGATGCCGGGACATTCACGGCCTTTTACATTAAAAATAGAAAAAAGGTAGAAAATATCACAAAAAATTGTATCTTTGCCAAAAATAAGAACTCATGCCAACTCTTATAGAAGAAATAAACCTGCCCGAGGAATCCGCCACCATCCTCGACCGGCTCAAATACCTGGTGAAGATATCCCACAAGACCCAGGCCCAGTTTGCCCGGCTCATAAACATCGACCCGTCGAGCATGTCGAAAATTCTCGCCGACAAGATGCCCATCACCGAGCAGTTTGTCAACCGCGTGGTGGTGAATCTCAACGTATCCAAGGCATGGTTTGCCTCGGGCACAGGCGTGCCTTTCGGCAAGAACGAGCCGCACAACGCGCCCAACCTGGGCGACACCACCGTCACCGTGTGCCACAAGCCCGCGGGCGCGCCCGTCTACGACATCGACGCCACAGCCGGCGTGACGCCCCTGAGCCGCCAGTTCACCGCCGAGAACATCATGGGCTATATCGACATGCCCCAGCTCGACAGCAAGAATCCCATCATAAGGGTTTCCGGCGACTCCATGGAGCCGCGCGTGGCCAACGGCGCCTTCATATCCATCAGGCCCATCAACGACCCGTCGGTGATCATGTGGGGCTCGATTTACCTCGTACAGCTCGAGGACTACCGCATGGTGAAAATCATCAAGCCCTGCCACGACGACCCCGACAAGGTGATTCTGCACAGCGAGAATCCAGCCTACGACGATATCGTGGTGAAGCGCGACGCGATATTGAAACTGTTCTTCGTGGAGGCCGTGCTCAACTGCCAGTTCCTGTCATGACCATGGCCCGCACCTCCACCATAATCCTGCCCTCGTGCCTCTGTGAAGGCGTCCTCGAGGCCGGCTGCGACGAGGCGGGCCGCGGCTGCCTGGCCGGCCCCGTGGTGGCCGCCGCCGTCATCCTCCCCGACGGCTACGCCCTGGCGGGGCTCACCGACTCGAAAAAGCTGTCGGAAAAGCGCCGCGAGGAGCTGCGCGCCATCATCGAGCGCGACGCCGTGGCCTGGGCCACGGGCATCTGCTCGCCCGCCGAGATCGACGACATGAATATCCTCAACGCCTCCATCGAGGCCATGCACCGCGCCCTGCGCGCCCTCGGCGTGCAGCCCGGCGCCATCGTCGTCGACGGCAACCGCTTCAAGCCCTACGGCGACGTGCCCCACACCACCGTGGTGAAGGGCGACGCCCGCCTGGCCAACATCGCCGCCGCATCCATCCTGGCCAAGACCACCCGCGACCGCATCATGGCCGAGCTCGACGCCCGATACCCCGCCTACCGCTGGGCCGCCAACAAGGGCTATCCCACCGCCGACCACCGCGCCGCCATAGCCGAGAACGGCCCCTGCCCCCTCCACCGCATGAGCTTCAGGCTTACATAAAACACACATACCCCTACCCGACTGAAAATGACCCTTATAAAGATATACTGCAAGAACCTCGGCAGATACATGGAGGTTGAAGGCGGCGCCTCGCTGCTCGAGATAAGCCGCCTGCTGGCGCCCGAGCTGGGCTTCGAGCCTATATGCGCGCGCGTGAACAATAAAAACGAACCCCTGGCCTACAATATATTCCAGCCAAAGATGGTGGAATTCCTGTCAACGGCCAATCCGTCGGGCGAGCGCGCCTACATACGGTCACTGTGCATGGTGCTCTACCGCGCCGTGTCGCGCGTGGTGCCCGAGGCCACCCTGAGCATCGAGCACTCGATATCGCGCGGCTACTATTGCCGCCTGGGCCGCGACATCACCTGCACCCCCTCGCTCGTCGACGCCATCGCCGCCGAGATGCGCTCCATTGTGGAGCGCGACCTGCCCTTCGAGATCCATGAGGCCCTCACATCAGACGTGATTCCGCTGTTCGAGGCCCAGGGACTCGACGACAAGGTGGAGCTGCTGCGCACCTCCCACCAGCTCTACACCACATATTACACCCTCGACGGCATCGCCGACAGCTACTACGGCACCCTTGCGCCGCGCACGGGCATGCTGCGCGTGTGGGAGCTGAGACCATTCAAAGAGGGCTTCCTGCTGGTGGGATTCGACCGCGACAACCCCGACATGCCGCCCGCGCATGTCACGCAGGAGAAGATGTACCGCGCGTTCACCGACTATGTTGATTTCAACCGCATAGTGGGTGTGTGCAACGTGGGAAGCCTCAACGCCATGGTGGAGGCCCGCCGCGCCAACGACCTGGTCAACGTGGCCGAGGCCCTGCACGAGAAGGCCCTGGCACGCATCAGCGACGAAATCACACGCCGATACCGCGAAGGCGGCGCGCGCATAGTGCTCATCGCCGGCCCGTCGTCGTCGGGCAAGACCACCACCACCAAGCGCCTGGCCATTCAGCTCATGACCAACCTGCTGAATCCCTGTCTTATATCGCTCGACAACTACTTCGTGGACCGCGAGCACACACCCGTCGACCACACGGGCGACTTTGACTACGAATCGCTCTACGCCCTCGACCTGGAACAATTCAACCGCGACCTCAACGCCATCCTCGACGGCGAGGAGGTGGCCCTGCCCACATATAACTTCGAGACAGGCCGCCGCCAGTACAAGGGCAACACCCTGAAGCTGGGCCCCGGCTCTATCCTGCTCATCGAGGGCATCCACGGCCTCAACCCGGGCCTCACCGCCAACATCGAGGAGCGCATGAAATTCAGGGTGTACGTATCGGCCCTCACCACCATCACCATCGACAACCACAACTGGATCCCGACCACCGACAACCGCCTGCTGCGCCGCATAATCCGCGACCACAAGTATCGCGGCACATCAGCCGTGGAGACCATCCGCCGCTGGCCCAGCGTGCGCCGCGGCGAGGAGACATGGATATTCCCCTATCAGGAAAACGCCGACGCTACGTTCAATTCCTCGCTGCTCTACGAGCTGGGCGTGATGAAGGACTTCGCCGAGCCGATTCTCAAGAAGGTGCCCCACGACGTGGTGGAGTATTCCGAGGCCTATCGCCTGCTGAAATTCCTCAGCTATTTCAATTCCATCGACCTGCGCATGATACCGTCGACGTCGCTGCTGCGCGAATTTCTCGGCGGCAGCTCATTCAAATACTGAGCGACATGAGAAAATCACTGCTGTCACTTATAATACTGGCCCTGTCGGCGGGCGCCCTCGCCGCCGACCGCTACGAGGCCACGGGCATCCGCGCCGACCGCTCGTTCCAATGGCAGGAATGGCCCAGCGCCGCCGCCATGTACGAGCTGATGATACGCGAGCGGCCCGACTCCCTGCGCCCCTATGCCCGCGCCATCGTGGCCTCGCAGATGACGGGCGACACGGCCGCCACCGTCGACCTCATGGAGCGCGCCATGAGCCACGGCCTGGGACTGGCCGAAGTGCTCGAGGCCGTGCGCGCCACCGACTTCTCGATAGGCCGCGGCGACAGCTACGGCCGGTATCTGCACACCCTCGCCGAGGCCATGCCCTGGATGCGGCGCGCCCTCGACAACGAGCTGCTGGAATACTACACCTTCCGCTGCGACGGGCCCATGATGATGCACTATGCGTCGCTGATGCTCGCCGGCCTGCCGGAGTCCACCGAATACCTCAACCTCCTGGCCCGCGGCTGCCTGCTGGCCGGACGCGACGCCGAGGCCACCGCCACGTGGCGCCGGGTGCTGGCCATCGACCCCGACAACCTCGACGCCCTGCTCTACCTGGGCAACTATCTGGAAATCAAAGGCCGCCGCGACGAAGCCGCTCCTCTGCTGCAACGCGCCGACAGCCTGTACCCCGGGCCGTTCCTGCAACGCGCCGAGGGCGATTCTTTAAAAAACGACAACCGATGAGCCACTGGGAAATACAACGCTACAACCCCGCCATGGCCGGCCTGTGGGACGAATTTGTCGACGCCGCGCGCAATTCGACATTCCTCTTCCGGCGCGGCTACATGGACTATCACGCCGACCGATTTGCCGACTGCTCGCTGGTGGCGCTCCACCGCGGCAAGCCCGCGGCCATGCTGCCGGCCAATATCACCGCCGACGGCGTGCTGCACTCGCATGGCGGCCTCACCTACGGCGGCTGGATACTGCCCCGCCGCCACATCGACTGCCCCGCCGTAATGGAGCTTACCGCCGAATGGATTGAATGGTGCCGCGGGGCGGGCGTCACCGCCATCGACTACAAGCCCCTGCCGTCGATCTATGCCGAGGCGCCGTCAGACGAGGCCCTATACGCCCTGTGGCGCCACGGCGCCGTGACGGCCGGGCGCAACATATCGGCCGCCATAGACCTGCGCGCCAATCCCGGGCCCGACTCGATACAGCGCAGCAAGCTGCGGCGCACCGCCGCGGCCGGCGCGGAGACCGTGGAGCTGACCTCCGAGGCCGATATCCGCGCCTTCCACGCCCTGCTCTCGGCCTGCCTGGCCGAGCGCCACGACGCCGCCCCGGTGCACAGCGCCGACGAGCTGGTGATGCTCCACTCGCGCTTTCCCGAGTCGATACGGTTCTATGCCACGATGCTCGCGGGCGTCATGGAGGCCGGGATATGCGTGTACGACACCGCCACCGTGCGCCACTGCCAGTACACGGCCACCACGGCCGAGGGGCGCCGGCGCCACCTGCTCACACCCCTCTACGCCTCGCTGGCCGCCGGCGCCGCGCCCGGACAGAGATATGTCGACTTCGGCACATCCAACGAAGACGGCGGCCGCGTGCTCAACGAGGGCCTGTATTCCTACAAGGCCTCGTTCGGCGCCTCGGGGGTCGTATATGACAGATTAAATCTTAAGATTACTTAAACCCTGCACCGTTAACTTGACATATTCATAAAAAGTGCGTATATTAGCGCATCAATTACCTGACCCTATCTCATGAATACCTCGCATAGATTTTGCGTAATAATGTGTGGCGGCATAGGCTCGCGTTTCTGGCCTTACAGCCGCACCACCCTGCCAAAGCAATTCATCGACTTTCTCGGCACCGGCCGCTCGCTGTTGCAGATGAGCTATGACCGCATCCTGCCCGTAGTGCCTAAGGAAAATATCATAATCCTCACCAACGCCCTGTATGCCAAAAAGGTAAAGGAGCAGCTGCCCGACCTCGACGACAGCCAGATACTCCTCGAACCCGCCCGGCGCAACACCGCGCCCTGCCTGGCATGGGCCGCCTACCACATAGCCGCCATTGACCCCGAAGCCTCGATCATCGTGACGCCCAGCGACCACCTCATCACCCGCGAGAAAGAATTTGAAAAGAGCATTGTCGACGGCTTCGAGTTTATCGAGAAACACGACGCCCTGCTCACCCTGGGCATCTCCCCCACCCGCCCCGAGACCGGATACGGCTACATACAGGTGGGCGACAGCGCCGGCGGCAACTTCCACAAAGTGAAGACCTTCACCGAAAAGCCCGACATAGAGCTGGCCCGCACATTCCTGCGCACGGGCGAATTTTTCTGGAACTCGGGCATCTTCCTGTGGCGCGCGTCGGTCATCATCCGCGACCTCAACGAGTGTGCCCCCGACCTGGCCGCCGTCTTCGAGAGCGGCCGCGCCGACATGAACACGCCCCGCGAGCGCGAATTCATAGCACAGGCCTATCCCGGCTGCGTCAGCATCTCTATCGACTATGCCGTGATGGAGCGCGCCACCGACGTGTACGTGGAGACCGTGAGCTTCGGCTGGAACGACCTGGGCACATGGAGCTCGCTCTACGACATATCGCCCAAGAACCGCGACGGCAACGTGACTCAGCGCTGCCAGGTACTGGCCTACAACTCCACGGGCAATATCTTCGCCGTGAAGGACGACAAGCTCATCGTGGTGGACGGACTCACCGACTATATCATCGCCGACGCCGGCGATGTGCTGCTCATCTGCCCCAAGGCCGAGGAACAGCGCATCAAACAGATGGTCAACGATGCCAAACTGAACTAC
Source organism: uncultured Bacteroides sp. (assembly GCA_964401095.1). Taxonomy (GTDB): domain Bacteria; phylum Bacteroidota; class Bacteroidia; order Bacteroidales; family Muribaculaceae; genus CAG-873. Next base: position 6,053 of record CAYNXG010000038.1, read on the forward strand.
GGAGACAAGTATCTCTGACACCGTCTTTCTCCTCTGATTCGCACAGGGAAAGAAAACGACAGGCCTGCAATCATGCGACCTGTCGTTTTTGATTTCCGCGGCCTCCAACGGTGCGGGGGCCGGCTCAGATATATATCGTTCAGCGGGGCATATTCTCCTTGTCGGCACGCTCGTTCATGCGCTTGATGCGGCTGTCGAGATCGGGGTGCGACGAGAACAGCTGATTCAGCTTCGACGACTTGGCATCGCCCTGAAGCTCCTTGAGTTTGAGGAATGACGCGGCCATGGCGCGGGGATTCTTGCCGTGGCTCTTGAGGAACTCGTAGCCGTAATCGTCGGCGGCACGCTCCTGTTTCTGCGAATATGTGGCGCCAGCCAGTGCCTCGCCCAGCGAGCCGAGCTGCGAGTCGGTGAGGGCGGCGGCTACTCCGCCGGTAGAGGCGATGCCGTCCTTGAGGGCCGAGGTGAGCAGGGCCTGCTTGAACGCCTTCTTGGAATCCTTGTGTGCCACGTGGCCCACTTCATGGCCGATCACGCCCAGCAGCTCGTCGTCGGTCATCACATCCATCAGCGCGGCAAATACGCGGATGCTGCCGTCGGCGCAGGCAAAGGCGTTGACATCCACCACGTTGTACACCTTAAAGTTGAGAGGCATGCCCTCCACGTCGGTGAGGCCCTCGGTGAGGCGGGTAAGGCGCTCTACATAAGGATCGCCGGCGGGCAGCACGGGATTATGCTCGTCCATCCATGTGATATACTCCTTGACATAATTCACCATCTGGTCGTCGGTGAGCGTAACGGCCTTTACGGCCGACGAGCCTGCCTTAATGGCGCGGCCGAGATTCAGCTGGGCCACGGCCGGCGTGAAAGCCGATGCAACCATAGCCAGGCACAGCGAGAAAAACAGTTTTTTCATAATAATTTTCCTTAAACCGGAATTATTTAAATATGACAACAAAATTTTGTTAGCAATATGCAAAATTAGCAAATAATTACTATCCGCGCAAATTATTTGATTGTCAACTATATATCAGCTTATTACAACAAAAAACGGCTCATCCGGCAAATCCTGTGACACGGCTACACCGTGATAATCGATTTTCCGAAGAAAGTGGAAAGCATGGCAAGGGTTGAGATGGTGAAATTATGCTCGCCGCTTAGCCAGCGGGTAACTTCGCTGGGGCGTTTTCCCATGGCCTCGGCAAGCTGTTTTCGGTTAAGCCCGCGCTCTTTCATAAGGGCGTCGAGTTTGTTGGATATGGCGAAAGACAGGCGGGTTTCCTCACGCTTCTCCCTCGGTATCTCATTGAATATTTCCTCCAAAGGTATGTTTGCGGTTCTCATATCTCAAAGGTTTTTATCCTATATAACAACAATACAAAGTTACAAAATTTGAGCGTACATTCGGTCTTTCAGACCTTAAGGAGGCGGGGATTTTCAGATAATTTTGGGGCGGGCGGGGGATATGTCGGAAAAAATAGCTAATTTTGTAAGCTAAAGTATAACCAGAACATAAATTTACGCTCTGAAAACCATGAGTGAAGACAATAAGACCGATTCCGCCGCAAAGCCCGTAAAACGCACGGTGCTCGATGTCGACGACGTCATTGAGATGGTTCCCCGCCTCAAGGGACACGAGAAACTGGTGGATAAAGCCCTCCACTGGCTGCGTGTCGACAAGGTGAACGATGTACATTCGCGCGGATTCGACCACCCCGGCCCCGAGTTTGTCAAATTTCTACTCGACGACTTCAACATAAAGCTGCGCATCGACAACGAGAAGGTGCTCGACAACCTGCCCGAAGGCGCGTTCATAACCGTTTCCAACCATCCTTTCGGCGCCCTCGACGGCATATCGCTCATACATATCATAGCCTCGCGCAGGCCCGAATACAAGGTGATGGTCAACATGATACTTAACCGCATCACCGCCATGCGCCCCAACTTTATCGCCGTAGACCAGACGGCCAGCGACGACCCGGAGAAAAAGGCGGTGTCGGTGCGCGGCATAAAGCAGGCCATAATGCAGGTGCGCAAGGGACAGCCAATAGGCTTCTTCCCCGCCGGCGCCATGTCAAAGCTCAACTGGAAAGGCCGGCTCGAAGACCGCCCCTGGCAGCCCAATATCATCCGCCTCATAGAGCAGCTCAAGGTGCCCGTGATTCCCATCTATTTCCACGGCTCCAACTCGGCCATGTTCAACTTCCTGGGCGTGGTGTGCTGGCAGCTGCGCACGCTCAGGCTCCCCTCTGAGGTGTGGCGCAAGTGCAACACCACCATCCACATATCGGTGGGCGACCCCATCAGCGTGGAGGAACAGCAGAAGCATCAGGGCTCGCTCGAGGAATTCGGCGAATGGCTCAAATCCAAAACCTACGAGATGAGAAAATGGAAGTAATGCCCGCCCGACAGTCGGCCGAGGTGCTCCAGGCCAAGCAGCGGTTTGGCATCGTGGGCAATGCTCCGGCGCTCACCGCCGCGGTGGAGCGCACGCTGCGCGTGGCTCCCATCGACCTGTCGGTGCTCATTACCGGCGAGAGCGGCACGGGCAAGGAATTCTTCCCCAAAATCATACATGCATATTCGCCGCGCAAGCACGCCAAATACATAGCCGTAAACTGCGGCGCCATCCCCGAGGGCACCATCGACTCGGAGCTTTTCGGCCACGAGAAAGGGGCTTTTACGGGGGCTGTGGCCTCGCGTAAGGGCTACTTCGAGGAGGCCGACGGAGGCACGATATTCCTCGACGAGGTGGCCGAGCTGCCCCTCACCACCCAGGCACGCCTGCTCAGGGTGCTGGAGACGGGCGAGTTCCTGAAGGTGGGCTCGTCGACAGTGCAGAAGACCAATATCCGCATCGTGGCAGCCACCAACGTGGACATGCTGCGCGCCGTTGAGGAGGGCCGCTTCCGCGAAGACCTCTACTACAGGCTGTCGACCGTGCAGATAGGCATACCGCCGCTGCGCGACCGCGGCAACGACATAAATCTGCTGGCACGCAAGTTTGCCGTAGACTTTGCCGAGCGCTGGCGCCTGCCCCAGATCACCCTCACCGACGACGCCCGCGCCATGATGCAGCGCTATCGCTGGCCCGGCAACGTGCGCCAGCTCAAGAACGTGGTGGAGCAGATGGCCCTGTTCGAGGCCGGCAAGGAGGTGGACAGCGCCGTGCTGCGGCCCTATCTGCCCGACAATGCCGCCGTGATGGCCCCGGCCGTCATAGATCGCGCGCACACCTACGAGAACGAGCGCGAGATGCTCATGAGCCTGATAGTGAAGCTGCAATCGCGCATCGACGACCTCGAGAGCCGCATAGGCCGGCACTCCGACGTGCACATCGGCGGCAAGATGGCCGGCTTCGACTCGTTCGAGATTGACAAGCCCGGCCAGGGCGTGTCGCTGCCCGAGATTCTGACGGCCGACAACACCGCCATGCCCGTGTCATACCGCCCCGCGGAAACATACGAGGAGGAGTTTACAGACTATTCCGAAGAGCCCGTACACTCGTCCCACCCCGCCGCGTCGCGCCCGCAGACCCTGCAGGAGCGCGAGCGCGAGGCCATCCGCAGCGCCCTCGCCCGCCACAACGGCCACCGCAAGGCGGCCGCCGAGGAGCTGAAAATATCGCAACGCACCCTTTACCGCAAAATCAAGGAATATGATCTGGAATAAATGGAGACAGATGCTGGCCGTGCTGGCCCTGGCGGCGGCAGCCGTGATAGCCTCGTGCGTGCCCACGTACACCCTCAACGGCTCGGCGCTCGACTACACAGTGTACAAGACCGTGCACGTGAGCGAGTTTCCCATCCGCGCGTCGCTGGTGTACCCGCCCCTGCAGCAGACGTTCGAGAACGAGCTGCTCAACTATATCGACCGCAACACGCGCCTGCAGACCACCGACGGCGCCTCCGACCTCGAGATCGAGGGCGAAATCACCGGCTACGCCCTGTCGCCCCAGGCGGTGACCGAGGACGCCTTCGCATCGCAGACCCGTCTCACCATCACCGTGAGAGTGAAATACACCGACAATAAAAACGACAAGAACAACCTCGACCAGTCATTTTCGGCCTACCGCGACTTCGACGCCACGCTCATGCTCACCGACGTGCAGGACGACCTGTGCCAGCAGATATCCAAGGAGCTGGTAGAGCTGATTTTCAACGCCACCCTCGGCAACTGGTAACACCCTGAATATGAGCCAACCCGCCGACATCATCAAGAAAGCCGCAGAGACCCCCGAGGCCCTGACGCCCGACGACTTCGCCGAGCTGCGCCGGGCATGCCGCGACTGGCCCGCCTCGGCCCTGGCGCCGGCCATCCTGCTCAAATATGCCGGCCCCACCCTCACCGACGGCGAGCGGGCCGATTTCCGCGCCCGCGTGGCCCTCTACGGCGGCAGCGACGGCATGCTGGTGAAGTACGTTGACCCCTCGGGGCTCGACTTCGCCACATTCTACCCGCCGGCACCGCGCATCATGAAGCCCTCGACAGAGAGCACCATCGACACCTTCCTCGAGACCTACGGCCACCAGTCGGCCGAGGAGGACGCCCTGCTGGAGCGCATGATTTTCAATCCCGTACCCGACTATGCCGAGCAGCTGGCCCGCGACACCGCCGCCCCCGCCAAGGCCGCCGGCGACGACTGGCAGGACAATCTCATCGACGCCTTCCTGGCCTCGCAGGGCTGCAGGAACGACAGCCCCCTGCCCGGCGACGAGCCGGCCGCAGCAGCAGCCACACAGGCCCCCGCGCCCGCACCGGCGCCCCACCCCGCCAAACCCAAGACGGCGGCGCCTCCGCCCGCTCCAGACACCCTCCTGAGCGAAAGTCTGGCCAAAATTTTCATAAAACAGGGCCGATATGAGCGCGCTTATGAAATTATAACTAATTTAAGCTTGAATTATCCGAAAAAAAGTGTTTACTTTGCAGACCAATTGCGCTTCCTGCAGAAATTGATTATAAATCAACGTCTCGCAAAGCGCGACACGGAGCAATAACCGAAACCAAATCTTACATATTCTAATAAAAATGTACGTAGTAATTATCGTATTGACTGTTATCGTGTCGATTCTTCTCATCGGCATCGTGCTTGTACAGAAATCGAAGGGCGGCGGCCTGTCGTCGCAGTTTGGCAACGCATCATCAGTGATGGGCGTCCGTCAGACCAACTCATTCCTGGAAAAGACCACCTGGACCCTGGCAGCCCTGATCGTAGTGCTGTCAATAGCCTCGGCCTACACGATGCCCAAGGTGAGCGACGGCACCGCCATCCGCACCCAGAGCACCGCACCCGCCCCCGCAATGCCTGCCGGCAACGAGTTTGCCACTCCCGCAGCCACCCCCGCCGAAGCACCCGCTGCAACTCCCGCACCCGCCGAGGCTCCCGCAGCAGCTCCCGTCAACGAATAACAGTCGCGCGACTTCAATACAATACACCATGACCCGAAGGTAGTATGCCTGTCGGGCTTTTGGTGTTTATACTAATATAATAATAGACAAAGTGCAGAAAAAATACGAAATAATGGCCCCGGTGGGCAGCTACGACTCGCTGGCCGCCGCTATCTCGGCCGGCGCCGGCTCGGTGTACTTCGGCGTGGAGGGCCTCAACATGCGCTCGCGCTCGAGCGCCAACTTCACCCTCGACGACCTGCGCCGCATCGCCGACATATGCGACAAAGCCGGGGTAAAGTCCTATCTCACTGTCAACACCATAATATATGACGACGACATGGCCCGCATGCGCGACATCATCGACGCCGTGGCCACGTCGGGCATATCGGCCATCATCGCCTCGGACATCGCCGCCATAACCTACGCCCGCTCAAAGGGCGTGGAGGTGCATATCTCCACCCAGTGCAACATCTCCAACATCGAGGCCGTAAAGTTCTACTCGCAGTGGGCCGACGTGGTGGTGCTGGCGCGCGAGCTGAGTCTCGACCGCGTGGCCGACATCCGGCGCGCCATCGTCGACCAAGACATTCGCGGCCCCCGCGGCGAGCTCGTGAAGATCGAGATGTTCTGCCACGGCGCCCTGTGCATGGCCGTGTCGGGCAAGTGCTATCTGTCGCTCCATCAGATGAATTCGAGCGCCAACCGCGGCGCCTGCACACAGATATGCCGCCGCGGCTACAGCGTCACCGACCTGGAGACCGGCGAACAGCTCGAAATAGAAAACAAGTATATAATGTCGCCCAAGGACCTGAAGACCATCCACTTCCTCGACCGCATGATCGACGCCGGAGTGGAGGTGTTCAAGATCGAGGGCCGCGCACGCGGCCCCGAGTACGTGGCCACGGCGGTGAGCTGCTATCGCGAGGCCATCGAGGCCATAGCCGACGGCACATACGGCGCCGACCTCGTGGCCGGCTGGGACGAACGCCTGGGACGAATCTTCAACCGCGGATTCTGGGACGGATACTACCTGGGACAGCGCCTGGGCGAATGGTCGGGCAAATACGGCTCCTCGGCCACGCGTGTCAAGCAATATGCCGCCAAGGGCGTGAAGTACTACTCGCGCCTGGGCGTGGGCGAGTTCTTCATGGAAGCCGGCGAGCTCCGCGTGGGCGACGAGGTGGTGATAACCGGCCCCACCACCGGCGCGCTCATGATCACCGTGGAGGACATACAGGTGGGCTGCCGCAGCGTGGATAAGGCCGTCAAGGGCGACGCCTTCTCGATTCCCGTGCCCGCCAAGATACGCCCCTCCGACCGTCTCTACCGCTGGGAAAAGACCGGCAAATAATCATGATTTCCGTCATACTTACAATAACCATAAAAAACAAATAATTCCATGAAAAAACTTATAATGTGCGCCGTGGCCTCGCTGGCCGCCTCGTCTGCATGGGCAACGCCCGACTCCACCACCGTAAAGCATCCCGAATGGAGCGAAAACGCCGTCATATACGAAGTGAACGTGCGCCAGGCCACTCCCACCGGCACGTTTGAAGAATTCAACACCCACCTGCCCCGCCTCCGCGACCTGGGCGTGGATATCCTGTGGTTCATGCCCATCCATCCCATATCGGAGGACGGCCGCAAGGGCACGCTGGGCTCGTACTACGCCGTGCGCGACTACAAGGGCACCAATCCCGAATTCGGCTCGATCGACGATTTCCGCACCCTCGTGGACAACGCCCACAAGCTGGGCATGAAGGTGATAATCGACTGGGTGCCCAACCACTCGGGCCGCGACAACGCCTGGGTGCGCACACATCCCGACTATTACAAGCGCGACGCGCAGGGCAAGATGTTCGGCCCCTTTGACTGGACCGACGTGTACGAATTCGACTATTCCAACCCGCAGATGCGCCGCGCCATGACCGACGCCATGACCTACTGGCTGCGCGAGGCCGACATCGACGGTTTCCGCTGCGACGTGGCCGGACGCGTGCCCGTGGATTTCTGGAACGAGAACCGCAAGGCCCTCGAGGCCGTGAAGCCCGAGATATTCATGCTGGCCGAGGCCACCGAGCCCGAGCTGCTCGAACATGCCTTCGACATGGACTACAACTGGCCCATGAAAGACCTGTTCAGCGCCATCGCCGCCACGTCGGGTCAGTACACCTTCAAGGGCACCGACGGCAAGGTGAAGGAATTCCCCGAAACACATGCCGCCGACATCTTCACCGAGCTCGACCGCGAGGCATCAGTATATCCCGCAGGCTCTTACCTCATGAACATGATTACCAACCACGACCTCAACTCGTGGGAAGGCACCGAGTTTGAACGCCTCGGCAACCTTCAGGCCGCCTTCGCCGTGCTCACCTACACCCTGCCGGGCATGCCGCTCATCTACACCGGCCAGGAAGTGGGCCTCGACCGCGCCTTTGAATTCTTCGAGAAGGACGAGCAGCCCCGCTGGGACGCCGGACAAGACGTAGCCGCCTTCTACAAGACCCTCAACAATCTGCGCCACACCCGCCCCGAACTGGCTGCCGGCAACGGCGCGCCCGTAGAGCGCATCGCCACCGCCTCGCCCGACGTAATCGCCTTCCGCCGCGGCAACGTGCTCACCATAGCCAACCTCGGCTCCACCGAGCAGAAGCTGTTCAAGAAGGCTCCGCGCCTCGACGGCGCCACCGAGCTGTTCACCGGCGCCGACAAGCTGCCCAAGACCCTCCCCGCCGGCGGATACCTCGTATTTGTAAAATAAATATCAGAATATAAATGGGAATGACTGCAAGAATCATCGTCGCAGCGGCCATCGCGATGGCCGCTGCGGCATGCAGCCGCAGCGACGGAGAGGACACACGGCTCTACTCCGAGCTGCGGTCGGTTGACCGTATCGTACTGGCATCCATGTCGATATCCAAGATGGCCACCGTCGACGACATGACCCTCGCCGAGGCCCGCGGCCTGAAACAGAGCGCCGGCGCCCTGCTGTCGTCGCTCAAGATAGGCGACCGCGTGGCAGCCTATTCCTATGACACATACCTGCAGGCGTATATCGACATGTCGGACCTGCAGCCCGAGGACATCAGCGTCGACCGCGAGCGCCGACACGTGTCGGTGAAGCTGCCGCCCGTGCAGACACGTTTCGCAGGCCGCGACATAGAGCTGCGCGAAGAGCATTACCGTGTGACGGGCATGCGCTCGGACATCGACGCCCGCGAGCGCGCCGCCATAAAGGAGCGCATGAACACGCGCATCAAAGAGGAGGTGGAGAGCAACGACACCTTCCGCGCTACCCTCGTGGACCGCGCACGCGCCAAGGCCCGCACCTACATAGAATCGCTGGCCGCCGCTGCCGGATACACGGCATCGGTAAGTTTCAGATAATGAGAGCATACCCCTACCCTATATCGCTGAAAAAACCACGAATATGAAAATTCTGACAGTGCTGAAACTCCTGCTCGTGGCCGCCATAGCGGCCGCCGGAGCCTATATAGTGTGGCAGTGGCATTCATCGCCCGAGGCCGACGACCTGCGCATGCGCGAGGCCAAGATCAGGGAGGTGCGCGGCATGGTGGAGCTGTGCTCGATGGAGATTTACGACGAGGTGCCCGTCAAAGGCCATATCGGCAAACGCAACATTTTCGCAAAAATGACGCTGAAAGGCTCGGTAAACTTTGACATAGAGAATCTCAGCCCCGACCTGACGGCCGACACCGTGCGCATAGCCCTGCCGCCCGAACGCGTCGACGTGCTCGAATCCACCGACGACAACTCGTACACGGTGATCGACACCTGGAACACGTCGTTCCTGGGCTCTGACCACTTCACCACGGCCGAGGAAAACGCCATCAAGGACAAGGTGCGCGCCGGCTGGATACGCCGCGTATATGCCAACGGCACCGTGGCCCGCGCCCGCGCCGAGGCCCGGCAAAACCTTGCCGCCCTGCTTCGCGGAATCCTCGGCAAGCCCGTGGTGGTCTACGACCCCACCCCGCGCGGAGCATCATACAATAAATATGTGTGATAGAAATATGCGTGATATCATGTCATTTTGGCAGGCCGCAACCTTTTGGCATGGTATTTGTTAATCTTTTGAATAAAAAACTATTGGAATTATGGAAAAGATAGAACCCGGAAAATACGTGGAACTCACCTACGATTTATATAAAATCAACCCCGACGGCACCGAGGAACTCGTGCACCAGTCCGACGAAAAAGACCCCGAAGCCTTCATCTACGGCATCACCCGCGGCCTCGTGGCTCCGCTCGAATCGGAAATCGAGGGCAAGGAAGCCGGCACCGAGTTTGACGTCACCGCCACCGCCGAGCAGGCTTTCGGCAACCGCTCAGACGAATATGTGGCCGAGCTGGAGAAAGAAGTGTTTGAAGTCGACGGCAAGTTTGACGACGAAATGGTAAAGCCGGGCAACGCCCTGCCCATGATGACCGCCGACGGCATGCGCATCATCGGCACCGTGCTGGAGGTGACCCCCACCCAGGTGAAAATGGACTTCAACCATCCTCTCGCCGGCTCTGACGTACGCTTCAAGGGCAAGGTGCTCAGCGTGCGCGAAGCCACTGCCGACGAGATCAAGATGGCCCAGGGCGGCGGTTGCGGCTGCGGATGCAGCCACGACGACTGCGGCGACGAATGTCACGGCGGTTGCCACGACGGCGGCTGCTGCCATTGAT
>CAYNXG010000039.1:0-16082 GCA_964401095.1 uncultured Bacteroides sp.
GCTTATGACACAACATTTATGACATAAAGGCTTTATTAGTGCGTTATTCGCGATGGTATCGGCGGCTGTTTTCGATAAAAAACAATCAATCGCTTGGCGGATTGGCAAAAAAGTTGTAAATTTGCAGGCCATTACGACCGGACGCCCTACCAGCGTTTAAGAAATCGTCTGAATATTAAAGTTATAACGTTATACAAAAATGAAAAAAGACCTCCATCCTGCCAACTATCGCGAAGTTGTGTTCAAAGATATGTCGAACGAGGAAATCTTCATAACACGTTCCACTATTGCCACTCGCGAAACCATCACAGTCGACGGCAAGGAATATCCTCTGGTGAAGCTTGAAATCACCAGCTCGTCGCACCCCTTCTTCACCGGCAAGCAGAAACTCGTCGACACCGCCGGTCGTGTGGATAAGTTCATGAGCCGCTACGGCAACCGTGGCAAGAAGTAATTTTCCCGCCCGACGGTAAAATATACCTCATCACGCAGGCGTCGAATAACCCCGGCGCCTGTGATTTTTTTATAATGATTTTGCCGATTCGGGAAAATTTTCTAACTTTGCCCCTGCAAAACCATACCGCTCGAATGGTGTAATGGTAGCCACGAGGGACTTAAAATCCCTTGGTCATTGCGACCGTGCGGGTTCGAGTCCCGCTTCGAGCACGTTTCTAATACCCTGATTGGCATATTGTCTGACCAGGGTTTTTTATTAAGAATATTGTTAACACTGAATCTTTAATATTATAGTTGTATGAAAATCGAGTATATTCCCGTAGGTACATGCAGTCGTCTTATTGAGATTGAAGTCAACGATGGAGTGGTGGCCGACCTCAAGGTCACCGGCGGATGCAACGGCAATCTCCAGGGCATCGCGGCTCTTTGCCGCGGCCGTCGCGCCGAGGAGGTTGTGGCCACGCTTCGCGGCATACGCTGCGGCAACAAGCTCACATCCTGCCCCGACCAGATAGCCCAGGCCCTCGAATCTGTTTCCGCCGAGTAAAATCATCCGGAGCCGTAGCGCTCCGCCTGTCCCTCCCCGGCATGGCGCGGCCTTCATGAGGCATGCGTATGTGCCGGCGCGATAACTTATGAGATATGGAGTCGTGGCGCGTGCCATGGCTCTTTTTGTATAGCAGTGTGTATCAGCGGTAAAAGTCCGGCGAGGACCGCTGCCCCGCAGTAGGTATATATAAAAAATAAGCGCCTCCGTATGGAAGCGCTCTTAGTGGCGGGAGCAGGATTCGAACCTACGACCTCTGGGTTATGAGCCCAGTGAGCTACCACTGCTCTATCCCGCGATGTTTTACGGGTGCAAAGTTAGGCATCTTCACTGATATGTGCAAGTGTTTTAACATGTATTAACTCAAAAAGTCGATTTATATACTTTTCACCTTGTATTTTTGTGGTGTGCGACGGAATGATTATCTTTGCAAATAATTTTATTGCTTATACTTACGTAGACACACGGAGACATGCAACCGGATATAAACACTCCCGGCGACAAGCCGGCAACCCGACGCTCGATGGCCTCGAAAGTGGCACGCGCGTTGTGGTGGATATTCGGCATCGGCACGGTGCTGGTGCTTCTGTTCCTATTCCTTGTATATAACGGCGTGGTGGGCTATATGCCGCCTGTGGAGGAGCTGCGCAATCCACAGGACAAGTATGCCTCAATCATATATACGGCCGACGGCAAGGAGATGGGCCGATACTTCCGCAACTCGGGCAACCGCGTGTACGCCGACCTCGACGAGATTTCGCCCAATGTGGTGAACGCGCTGGTGGCGACGGAGGATGCCCGGTTCCTCGACCACTCGGGCATAGACCTCAAGGCCATTGTCAGGGCTGTGGTGAAGACCGTAATATTGCAGCAGAAAAATGCCGGCGGCGGCTCAACGCTCACGCAGCAGCTGGCCAAGCAGCTCTACACCCCGCCGTCCGACGGTTTCCTGTCGCGCGCCGTACAGAAGCCCATCGAATGGATGATCGCCGTGAAGCTCGAGCGATTCTACTCCAAGGACGAGATTCTGAAAATGTATCTCAATCAGTTTGACTTCCTGTACAACGCCGTCGGCATCAAATCGGCGGCCAAGGTGTATTTCAACAAAGACGCCAAGGACCTCAATGTAGAGGAAGCCGCCACGCTGGTGGGCATGGTGAAGAATCCCTCGCTCTACAATCCCGTGCGACATGCCGAGCGCACGCGCGGGCGCCGCAACGTGGTGCTCGAGCAGATGGAAAAGGCCGGCATGCTCACTGAGGCCGAGCTCGACTCGCTGTCGGCGCTCCCGCTCACGCTCGACTTCCACCGTGTAGACCACAAGGACGGCATGGCCCCGTATTTCCGCGAGGAGCTGCGCCGCTATCTCACCGCCCACCGCCCCGAGCGCGGCAATTATCCCTCGTGGGACACGCAGCGATACACCGACGACTCCATCGCCTGGGCCACGAATCCCCTCTACGGCTGGATTGACAAGAACCCCAAGCCCGACGGCACGAAATATGACATCTACAGCGACGGCCTGCGCATCTACACCACCATCGACTCGCGCATGCAGACCTACGCCGAGGAGGCCGTGAACGAGCACATGAGAAAGCTGCAGCAGCAGTTCTTCAGAGAAAAACGCCACTCGTCCACCGCGCCCTACACCTCAAATCCGGCCGAGCTGAACGCCGCCACCCGCGACAAACTCATCCGCACGGCCATACGCCAGAGCGAACGCCACCGCATAGGCCGCCTCGCAGGCCTGACCGAGGAGGAGATAATGGCGCAGTTCGACCGTCCCGCCGAGATGGTTGTATTCAGCTACAACGGCCCTGTGGATACGGTGATGACGCCGCGCGACTCGATTCTCTATACCAAGAGCTTCCTGCGCACGGGCTTCATGTCGATGGATCCCACCAACGGATATGTGAAGGCCTATGTGGGCGGCCCCGATTTCAGATTCTTCCAGTATGACATGGTGTCGACGGGTCGCCGTCAGATAGGCTCAACCATCAAGCCGTTCCTGTACACCTATGCCATGGAATCCGACTTCACGCCCTGCGACCAGCTGCTCAACGAGCAGCCAACGTTCTACGACGAGAACGGCCGTCCGTGGTCGCCGCGAAACGCCGGTCATGCCCGCGTGGGCGAGATGGTCGATATCCGCTGGGCGCTGACCAACTCTAACAACTGGATTTCGGCTCGCCTCATGGCCCAGCTGTCGCCGGCCGAGCTGGTGAAGCGCATGCACTCCTACGGCATCACTAACAAGTTGCCTGCCGTGCTGTCGCTGTGCCTTGGCCCGTGCGAGGTGTCCGTAAAGGAGATGGTGACGGCCTACAGCGCATTTGCCAACCGCGGCATGCGTACCGACCCGATGTTTGTCACCGCTATTGCCGACGCCAACGGCAACGTGATTTCAGACTTCACGCCTAACCAGACCGAAGTGATAACCGAAAAAGGCTATTATCGCATATTGTCGATGCTGCTCAATGTCGTGGACGGCGGTACCGGCAACCGCCTGCGCCGCGCGCCCTACAATATCACCGCGCAGATGGGCGGCAAGACCGGTACGACTAACTATAACGCCGACGGCTGGTTCATGGGCTTCACCCCCGACCTCGTGTCGGGCGTATGGGTTGGCGGCGACGAGCGCTATATCCACTTCAATTCCATGGCCGAGGGCCAGGGCGCATCGATGGCCCTGCCTATCTATGGCAAATATATCAACAAGGTATATGCCGATCCCGAGCTGCCCTACGACCAGTCGAAGCGCTTTGTCTTCCCCGAGGGGCTGAGCCTTTGCGAGAAGGAATTCGCAGTACCCGAGGAGGTCGAGGCCGCCGAGGAATCTGTCGAAGGAATGTTTGACTGACACCTCCTCTTATAATAAACACTCCGCCCGCGCTTCCCGATGAGGATGCGCGGGCGGAGTATTTATGTGTGAGCGGTTATTTCAGGTTGAAGAATTTCAGGCCTTCGGGAGTCATGTATTCCGACAGCTGATAGGGATAGAACGGGATGGCGATGGCGCCCTGGGCGTAGCTGGCCACCTCGTAGGGCTGGTAGACGAATACGATTTCGCCGTCGGGGCTTACGTAGTAATTGTCCTGCGAGGGCAGGTCGGAGATTTCCGTGGGACCGATTGACGATTTCAGCTCGTTGGCGCGGTTTTTCAGAAGTTCGGGCAGCTTGGCCATGCCTTCGGCGGTGAAGATGTCGCCGAGATTCATTATCTTGCCGGCAGTCATGTCGTAGGTGATGTATGTGGTGGAGGTGAGGCCGTGGGCTGCGCCGGGAGTGTAGGCATAGTTGGATACGCGGTAGGTGAGGACGTTGGCCGACATGTTGAAGACATCGCCGTTGATGAGCGACAGGCCGTCGATATCGTTGCGCGGGGTGGAGTCGTTGCCCTCGGTGTACTGGTAGCCGAGGTCGTCCACGATATTCTTGAAGCAGTGGTTGATGGCGGCGTCAAAGTCGGTGGTGACGGTGTCGAAGGCCGCCTTTATGATGGAATCCTTGAGGGCCGAAATGTCGTGGCCGTAGATCGACTCGGGCATTACGATTACCACGGAGTCCTGATAGGCGATATCATTCTCCGTGTCGAAGATGCGGGCCGTGTTTTCGAGCTTGAAAATCTTGCCGGCATGGAGGGTGGCGAAGGATATGCCGTTGTTCCCGGCGGGGGCGCCGGAGTTGCCGCACGAATTGAGGGCCGCTGTCGCTATGGCCGCGGCTCCGAGAGCTATCAGTGTGTGTTTCAGTCGCATGATGTTGATATGTTATACGGTTTTGCAGGTAGTTGTTATATAAAGACAGATAATTTATTTTTATAACGCGAAGTTACAACATTTGTTTAGAAATAAGGCAAATAAAGTTTGTCTATTTCTGCCTTTTTCGTAAATTTGCAAGAAAAACAGAACCGCGCAGATGGATGAGCAATCGCTGAGTCATATATATCTGAAAGATACGGCGTTCGACAAGCTGATGCAGCGCCGCATATTCAATGTGCTGCTTGTTGCGTCGCGCTATGACGCCTTCATGATGGAAGAAGACGGCCGTGTCGACGAGCAGCTGTATAATGAATATGTGTCGCTCAATCTGAGCTCGCCGCCGCGTGTGGCACGGGTGTCAAACATGGCCGCCGCCAATGTGGCCATGCACCACAACCACTACGACCTGGTGGTGGTGATGCCCGGCGTGGACATCTCCGACTGTATCGAAGGCTGCCGCTCCATCAAGCGCCGGTGGCCCGATACGCCGATGGTTCTGCTCACCCCGTTTTCCAAGGAAGTGTCGCGTCGGCTGGCCAATGAGAATCTCGACGATATAGATTACGTGTTCTCGTGGCTCGGCAACATGGATCTGCTGCTTGCCATAATTAAGCTGCTCGAGGACAAGCTGAACGCCGACGATGTGAGCACCGTGGGCGTGCAGATGATAATGGTGGTGGAGGACTCGGTGAGATTCTACTCGTCGGTACTGCCCCATATATACAAGTTCCTGCTGACTCAGAGCCGCGAATTCTCCACCGAGGCGCTCAACGACCACGAGCGCATGCTGCGTATGCGCGGCCGTCCCAAGGTGATGCTTGCCCGCGACTATGAGGAGGCCGTGGCGCTGTACGAGAAGTATGGCGGCAACATGCTCGGCGTCATAAGCGACGTGTCCTTTGCCCGCGCCGGCGTCAAGGATTCCAAGGCCGGCATACGCCTGGCTGAGTATCTGCGCGCCAAAGACCCCACGCTGCCGCTGATTGTGGAATCGAGTGACAGCGACAATGCCGCCGACGTGGAGCGCCTGGGCGGCGTGTTCCTTGACAAGAACTCGAAGAAGCTGCCCGTGGACCTTGGCGAGGCCATCATGTCGAACTTCGGCTTCGGCGACTTTATAATCCGCGATCCGCGCACGGGCTCCGAGATAATGCGCCTCCACGATCTGAAGGACCTGCAGAAACATATATACGACATCCCCGACGACGCCCTGTATCACCATGCGTCGCACAACGATATATCGCGCTGGCTCTACTCGCGCGCCATATTCCCCATTGCCGACATCATCAAGCGCCACCGCTTCCGCAGCCCCGCCGAGGCCCCCGAGGCGCGCAAACTGTTCTTCGACCTCATCGTGAAGTACAGAAAGATGAAAAACCGCGGCGTGGTGGCTGTCTTTCTGCGCGACAGATTTGACCGGTACTCCAACTTCGCGCGCATCGGCCAGGGCTCGCTGGGCGGCAAGGGCCGCGGCCTGGCGTTTATCGATTCCATCATAAAGAACAATCCGGTGTGCGACAACTTCCGCGGCGCCACCATCTCCATACCCCGCACAGTGGTGCTGTGCACCGATATTTTCGACCGTTTCATGGCCGACAACAACCTTTATCCGCTGGCGCTGAGCGACGCGTCGGACGACGAGATTCTGCGCGGCTTCCTGGCCGCCCGCCTGCCCGACAATGTACGCGGCGACCTGCTGGCGCTTTTCGATGTTGTTGACCGTCCCATGGCCGTGCGCTCGTCGAGCCTGCTGGAAGACTCGCATTATCAGCCATTTGCCGGCATATATGCCACTTACATGGTGCCCGGCGCCGCCGACCGCGAGGAACGCCTGCGCCTGCTCACCGATGCCGTGAAGGGTGTTTACGCCTCGGTATTCTACAGCGCGTCGAAGGCCTACATGACCGCCACCTCAAACCTTATCGACCAGGAAAAGATGGCCGTGATAATCCAGGAGGTGGTGGGCGAAGACCACGGCGGCATGTACTTCCCGTCGTTCTCGGGCGTAGGCCGCTCGCTCAACTACTATCCCCTGGGCGACGAGACTCCCGAAGATGGCGTTGCGGAGATAGCCGTGGGCCTCGGCAAGTACATAGTCGACGGCGGCGTGGGGCTGCGCTTCTCGCCCCGCCATCCCGACCATATCCTGCAGACATCCACCCTCGACCTCGCGCTGAAACAGACACAGACCACTCTGTGCGCGTTGCCCACAGCCGAGACCTCGCCCGAGCACTTCTCGACCGACGACTCGTTCAACATCGTCAGCCGCTCCATACAGGACTATGCCGGCACCGACGCCCTGCGCTACATGGTGTCGACCTACGATGCCGCCGACGGCTATCTCAAGGACTATGACGGAGGCCGAGGACGCCGCGTGGTGACATTTACCAACGTGCTGCGCGACAAGGTGTTCCCGCTCGCCCCGGCCATCGACTTCATGCTCAGCCAGGGGCAGAACGCCATGCAGCGCCCCGTGGAGATAGAATTTGCGGGAAATATAAATCCGCAGGCGGCCACGTCGGAAGGCAAGGGCCATATCTACTGGCTGCAGATCCGTCCCATCATCGACCGTAAAGAGCTGGTGACCGACGCCATGATTGACGCCATCGATCCATCGCGCGTGATTCTGCGCAGCTCCACGGCCATAGGCAACGGCAATGTCGACGGAATATCGGCGGTGGTGTATGTGCGCCCCGACGCGTTCGACTCGGCCAACAATTCAGCACTCGTACCCGTTATCGCCGACATAAACAAACGCTTCCTCGAGCGTGGCGAAAACTATATTCTCATAGGCCCCGGCCGCTGGGGCTCGTCCGACCCCGCCCTGGGCATCCCGGTGCGCTGGGCCGATATTTCGGCCGCCCGCCTCATCGTGGAGGCCGCCCTCGACTCATATCGTATCGAGCCGAGTCAGGGAACACACTTTTTCCACAATCTCACATCGTTCGGCGTAGGCTATTTCACCATCGATCCCTCGCATCCCGAGGCCCGCTATGACAGCGCCATGCTCGACAGCCGGCAGGCCGAATATGACGACGGACGGATTCGTGTGGTGCGCTTCCCGTCGCCACTGACAATCGCTATTAACGGCCGACACGGCACAGGCATTGTGGCCCTGCCGCCGTCAGCCGACACAACCGACTAAACCCTGAAAATACCATGAGCATCTTTTCTAACATAAAACGGGCCCTGGGCTTCGGCTCCGACTCCTACGACGGCGAGGACGACCCTCTGCTGTCAGACACGGCCGAGGCAGACGTATCAGCCGACGCTTCCGCCGGCGAATCTCCCGCCGGGCGGCCGAATCAGGATGCCGGCACACCCCCGGAACCCGTCGCATTCAGCCCCGAGATGCAGAAGGCCATGTTTGACCGCGTGCTCGAGATATTCAACACCTCGCTGCCCGATTTCATAGCCAAGACAGCCGACGGAGATGCCCGCCGGCAATATCTGTGGGATGCCATGGATGCCGACGTGAAGGCTTATGTCGAAAGCCTCAACTCGGCGGCCGAGAAATATTGCGAGGCACGCTGGAAGCAGCGTCAGACATCCATCAGCGCCGAGCTCGACGCCATGAAGATGCGCGCCGACGAGATAGAACGCCACTCTACGGACATAAGACAGAAACAGCTCAGCGCCGACCGTCAGAAACGCGCTCTGTCGGAACGCGTGCACGACCTCGAGCAGCAGCTGTCGCGCCTCGACAGCGAGCGCGAGCAGTTCGAGCTCGAGAACCGCTCGCTGGTCAACCGCCTCAAGGTGGCCAACGTGCAGGCCGATGACCTCGAGAAGGCGCAGGCCGAGATAAAATCGCTGCGCGACGAGATAGCGCGTCTTACCGACAATCCCGATGCCGTCATGGCCGGCCGGTGCACCGAGCTGGAGCAGGCCGTGGAAAAGGCAAATGCCGAGAACACCGCCCTCAAGGCCGAAGTGGCCGAGATGACCGACGGTATTGAATCGCTGAAAGAGCAGCTCAAGGTGTCCTCCGACATGCAGAAAGACAACCGCAGGCGCCTTGCCGACGCCTCGAAGGAAGTGGATGCCGCCAAGGAGGCCCTTGCCGCACGCGAGGCTGTGGTGGCCGAGCTCGAGGCCAAGGTTGAAGGCCTGGAGAAAACCGTGGCCGAGTGTGACGGCGTGCTCGCCAAGTTCAAGGAACTCGACGAGGTGCTGCAGAATAAAGAGAATAAGATAAAGTCGCAGCGCATGACCATCGCCGCCCGCGACCTCGAGATAGAATCGCTGAAAAAGACCATAGCCGACAACCTGCGCCTGCAGGCCGAGCGTGAAAAATCGCTTCAGACCGAGATTCAGGCCCTCAGGCCGCCTACGGTGGTGGCCGAGATGACCGTCGATTTCGGCGCTGTCACCGAGGAACGCGCGCCCAAGATTTCGGAAGACGAGCTTACGGCCCTCGAGCAGACATTCGAGACCGACGAATGGTTTACGAAAACGCCCCCGGCCGAGACTCCGTCGATGCGTCCCCCCGAATCCGAGACCGATTTCGGCTATCGCGCTCCGCGCCGCAAGTCGTCAACGCCCCCTCCGGGCCAGCTTTCGCTGTTCTGAAACAAGCTCTTAACCCCTGAAACAGACTACTGAATGAAAATCATACCCTCATATATATTGTTGGCTTCGGCAGCCATGGCGCTGTCGGCCGATGTAGCCGCGGTGAATCCGGCCGTGGCGCAGGTAAGCAAATATGTATATCCCGAAAACCGCGCCGCCACAGCGTCGGGCTTCGCCTATATGCCCGACGGGCAGTCGTATGCCATGCTGTCGGCCGACGGTCGCCGGGTGGTGAAATACGATATCCGCACCGGGTCGGAAATAGAGACACTGCTCGACCTCGCTTCCACGCGCGAGACCAAGCTCGAAGGCGCGGTCGAAGGCTTCTCGCTCAGCCCCGACGCCTCGAAGATATTGGTGTGGACATCGCGCGAGCCGGTCTACCGCCGCTCCTACAAGGCAGCATACTACACTTACGAGCTGCGCACACGTCTGCTGCGCCCGCTGTCTTCGCAATTCGCGTTGCAGCAGTCGCCGGTGTTCTCGCCCGACAGCCGCATGGTGGCCTTTGTGGTCGACAACAATATCTATATCCGCAAGCTCGACTATCAGACTGAGGTGGCCGTGACCACCGACGGCGCCCGCAATGCCGTCATAAACGGCATACCCGACTGGACATACGAGGAGGAATTCCAGACCACCTGCTCCATGGCCTGGGCGCCCGACAATCTCGGGCTGTGCTACATTAAATATAACGAGACCGATGTGCCCACCTATGACATGCAGCGCTATCAGGGCGCATGCGACCCTGTCGATGCCGCCGCCCTGTATCCCGAGACATGGGCATACAAATATCCCGTGGCCGGCAAGCCCAACTCCGTGGTGACGCTGCACAGCTATGATGTGGAGACCCGCAAGACCAAGGACATAGCCCTGCCAGACGACCGCATCGAGTACATTCCCCGCATAGATTACGGCCCCGACGCCGAGAGCCTTATCGTGGCCACTCTCAACCGCGACCAGAACCATTATGAGATTTATCGCGTAAATCCCAAGTCGACCGTCGCCAAGTCGATATATAACGAGGATTCTCGCTCGTGGATTGCTCCGGTATCTTATGAAGACCTCTATCTCGGCCCCGACTATTTCATGGTGAATTCGTGGAAATCGGGCTATAACAGTCTTTATCAGTACAGCTACGCCGGCGCGCCGATGGCCGAGATAACGGCCGGCAACGCCGATATAACAGCCTATTACGGAGCCGATGCCGCCGGAAACCATTATTTCCAGGCTGCCGCTCCCTCGCCGCTCGACCGCGTGGTTCGCCGCCGCGACCGCAAAGGTGTTGTGACCGACATCTCCCCCGCAAAGGGTACGTCGTCGGCC
Organism: uncultured Bacteroides sp.; assembly: GCA_964401095.1. Lineage (GTDB taxonomy): Bacteria > Bacteroidota > Bacteroidia > Bacteroidales > Muribaculaceae > CAG-873. The sequence continues at coordinate 10,663 of CAYNXG010000039.1, forward strand.
ACATTCGCCCCCGGCTGCACATACATGATGCTGACGCACAGCTCCACCGATACGCCTCCCGTGTATTCAATCCGCACGGCCGCCGGCAAGGAGGTGCGCGTGATTGAGAACAACGACGCATATCGCGCCCGCATCGCCTCGCTGGTGGCGCCCCGCGAGTTCTTCACCATGACCGGCGGCGACGGCGTTACGCTCAACGGCTATATCATCAAGCCCGATAATTTTGACGCATCCCGCAAATATCCCGTGGTGATGTTCCAGTATAGCGGCCCCGGCTCGCAGGAAGTGCTGAACCGCTGGCAGCTCGACTGGCAGGACGCCTTCGCCCATGCCGGATATGTGATTGTCTGTGTCGACGGACGCGGCACCGGTGGCCGTGGCCGCGACTTCTGCGACATTGTCTACCGCCGTCTCGGATATTACGAGACTATCGACCAGCTGGCCGCGGCACGATATGCCGCATCGCTCCCCTATGCCGATGCCTCGCGCATAGGCATATTCGGCTGGAGCTACGGCGGCTATGAGGCGCTGATGGCAGCCACGGCTGCGGACGCCCCGTATGCGGCCGCCGTCGCTGTGGCCCCCGTCACCGACTGGCGTTTCTATGACACGGTGTATGCCGAGCGGTATATGCTCACCCCGCAGCAGAACGAGGACGGATATCGCGAATCGGCTCCGCTGTGGCGCACCACCTCGCTCAAGTGCCCGCTGCTGATAATGTACGGCACATCCGACGACAACGTGCATCCCGCCAACTCGATAGAATTTGTCTCGCGCCTCGAGCGTCAGGGCGATTTCTGCGACATGCTGCTTTTCCCTAACATGAATCACTCAATCAACGGCTGCAACGCCCGCTCGGTGGTATACGCCAAGATGCTCGACTGGTTCAACAAAAATCTTTGATTGTTTCTTTAAGCCTTTCATAAATATGCCATACCAAAGTGAATCACTGACGCGTCGCCTCACGGGCACGCTATGGCTCAACTGGGCCGTGGCCTTCGGTGGCATCGCCATGGAACTGCTGTTGCCGCGTCTCATATCGAAGATGTGGCTGCCGCTGCCTGTATTTTTTCTGGCATATCTCGTTCTCGTCTACATGCGCACACGCCAGCGCGAGCGCACCGAATGCACCGTGATGCTCCGCGTGTCGGTGCTCACGCTGTTCTGGTCGGCCCTGATTATGCTGATAATCAATATCCTCAATTCGCGCATGCTGCTCGACAACTATATCGACTGGTCGCACAGCAACAAGGATATACCGTACATAACATGTCTTGTCGTGTTCCCCACCATGATTATAATGTGTCTGTGGGTCATGGCCGGCGGATATGGTCGCAAGACGTTTGTATCGCCTACCGACACGACATCGGAGGTGGGAGCCTCCAGTGGCGTGATAGATTCATTGTACGAGCGCGAGGGCACATATCAGGTGCAGCTCATGCTGTGCATAGCCTGCGGACTCTCGGCTGTGGAATGGTGGTACTATTTCTACTATTATATTAATGTGAATTTTAATACGCCGGACGTATTCTTCTTCAACTGGATGCCTATTTCGCTCTACGTGTTCTCGCTGTTTTTCGTATGGAGCCGATACTCCAATATCGCGGCCATCATCGGCCCGATAGCTTCCGCGGCGCGCGACAAGGGCGTGATGGTGCGTTATCTGGTGCTGTCGGGCGATTACATGCTGTTGTCGCTCAATGAATATGACCGGTGGGACACGCCTGCCGTGACGCATGTGCCTGCTATCGACGCATCGTCGGAGACCGCCCTGCGCAAGGCATTCGCCGCCATATCCGACACGGAGGATTTCACCCTGCGTCATCTGTATGATACAGGCCTGGACCAGCATCCCGATGTGTTGCACTATTCGGCCTTCCTGCCGCAGGAGAAATTCGGCAACGACTCGCACGTCGGTTCCTGGTTTACCATCGACCAGATTGACCGTCTCATAAAGACGGCCCAGCTGTCGGCCGACCTCACCGACGAGATTTACCGTATCTTCACCATCACCATGGCCTGGAAGACCTACGACCGCGAGGGGCGCCGCCTTTATCCCATCAAGCATTACCGCCCCACCTTCCGTCTTCGCGACCTCAAGGACTGGGATGTCGACTACAGCGATACGGCATGGTTCAATGTGGCCCGCGTGAATCAGGATTCGCCCTTCTACCGCACACGCCGTCTGTGGCGTAAAATAACCGGTGTCAGGGAATGAGCGGCTGCAGCATGCTTGTAATAACCGGTCCCACGGCCTCGGGCAAGACAGCCCGGGGCGTTGACTGCGCGCGCCGATTCGGCGGCGAGATCGTCAGCGCCGATTCGCGTCAGGTCTACCGCGGCATGGATATCGGTACGGGCAAGGACCTCGGCGAGTATGAAGGTGTGAAGGCCCACATGCTCAACATTGTTCCGGCCGGATATAAATACAATCTTTATGAGTATCTCCGCGATGCCAATGCCGCTATCGACGGCATTCGCGGCCGTGGGCTGCTGCCGGTCGTGGTGGGTGGCACTGGGCTGTATGTGGAGTCGCTGCTCAATGGCCTGCGCCTGCCCGAGGTTCCGGCCAACGAGGATTTGCGCCGCGAGCTGGAAGGCCGGACGCTCGACGAGCTTACCGGAATACTGGCTTCGATGAAGCGGCTGCACAACACCACCGATGTCGATACCGTGAAGCGTGCCGTGCGGGCCATAGAGATTGAGGTGTACTATCGCGAGCATCCCGACGAGGCGGCTTCGGCCGTGCCTTCGCCTGTCACGGGCGCTGTGGTCGTAGGTGTTGACATACCACGCGATGTCCGCCGCGCGCGCATCTCTGCCCGTCTGCGTGCCCGCCTCGACGAGGGCATGGTGGACGAGGTAAGGCGCCTCATTGCCGATGGCGTCGCTCCCGACACGCTGATTTATTACGGTCTCGAGTACAAATTCCTGACTCAATATGTCACGGGCGTCCTCGGATATGATGAAATGGTGGCGGGACTGGAAACAGCCATACATCAGTTTGCCAAGCGGCAGATGACATGGTTTCGCGGCATGGAAAAGCGCGGACACAAGATTGAGTGGCTGCCGTTCGACCTGACCGCCGATGAATTTACCGATCGCGTTGCGGAGCTTTGCGGTCTATGAGGGCGGTTGCATTCATAATTTTATTGCTGTCGGTCCTTAATGCCGCTGCATGGGAACGCGTCGACTCGCAGTCGTCGATGGTCGACGTCCATCTGCGCGTGGAGGTGCGCGAAGGTTCGCGGTTTGGCATCCGCCTGGCCGAGGGCGACACTTCATCATGGCGCGAGATTGCCGTGCGCATTCCCAATGCCGGCCCCGACGAGCTGGACAATCGCATATATGTCAAGCTCGAGTTTTTGTCATGCACCAAGGATGGAAAATCGGTGCGAGATTCGGCGTTGACGGTTCCGATTTTTGCCTCGGACGTCCGTTTCCCGGCCATGTCGGTCAAATTGGTGCACTACGACGGCTTCGGACACATGGAGCTCGGCGAGCGACGTTGCGACTTCAAGTGCCCGTTCCCTGTCGACCCTGAAAAGGAACTGTTCATTGATTTTTATAACGACAAGCATACGAAGGTCGTCCGCCGCACTCTGCGCAGCGAGCTGTTGCCGCGCCTTGAATATTCACGGTTTGCATCGGTCGACGAGGCTCTGGCCTATGTCCGCGCCTCCGCCAATCCCATGGAACGCGTGTGGAATTATTATGATACTACCAAGTTGCCCTTCGGCGTGAGCGTCCCTACGGGCTATCGCCTTGTGTCTGTCGCCGCGCCGTATGGCTACGATCTTGTGCTTATAGCCTCGGATAGCCGCATCGCCCGCGTGAAGCCGCTGATGATCAAGGGCAAGATGATGTACACCGACTTTGAAGGAATTTATAATCTCGACTGGCGCGATTCGCAGGGCGCTTCGCAGTGCCGCGACGCTTCGGCCAAAGTCGAGAACAACATGCTCACTCTGTTTTTCCCTTATTGGGATGTGTCGATACGTTTCAGTACCCCTGCAACAAAATAGCCCGCTGTTGCATTATATAATTGACAAACCGGATATATGGAATCTGAATTCTCATCTTCTTTGCTTGAATCGGCAGTGACCGAGCTGTCACGTCTGCCCGGGGTGGGGCGCAAGACCGCCCTGCGGCTGGCCCTGTATATGCTTCGCCGCGACGAACGCGAGGCCGTGGCCCTCGGCCAGAGCATCATTGATATGCGCCGCGGCATCAGATATTGCCGCGTATGCCATAATATAAGCGAGGACGATGTGTGTCCGATATGCTCTGACAGCCGGCGCGACAAGAATATTGTATGTGTTGTGGAAAACGTGCGCGACGTGCTGTGCGTCGAACGCACCGGCCGCTTCACGGGGCTTTACCATGTCCTCGGCGGCGTTATCTCGCCCATCGACGGCATCGGCCCCGACAGGCTGGAGATTGCCAGCCTGGTCGAGCGTGTCGAGGCGGGAGGTATTGACGAGGTCATACTTGCCCTTAGCCCTACGATGGAAGGCGACACCACGGCCTATTATATCTATCGTCGGCTCTCTCAGGCCGGTATGGATATGCCGCAGATTACACGCCTGGCCCGCGGCGTGGCTGTCGGAAACGAACTTGAGTATACCGACGAGCTTACCCTCGGACGTTCGATAATCGACCGCCGGCCTTTTGACAATTGATGATAATTTTTTGAAATATGTGTAGCTCCAAGTCTATCGCCCTGCGCGCCCCCGAACCCGAGGATGTCGACCGTCTGTTCCTGTGGGAAAACGATACGGATTTGTCCGGTTCGCTGCCCCATGCCGCGCCGCTGTCGCGTATGCAGGTCTGGGAATATGTCAGAAACTATAATGCCGATCCGTTTGCCGCCGGCGAGTTGCGCATGATGATTGTCGACTGCGAGTCCGGCGCTACCGTTGGCCATGTAGATATTTTCGACTTCTGCCCTGCCGACCGTCGGGCGGGTATCGCTATATATATAGATGAGTCGCGCCGTCGACAGGGATATGCCGCGGCTGCCTTGGCCGAAATGGAGCGATATGTACGGCTTTCGCTGGGCCTGCACATGCTTTGGGCCATTGTCGCGGTCAGCAATATCGCTTCGCGCGAACTGTTTTCATGCCTCGGATTCAAAATTTCGGGCAAATTGAGGTCATGGCTGCGACGCGATAACCGGTACGAGGACGTTTTTCTGTTTCAGAAATTACTTGTATAGACATTTTTTCGAGATATTTTCGGGGCGGACGGGCATATTTTTGCATGGTTCGCCCCTGTTTTTTCTGCGAAAATGGGTGGAATGTGAAAATGTGTAAAGAAAAATTTTGAAGGGTGGGGGAGGATTTTCGAGGCCTTTTGGGGATGTTGGTGCGGGAATGTGTGATTTTGGCGAAAAAATGTGGTTTTGTAAGTGGTTGATT
>CAYNXG010000040.1:0-15669 GCA_964401095.1 uncultured Bacteroides sp.
TACCGAGAGTGGTGAGGGTAGCCACGATGGGGAGGTTCTGCTGCAGAGCGGGCATTTCGAGAGCGGTTGCTTCTTCAACTTCCTTCTGGAGGGTGGCGATTTTCTGTTCCTTGGTGAGGACGGTGTTCTCATCCATTTCTTTGTAGCGTACGAGAGCGGCGCTTACTACAGCGGCTACAGAACCTTTCTGAGCGGCGCAGAGCTTCTGGGCACCGGCGATGTCGTTCTTGAGAAGGCAAGCCTTAACGTTGGCAACAAACTTGGTGATGGAACCTTTGCCTTTGGCAGCCGAGAGGGCAAACCAGCGCTCGAAGGAGATTACGATAACGGTGAGGAAGAGGGTCTGGAGGATAGGCACGATGAAACCGCCTTTGTAAACGGTGCCCCAGAGGTTTTGGGGATGGCCGTCTTCGTCGAAGTGCATGTCATTACCGAACCAGAAGATGAAGAGGAGGACGCACACGATAGCGCAGATGAGGATTACCCATGATGCGTTCTTGATGCCGGGGGCGTTGGTGGTCTTTTTGTCCTTGCCGGCGGGTTTGCCGGTTTGAACGGAGGGCTTTTGAGCTTCCATAATTAATTTAATACTTTTGTTTAATTTAATATTGGTTTATGTTTTTGGTGTAGTTTGTTTTTCAGTCCGGTTGTCCTGTAGGGACGTGGCGAGTATGTCTGATTGCTCTGTGTTGTTGGCTTGTAATAAGTTGTAAATAATTATGTTAGTTGGTCTCGTTCACAGGCATTGCATGCCGGTATGGTATTTGATTCGAGGATACTTTAATCCGCAATTTCAAAATATAACGCAAATTTAAGGGTTAATTTTAGATTGGCAAAAAATTATTGATGTTTTTTTGCCGTCGGGCCGGGTTTTTGGCGAATTTTGCTTGTATCATGCCCTTTTTTCATTAAAACATGTAAATATTAAAAAACATGTATTATATTTGTAGTCTGTCGTCCGCGGAGGCCCTCCCGGCGTTGTAAATATTATAGACAACACAAGTATGTTTCAAGGTTTTTTTAGAGCGGTTAGCTGCTCGCCCAGGGTGGCCGTGGCCGATGTCGAGGCCAATACGGCCGAGATCCTGAGGATGCTCGGCGAGGCGGCCGCATCTTCTCCGGATATGGTCGTCTTTCCCGAGATGGCGCTTACGGCCTATACATGTGCCGACCTTTTTCACAATTCCACGCTTCTTGATGCCGCCTCGGCCGCTATGAGGCGCCTGGTGGAGGAATGTCCCCCCGAGGTACCCCTGGCGTTTGTCGGAATGCCCGTGCGGCATGGCAACGCTCTATATAACTGTGCGGTCGCATTCTCCCGCGGCCGTGTCTACGGCGTGGTGCCCAAAACTTATCTGCCCGAGTATAATGAATTCTACGAGCGGCGCTGGTTCGCCCCCGCGCCGGTCGGCGGCGGAGTCGTGAGCCTGTGGCCCGGTGCTGCTGAGGTGCCGTTCTATGCCGGTCTGCTGTTTGAGACGGGCGGCGTGAAGGTCGGCGCCGAGATTTGCGAGGACCTTTGGGTGCCCGTGCCCCCCGGCTGCCGCCTTGCCATGGGCGGGGCGGAGGTTATTGCCAACCTCTCGGCTTCGGATGATGTAATAGGCAAATACGACTATCTGCGTCAGCTCCTGTCCCAGCAGTCGGCGCGGTGTGTATGCGGCTATGTGTATGCGTCTGCCGGATATGGCGAGTCTACCACCGACCTTGTTTTCGACGGCAAGACTATAATATGTGAAAACGGCCGCACCCTCGAGGCCGGACGCCGACATCTTAACGCAAGCAAGATGGCCGTCGCCGACATTGATATAGAAGCCCTGCGGCGCGATCGCAGGCATATCACCACCTTCGACGCCTGTGCGCGCCGCAACGACGCCTCCTCGGGTATATCCGTGGTAAGATGCGACGCTGCGCCCGGCGCGCCCCGCGGCGAGTTGCTGCGCTACATTGACCCGCATCCCTTTGTGCCCTCCGACAGCGAGCGCCTGCAGGAACGTTGCGAGGAGATAATCTACATTCAGCAGACCGGTCTGTGCAAGCGCCTCGACGCCACACGTTGCCGCTCGCTGGTCATCGGCATCTCCGGCGGCCTGGACTCCACGCTCGCCCTGCTTGTGGCTGTGAGGGCTTTTGACAGCCTCGGGCTCGACCGCAAAGGCATTATCGGCATCACAATGCCAGGATTCGGCACCACCGGACGCACGCACTCCAATGCGCTGGCGCTCATGGAGGCTCTTGGCGTCACCGTGCGCGAGATTCCCATATCCCGCGCGGTCGAGGTGCACTTTGCCGACATTGGCCAGGATCCTTCGGTCCACGATGTCACATACGAAAACTCACAGGCGCGCGAGCGCACACAGATATTGATGGATATGGCAAACCGCGTCGGCGGCATGGTGCTTGGCACCGGCGACCTGTCGGAGCTGGCGCTTGGCTGGGCCACATACAACGGCGACCACATGTCGATGTATGGCGTCAATGCCGGGGTGCCCAAAACGCTTGTGCGTCACCTCGTGAGGTACTTCGCCTCGGAGATGGAGCCGGGCAAGGGCCGTGATGCGCTGCTCGACATCATCGACACGCCCATATCGCCCGAGCTGATTCCCGCCGACAGCCGCGGCAACATAACACAGAAAACCGAAGACCTCGTAGGCCCGTATGACCTGCACGACTTTTTCCTGTACTATATGCTGCGCTACGGTTTCACGCCCCGACGCATATACCTGCTGGCCTGCAAGGCCTTTGACGGCGAGTTTGACAGCGAGACAATCAAGAAATGGCTGCGCACATTCATCCGCAGGTTCTTCAGCCAGCAGTTCAAACGCTCATGTCTTCCCGACGGCCCCAAGGTGGGCAGCGTCACCCTCTCGCCCCGCGGCGACTGGCGCATGCCGTCAGATGCCTCGGCCGCGCTGTGGCTCAAGGAGTGCGACGAGCTTTGAGCGCTTCTGCATAAAATTATCGGGGATGACGCCTGTTGAGGCGTCATCCCCGATAATTTTATAAACTGGAGTCTATTAGTTAGTCCTGGAGATAATAGGTGATGTAGGTCACCACGCGCACAGTCTTTATATATGGAGTGAACTGGTCGCGGTCGTCGATTGAGAACTGGCCTTGTGTGGCTGTCTTAATCTTGCCTACGCGGCTGCCCGAGTCCTCGCTGAACTTGCTTGCAGCCTGGCGTGCGTTCTCGGTGGCTTCAGCTATCATCGAGGGCTTGATGTCATTGAGCCCCGTGTATTCATACTTGGTGGGATACTGATAGCTTTCGGCGATGATGGCTATGCCTTCGCGCAGCAGTTCGGTCTGACGGTTGATAAGCTCGCGGATCTTCTTCACGTTGCTCGAGGTCACTACAATTACATTTGTGAGCGAATAGCGGTTTTTGACGCGCGAGGGGTCATAGCTCTGTGCCTCGTTGTCTGACACGTTGGGCGAGTTGACTGAAATTTCGTCATCGGTGACGCCGTTGCTCTTAAGGAATTCAAGAATCTTGGCGTTGACGCTTTGTGTGCGTGTGTAAAGAGTCACAAGGTCGTTGCCCATGTCCTGTGTGACGATAGGCCATGTCACCTTGTTGGCTTCAACTTCGCGTTCGCAGAGGCCGCGCACTGTTACCACGCGGTCGCGTTCGCCATAGCTTACGATGCCGCTGCGCAGGCAGAGGCCCAGCGCCAGCAGGCCCAGGGCCACGAGGAGCCCGGCGATTGTTACGGATGATTTGTTCATATTGTCATGAAACTTGTCGACAGAGTCAGAGACGCTCGAGCACTGTGGCTATGAGCGACTTGATACCGTCTTTGTAATTAGGATTGGATACGTTGGTGAAGCGGTTGGCGATGATGGAGCACACCGTCATGCACCGGTGGCCCATGAGGCGGCCCAGGCCGGCGAGGGGGGCTGATTCCATCTCGTAATTGGTGATGCGGCGTCCCTTGTATTCAAACTGCTCGATGAAGCGGTTGAGGTCGGGATTGGCTAGTGGCAGGCGCAGTTCGCGTCCCTGCGGGCCATAGAAGCCCACGGCCGAGATTGTGTTACCGCGCACCATGTCGTCGGCGCCTATACGGTCTACGAGGGCTGCGTCGGCGTCTACGATATAAGGCTTGGCCCACAGCGGGTTCCAGCCTGTATGACGGCAGAATTCGGCTTCAAAGTCGAGGTCGGCCACTTCGTTGCGTCCGGCATAGTAGTTGAGAACGCCGTCAAATCCGAGCGATTTCTCCGCTATGACGGGGGTGCCTAGCGTGAGTTCGGGCTGCAGGGCGCCCGATGTGCCTATGCGCACCATTGTGAGCACACGCTTCTTGTCCTTCACCTCGCGGGTTTTGAAGTCCACGTTGGCCAAGGCGTCGAGCTCATTGATTACGATATCGATGTTGTCGGGGCCAATGCCGTGGCTCAGGCACATTATTGGCTTGCCCTTGTACGTGCCGCCGATGGTGTGGAATTCGCGCGACGATACCTCGAAAGTTTTCTCGTCGAAAAATCCTGCCACAAGGTTCACTCGGCCCGGATCGCCTACCAGTATGATGTTGTCGGTGAGCTGGTCGGGGCGCAGATGCAGGTGGAATACAGACCCGTCAGGGTTGATTATCAGTTCGGAAGGTGGGATGATTTTCTTTTCCATGGTGTGTTTGTATGTCAGTATAAAAGAGGCATGGGGCACATGACGACGCAGATGCCCTTTGCAAAGATACAATTTAAAAAGAAAAAAAGTTCTGTTTCAGCAGAAAAAAATCAACATGTGACAATGAATGTGCCGCCGGGCGTCATGGTCACCAGTCCGTCCATCTCCATCTCCATCATGCGGGCGCTCATCGCGGGGAAGGGGATTCCGAGGCCTCTCACCAGCTCGTCGGTGGTGGCGTCGGGATTCTGTCTCAGATAATTTATTACGGCGGCTTTCTCTTCCGTTAGCTCCACGAACGGCAGCTCCGGGGCGCGGGCGGGTTCGGCCAGCCGGCAGTCCCAGTTCATAAGCTCTATCAGATCGTCGGCATTGCGTATGATTGACGCTTTTCTACGTGCTATGAGCGAGTTTGGCCCCGAGCTGTAGCGGTCGGTGACACGCCCCGGCACGGCGCCTACATCGCGGTTGTACGCGTCGGCTATGCCGGCCGTGACCATGGCGCCGCCCTTTATGTCGCTCTCTACGATTATGGTCACATCGGCCAGCCCGGCCACTATGCGGTTGCGGGCCAGGAAGTTGCTGCGGTGTATCGCGGCGTCGGAGAGATACTCGGTGACTATGGCGCCTCCGGCATTCACGATAGACGCCGCCACAGACCTGTGCTCGGCGGGGTATATGGTAGTGAGGCCGTGGGCCACAACGGCCACCGTGGGGCAGCCGCAGTTCAGGGCGGCGCGGTGGGCGTTTACGTCGATGCCGTAGGCCAGGCCGCTAACAATCAGCGGGCGGTCAAGTTTCTCGGCCAGATCAGCCACGAGGTCGGCCGTGACGCGGTTGCCGTAGACCGTGGAGTTGCGCGTCCCCACGATAGCTATGACATGGCGGTTGTTCAGGTCGCAGTGGCCCAGGCGGTAGAGCATCGTCGGGGCGTCCTCGCATTCGAGCAGACGCCGCGGATACTCTGACCCGGTATAGAAAAGGGCGTCAATGTTTTTCGACTCCAGGAACAGCGCCTCTTTGGCGGCCTTTTCGCGCAGCGCGGGAGCCACCTGTGCCGAGAAGGCCTCGAGACCTCCCGCACGCTCCAGGATGCGCTCGGCGGTGGCCACGTTCACGCCCCTGCTTTGCGAGAAGGCTATGCGGCGTTCCAGCTCTGTATTCACGGCAGGAATTTCTTGAATTTCTCCGCTAATTCCTCTCCGCGCGACAGCTTGCCGTTGACTAGCGTGGCCACTTCTACTGTGGATTTTACCACCGGCGCGCCGTCGGTCGTGTATATATCCTGTACGAAGATAAACAGCGGGCCCTTGCGGCGCAGATTCAGTTTGCTCACCATCGTGTCGCCCAGCCGCAGCGGTGTCTTGTACTCGATTTCGACCCGCGACAGCACGGGATAGATGTCCAGGGCGTGCATTTCGCGGAACGAGAAGCCGGCCATGTCGCAGAACTCGTGGCGCGTGTGCTCCAGATAATGCAGATATACGGCATTGTTGACGATTCCCTCGGAATCAACCTCATAGTCGCGTACCTTCATCGGAAGCTCGAAGATATATTTGTCGGTGTCTTGGCTCATTTGGATTGAAAATTTATGCAAAAGTACGAAAAAAACACTAACTTTGTGCATGAACATAATTCTACGCATCCTCTTTGCAATACTTTTTCTGCTCCGCGTGTGTGTCGACTCCGCGGCATGCACGTCGATGATAGTCAGCGCGTCGGCCTCCGAATCCGGCCGACCCCTGCTGTGGAAACACCGCGATACCGGCGCCGATAACAACTTCCTCGAACGCGTCGAGCCTCGCGACGGCGGATATAGCTACGTGGGGCTTTTCAATGCCGGCGACTCGCTGCTGGCCGAGGCCTGGATGGGCATGAACGACCGCGGCTTTGCCATCATGAACACCGCGTCATACAATCTCGCGCCCGACACCGCCCGCCTTGTCGACCGCGAGGGAGCCGTCATGGCCGAGGCCCTGCGCCGTTGTGTCACTGTCGACGACTTCGAGGTGCTCCTTGGAGCCCTTCCCAAGCCCCTTGGCGTTCAGGCCAATTTCGGCGTGATCGACGCATGCGGAGGCGCGGCCTATTTCGAGACTTCCGACCATGCCTGGACCCGCTATGATGTGGCCGATGCTCCCGACGGAGTGTTGGTACGCAGCAATTTCTCGGTGAGCGGACGCGACGGCGAGGGCTCGGGCTATATCCGCTACAATACAGCCTGCCGGCTCGTGGCCGAGGCCGTGGCCAACCGCTCGGTGACCCCCGAGCTGCTCACCGAGGGCCTTTCGCGCTCGTTCATGCACAGCCTCCTCGACATGGACTGCGAGGGTATGGATATCGTTGTCAATCAGGATTTCATACCGCGCGACATATCCACATCGAGTATCGTCATAGAGGGTGTCAACTCGCCCTCCGAAGCGTCAGACATGCGCATGTGGGCAGCCTTGGGATATCCGCCGTGCGCGGCCGCCGATCTGGTGACTCTGCATTATATTCCCGAGGGCTTCAGGCCCGTGGCTCCCGGCTGGCGCAGCCCTGCCTGCGACGAAGCTATGGCTCTGCGCCGCTCCACAATTCCATATCCCGGCGGCAGCGGCCCGCGGTATATCGACATGCGCCGCCTGCGGCCGATCAGCGCGGAAATGCGTCGTCGTGCCCTTGAAAATTACGCCCGTGCCCGAAAAAAATAACAGGTCGGTGTAATTTTTGCCGTCATGCTACGTCATATAATCGTATGACACCCGAGCAAAGACAGAAAAAATTTCTTGAGATAGCCGATTCCTACAAGGACCTGGTGGCTAAGGTGTGCTCGGTGTACTCGTCAGACAGTGCTCCTTTTGCCGATTTGTATCAGGAGGTTATGATTAACATCTGGACCGGTCTCGACGCTTTCCGTGGCGAGGCCAAGATGTCCACATGGCTCTACAGGCTTGCCATCAATACATGTATCACATGGCATCGCCGCAACCGTCGCGACCGTCTTTTCGTCCCTGTCGACACAATCCGCGACATCCCCGACACCTCCGACGATACCCGTGGCAATCTCAACGAGCTGTATGCTCTCATAGGACGTCTCGAGCCTTTCGACAAGGCGCTCATCACCCTTTGGCTCGACGAAAAGTCATACGATGAAATTTCAGCAATCCTCGGCATCTCGAAAGCGAATGTGGCCACACGCCTCCACAGAGTGAAGGCCCGGCTGTCTTCGCTTGCCGAAAAATGAATTCTATGTATTATGGCAGACTACAACGATACAGACAATCTCGAAGAACTGAAAAGGCAGTGGAAACAGCTCTCGGCGCGGTTTGACAATCTCGAAGAGACAAACAGGCGGCTGTCTGAGCGGTTGTCGCGCTGCAAGGTGACATCCCTTCAGGAGCAGCTTGCGGCTGTTGTCGGACGCTGGGGCTGGATAGGCCTGGCATTGCCGGTGTTGTCGCCCATGCTGTATTTTGACATGAACCTTCCCTTGTGGTATTGTATATTGTACGGTGTGTTTGGCCTGGTGATGATGTTTTTGTCCCTTCGGTTTTCGCGCTATGTGCGTTCCGTGCCGCTCACCACGCTGCCTGTGGCTGAGGCCATAAAGCGCGCCACGCTTATAAAGCTGCGACAGACGCGCATGCAGCTTGTGGGCTTCGTCATGGCCATGCTGCTTATCGGCACCGGCGGCTTCCTGGTGCCCGAGGCCGAGCGCGAGGCGGCTGTTATCGGCGCTGCCGTAGGCATGTGCATCGGCCTCGCCATATCCATCCCGCGCTGCGTGGCCAATGCCCGCCTGGCACGCAAGATTGTGGAGGAGCTGGGCGTTTAGGGCCTGACGATTGAAAATTATTTGCGGCGCGTAATATCGGCGATGTTTTCACGTTATAAATACATGCGCGCGCCAGGATATTATATTTCGGCTCTTGTCGTCGTGGCCATAGCAGCCATGGCGCTTGTGTCGTGTTCGCCCCGTAAGAACACGGCGGCCACACGCCGTTATCAGGCGTTTATCACAAAGTACAACATATATTACAACGGCGACAAGCACTATGTCGAGACCCTCGACGAGATGGAGAACAAATACGAGGACGATTATTCGCAGCTCGTGTTCATGCACCCTGTCGAGGCCAAGAACAAGCCCGACGCCCCGCAACCCTCGGGCAATTTCGACCGCTCGATAGAAAAAGGTCAGAAGGCCATACAGCTCCGCTCTATACGTAAACGACCCGCCAGAAAGGGTAAATCCACACCCGCGCAAAAAGAGTGGCTGAAACGCGAGGAATACAACCCGTTCCTCCACAATGCGTGGATGATGATGGGCCGCGGTCAGTATATGAACGGCGATTTCCTCGGCGCGGCTTCCACGTTCTTCTACATATCCCGGCATTTCTCATGGCTGCCGGAAACCGTCACGGAGGCAGAGCTGTGGCAGTCCCGATCTTATGTGTCGCTCGACTGGCTTTTCGAGGCCGAGCTGATTCTTGAGCGTATCAAGCCCGAACAGCTTGTGAACAAGACGCTTCGCGGACTGTATGCCTTTGTAAAGGCCGATTGGCTCATACATTCCGACCGTCTGGCCGATGCCGTGCCCTTCCTCAAGGACGCCATAAGCGCCGCTTCGGGCCCGCAGAAGACCCGCCTGCGTTTTCTGCTCGGACAGATTTATTCGCGTATCGGCGACAAGGAAGCCGCATACAAGGCGTTTGAGGCCGCCGGCTCGTCTTCGGCCGCTTCTTACCGCACAAAATTCAATGCCCGCATAAAACAGAGCGAGGTGTACACCGGCAGCGACGTGGAGCCCGAGGTGAAGGCTCTGCGCCGCATGGTGCGTTATGACCGCAACAAGGACTATCTCGATCAGATATATTACGCGATTGGCAACCTGTACCTGTCGCGCCGCGACACCGTCAAGGCGATAGAGAATTACAAGCTTGCAGCCGAGAAATCGACCCGAAACGGCATCGACAAGGCCATCAGTCAGATAACTCTCGGAACGCTGTATTTCGAGCGCCACGAATACGAGAAGGCCCAGCCGTGCTTTGCCGAGGCCGTGCCTCTGTTGCCCAAGGATTATCCCGATTACAAGACTCTGAAGCGTCGCAGCGACGTGCTCGACGAACTCGCCGTATATGCGCAGAACGTGGCTCTCCAGGATTCGCTTCTTCGCCTCTCCGAGATGACGCCCGAGCAGCGGCTCGAGGTTGTCAACAAAATCATTGACGAGCTTAAAAAGAAAGAGAAGGAGGAGGCCGAGGCCGCCCGCAAGGAGGAATACCTTGCCAATCAGGCCGCGCAGGGCTCGAATCTCCAGGATAATACCAACTCGTTTACCATCAATTCCGACAATTCGTGGTATTTCTATAATACCGCGACGCGCAATGCCGGCAAGACGGAGTTCCAGCGTCGTTGGGGCTCGCGAAAACTCGAGGACAACTGGCGTCGCCGCAACAAGAGTCAGTTCAATGCCGACGACTGGGCGGCGTCCGCTTCGCCCGACGATGCCGACGCCGGCGATGACATGGAAGAATCCGAAGCTGCCGATTCGGTGGCCTCGCCCGATGAAGAGGAGCTGCAGCGTTCGGCCGACCCGCATTTCCCCGAATATTACCTCGCTCAGATTCCCGAGACTCCCGAGCAGAAGGCCACGGCCAATGAAATCATACAGGAAGGTCTGTACAACATGGGCGTGATTCTAAAAGACAAGCTCGAAGACTTTTCCGCCGCGCGCTCGGAATTCGACCGCCTGCTCAAGGACTATCCCGACAATGTCTACCGCCTGGACGTCTATTACAATCTATATTTAATGTACGCGCGTGAGAACGACCTCGCACGTGCCGCACATTATCGCAATCTTATCTTGTCTGACTTCCCCGACTCGCCCTACGGTCAGGCTATGCGCGACCCGGCTTACCTTGACAACCTGCGCCTGATGGATGCCCGTCAGCAACAGATGTATGACCGCGCATACGACGCTTACCTCTCCAACCGCAATAAAGAGGTGCATGCCGTATATGAAGACATGAAGGAGCAGTTCCCGCTCAGCAAGATAATGCCTAAATTCATGTTCCTCCACGCATTGGCCTATGTCACCGAGCGAAAGCCCGAGGAGTTTAACGCCACGTTGCGCGAGCTGCTCGAACGCTATCCCGACACCGATATCACACCGGTGGCCTCGGCATGGCTCAAGGGCATGGCTCAGGGACGCGAACTGCAGGCGTCGCAGGACGGCAACATGCGCGGCATGATATGGGATATGCGCCTTGCCGCCGATTCGGTGGCCGAGGCCGCCGGCGAGGGTGCATTCGAGCTTGCTCCCGACGACAAGCAGCTGCTTGTCCTCACATTCGCCACCGACGAGGTTTCCACCAACGAATTGCTTTACGAGCTGGCACGCCATAACTTCAAATCGTTTGTAGTAAAGGACTTCGACCTCGAGCCGCTTAACTTTGGACGTCTCGGCATGATTGTCATCCGCAGCTTCGACTCCATGCCCGAGCTTGAACATTACCGCAAGGTCATGTCGGCCTCGCCCGATTTCAAAATGCCCCCGGGCGTACGTCCCGTGGTAATAAGCGACCGCAACTTCAAGCTCCTTATCGACGAGGGCAGGTCGTTCGACGAATACTTCCGCTTCCTGCAGCAGGCCAATGCCGAGCAGGCCGAGAGCTGGGCCGGGCCCGCCCCCGAGCCGCCGGCCGATGCGGTGCAGCCTGTCGAGTCTGCCGCTCCCGATGATTCGGAGACACCGCAGCCCGAACCGGAAGAGGCCCCCGACGCGGATGCCGTAGAGCCGGCTGTCCCCGATATGCCCGCCGTGTCTGTCGAGGCCGATACGGTTCCGGACGCGGAAGAACCCGTAATGCCGCAGCTTCCCGAAAGCGCCGAGCCGGAGATGCCTGTCGACACTGTCCCGGCGCCCGTAGCGCCCGTGCTACCCGAAGTCGAGGAGCCCGTGGCTCCCGCTCCCGAGCAACCTGCTGTGCCCGCACCTGAGGCTCCGCAGCCCGTTGTGCCCGCGCAGCCTAAGCCCAAACCGGCCGCTCCGCAGCCTGTGCCCGAGGCCCCCGTGATAGTGCCCATACCTGTGCCATCAAATATGCCTTCCTACGATCCCGGCAGCGAAGGCGACGACCCCTTATTTGACTGACTGAAATGAATAATAACCCCCGCATACTATGGGCCGACGATGAAATCGACCTTCTGAAGCCCCACATACTTTTTCTGAAGTCGAGAGGCTATGACGTCACCACGGCCACCGACGGCCACGATGTGCTCGAGCTCATTGAGCAGCAGCCGTTCGACCTCATTATTCTCGACGAGAACATGCCCGGCCTCACCGGCCTCGAGACCCTTGGACGTATAAAACTCAGGCTCCCCAACACGCCCGTGGTGATGATTACCAAGAGCGAGGAGGAGAACATCATGAACCAGGCCATCGGCAACAAGATTGCCGACTATCTAATAAAGCCCGTGAATCCCAATCAGATACTGATTGCGCTGAAGCGCCTTCTCCACTCGGGACGTCTCGTGAGCGAGCAGGCCACACGCGATTATCGCCAGGATTTCATGCAGATAGCCTCGCTGATCAACGGCGCTTCAACCGTCGAGGACTGGTATGACCTCTACACCAAGCTCGTTTACAGGGAGATGGAACTTGCCGGCACGGAGACCAATATGGATGAGCTGCTTGAGCAGCAGAAGGCCGAGGCAAACACCGCTTTCACCAAATGGATCCGCCGCAACTATGAGCGCTGGATGCCCGATTGCAGCGGCGATGCTCCGTTGATGAGTCCGCGCATTTTCCCCGACAGGGTATTCCCCATGCTCGACAAGGGCGAGAAGGTGTTCTTCATTCTTATAGATAACTTCCGCCTTGACCAGTGGCGCACAATACGTCCGCTGCTCGCCGACCAGTTTGTCATCGAGGAGGAAATATATACTTCCATTCTTCCCACAGCAACCCAATATGCGCGCAACGCCATATTTTCGGGCCTCATGCCGCTGCAGATTTCGCGCATGTTCCCCGACCTGTGGGTCGACGAGGATTCCGAGGAAGGCAAAAATCTCAACGAATCCCCGCTGATAGCAACTCAGATCGAGCGTTTCCGCAAGAAATACAAATTCTCGTACCACAAGATTAACGACTCGGCCGCCGGCGACCGCCTGCTGCGCGACTTCTCCTCGCTTATGACCAATGATCTCAACGTCATTGTGCTCAACTTCATCGACATGCTGTCACACGCCCGTACGGAGTCGAAGATGATACGCGAGCTGGCGGCTACCAATGCCGCCTACCGTTCGCTCACCGAGTCGTGGTTCCGCCATTCGTCGGCCATCGAGCTTTTCCGCAAGATTGCTTCTTCGGGCGCGAAGATTGTCCTCACCACCGACCACGGCACGGTGCGCGTGGACAATCCCGTCAAGGTGGTGGGCGACAAGAATACCAACACCAATCTGCGCTACAAGGTGGGCAAGAACCTTGCCTACAATCAGCGTCAGGTCTTCGAGATACGCAAGCCCGAAGCCTTCGGCCTGCCGTCGCCCAATGTGTCGTCGGCCTACATATTTGCCTGCGGCCGCGACTTTTTTGCCTATCCCAACAATTACAACTACTACGTGCAGTATTATACCGGCACATTCCAGCACGGCGGCATATCCATGGAGGAGATGCTGGTGCCGCTCATAACACTTTCGTCAAAATAATCCGAAACAATCGTCATCATGACACGTCACACTATCAAAGTTCCCGATTTAAGTCATCTGCCCGAGGCCGCGAACGAATTCCTCGGCCTTATGGACGATGCCACAGTCTATACCTTCAACGGCCCCATGGGCGCCGGCAAGACCACCTTCATCTCGGCTCTGGCCACAGCGCTCGGCGTT
Organism: uncultured Bacteroides sp.; assembly: GCA_964401095.1. GTDB lineage: Bacteria > Bacteroidota > Bacteroidia > Bacteroidales > Muribaculaceae > CAG-873. The sequence goes on from CAYNXG010000040.1 coordinate 13,502, forward strand.
GACGAAGGCGAGGCCAATTCGCCCACGTTCGCCATCGTGAACGAGTATCGCTCCGACACTACCGCCGAGCTGATATACCATTTTGACCTCTATCGCCTTGCCGACCTCGGCGAAGCGCTTGACACGGGCATAGAAGACTACCTCGATTCCGGCGCTCTCTGCTTCATAGAATGGCCCGAGGTGGTAGCAGATATCCTTCCCGACGACACGGTGCGCGTCGATATCGAGGTGCTTCCCGATGACAGCCGCCTCATCACTGTCACACATCCCTGATGGCCGATATCAGATATGTTGATTCAATAGGGTCGACCAACAGCGCCATGGTTGCCGAAGCCGACGGTTACGGCCACGGCGACGTCCTGTGCGCGCGCAGCCAGACGGCCGGCCGCGGCCAGCGGGGCAATACCTGGCAGTCCGAGCCGGGTAAGAACCTCACGTTCTCCCTGATGCTGCGGCCTCGCCGGCTTAAGGCCACCGACGCCTTCCTGCTGTCGATGCTCGTGTCAAACGGCATCGTCGACGCCCTGGCGCCCCTGCTTCCCGGCCTCGAGGTCGAGGTGAAATGGCCCAACGACATTTATGTCGGCAACGGCAAGCTTGCCGGCATTCTCATCGAAAACAGCCTCTCCGGGCCGTATATCGAGCGGTCGGTGGTGGGTGTCGGCCTCAATGTCAACCAGGCCTCGTTTCCGCCAATGTCGCTGCATCCCGTGTCGATGGCCATGCTTTCGGGAAGGATTTTCGACCTCGAGGATGTCCTGAATGTCGTCGCCGACGCCGTGGTGCGCCGCGTCGACGGGTATTCGGATTCGCCCGACACGGTTCGTCTGCTCGCCGACTACCATGCGAGGCTGTGGCGTCGGCATGGCGAACACCTGTGGCGCGACAACCTCCGTGGCGAGGTTTTGAGCGCCCCGATTCGCGAGGTTTCGCCCGACGGTCACCTGATTTTGGGCTGCTCGCCGGAACGAATTTTTGACTTCAAGGAGGTTACTGCGATAATTGATTGAATTTCAAAAAGTTAACGGGGGGGGGTAGATTTTAATATTTTTTTAGATTTAAAAGTTGGTCAATTGGGAATTAATGCTTAACTTTGCATCGGATATCAAACAAAGAGATATTCGTCATACATATTGATAAGCGTAATTTCTTGCTTACTTCTCCGAAAAATCGCCAAACCTTCATAATTTGAAAGTAAGTAGTCCGAAAAAACGTTCATGCTTGTTTGTCAGCATTATACTCTCGTCGCTATATGCGTTGAGATGCTCGATATAAGCGTGGGATACGGACTGTCATGCTTCAAATAGCATTTGGCGATGCGACCGGAGAGCTGGCAGAACGTTTCCCACGCTTTTTTTGTGTTTAATTCCGGCTGTAGGGAAAAGGCCGTTAACCTAAATGAAACCCATAGGCGCTTTAATCAAGGATGAACTCAGAGCGCAGGAGAGAGGCGTAGCTTGGTTTGCACGCAAGATTCACCTTGACAGATCAAACGTATATCGGCTGTTTCAGAAGAATTCGATCGACACTGATCTGCTTCGTCGCATTTCCATCGTTCTGGGTAAAGATTTTTTTGCTGCATATTCCGATGCATTGAATGATGAAGTGCATCTAAAACCCGAGGATTGATACGGGTTATATTTTCCGCTGTCGCTTTGCGACGGCGTTTTCTTTTTTCTGACCCGGCGGCTGTCTTTTTCGCATCGCTCGCGTGTCATAAGCGCGACAGGATATTACCTTTTCTTTACAGTATTTATACTAATTTTGAATCGGATTTTAACAGAGGCCGGCCCTTTTGGCGGCCGTAGCTTCCATATAGGTCCTATTGAGATATTTAAGAAGGAATTACATTCATTATAAACAGCGGTTTAAGAAAACCCTAATCTCTGCATCAGCAGTAATGATGTTGACGGTAATAGCATTACCGGCGCCGGCGTCAAATCCCGGTGCATACGCGATGATGTATGAATAATAATTAAGGAATCCCTACACTGCCTGTAAAATCCGACAGCAAAATAGCACAGGCAGTTATTGCAATCACTCCAATTTGCAATCAGGAAAGCTTCGATGTGATATCGGGGCTTTTTTTGTCGGCTGTTCAATAATCTGTTCTTGTAATTTCAAGAACGAAGTGCAAAAACACTGAAGATTGAAAACATTCTCCTTAC
>CAYNXG010000041.1:0-15110 GCA_964401095.1 uncultured Bacteroides sp.
GTCACCCAAAAGTTATTACACAAAATCGCTTTGTCGCTGATTATCAATATCCGTCTGGGAAACTTGTTCGAAAAATGTCAAAGTCAGGAAATATTCGGCAGGAAAGTAGATCTGATTGAAGAGAAAGGTCTGAAAAACAAATACTTTATTCAGAACGTAAATCGTACAAAGCGGCTGATTTACACTGATCCTTGTTTCGCCTCGCAAAATCGTGAAAGCTGATACCGCCTGTGATATTCCCGGAATATTACCTCGTCACGTTCGACGGCATATTCGATAAAAGAACGCCGGCCATGATTCGAGATACAACATTATGCGGCTTATCGCTCTGCTGACGATGTCAGGGAATTTGAACCGTCGCAGGAACTCGGCTGTTTTTTCAAATATCGACTGAAGACGGCTATAAAGGCATAAATTGTCACAATCGCTCTCGCTGATGCGCGGCTTAGAGCGTTTGAACATCTCATAGTTTGAATAATCACCCTTGGGAATCACATTCTTGAAGTTCAGAAACGAGCCCTCCACCGACTTGCCGTTACTGCGCGCTTTCAGATATTCTATGCTTCCGCGGTAGAAATCGCCGTCCCATATCCTGTCTTCAGAGCCGATCAGAGTCCTGAAAGCCGGAAATTTCCGTTTGTCATTGTATTCGTTTATCCCGCCGCCGAAGCACACCCCCGCCAGGATATCGAGGCGCCCCTGACATTGGCAGTTCAGATTGCGCAGACTTTCCGCGGCATCCGAAAAGTGAATTTTCGAGCCGTCCTCAAAGCACAACTCCTGACTCTTGTTGCCGTGCACATCAAGGCATATCGTGGGAATTATGTTCTTATCGGCAACCTCGGCGCGTATGTTGTCCATCGCGTCCTTGAACTCCTTGGCCGAGGTAATCTTAATCATCTCGGTATCAATATTCTCGTCAAGCAGCCTTTTATTAAAATCATCCACCTCACACTCAGGCACACCGCTGATAATGTAAGTCTTCTCGCCCCGCTTCCCGGCCGTTTTCTTGTTTTTTGGATTCATCTCTGCAAATTTAAAACTTTTATACTAAATATGGAATGATGTAGAATTCCTTACTATTCTCAGTAATAAGGCAAAAAAGCCTTCCGCGCCCCCTTAATTTTCACTTGGCGGGGCGGGATTTTCAGGCATTTGGGATTTTATCAGTTTTTTTGTATCTTTGCAGCCGTGAATGAAAACAGCACATCCCGTACGCCCGTATTACTGCCGGAGCCTACGCTCAGGCGGCTGCCCTGGTATTTGGCTTATGTAAGCATGCTCAGGCAGGAAGGCGTGGCCAATGTATCGTCGCGCCGCCTGGCCAAGGACCTCGCCGTGGACGCTTCGCAGATAGCCAAAGACCTGTCTTTCATCAACATAAAAGGCAAAACCCGCATCGGATATGATGTGGTGGAGCTGGAAGAGGCGTTGCAGGACTTCCTGTGCTTCGGTCAGCGCCACAATGCCATAATGGCCGGCGCCGGCTCGCTCGGAGCAGCCCTGATGCGCGACTCGGGACTGCACTGCTACGGCCTCAACATCGTGGCCGGCATAGACACCGACGCCGCCAAGGTGGGCCGCACAATCGACGGCATCCCCGTCTGCAGCCCCGACGACCTGCCCCGCCTGGTCAATGAGCTGGGCGTCAGCATCGGCGTAATAGCCGTGCCCGTCGAGGATGCCCAGAGCGTGGCCGACTCGCTGGTAAACGCCGGAATAAAGGCTCTGTGGAATTTCACCCCGCGCCGCATTCGCGTTCCCGAAGGCGTCGTAGTGGCCAACACATCCATATATTCACACCTGGCGGTGATGTACAACCGCCTGGCCAACATGAACCCGGCCAAGCCATGAAGGTCATACGAATCGACAGCGGCAGGCTTCCCGGCGACGCCCTGACGGCCACCCTGATGGCCGACTCGTGCTGGCGTCCGCACATGAGGCCCCTTTTCCTGCCCGAGGATGCCGACAGCCCCGCCCCCGCCCCGTGCGAGGTGCGCCACGCCATCCGCATCGACCGCCTCGGCAAGGCCATTCGCGAAAAATTCGCCCCGCGATACATTGGCGCATGGACGCTGGTCAACTATTCCCCGGCCGCCGGCGACGACAGCAGCATCTGCGCCGCAATAGCCGACGACGCCCTGATTCACGGCGAATGGCTCCCCGTGACAGACAGCCCCGTGGAGCTGAAATTCGACGGCGAGGTGCGACGCTTCGCGCCCGACATCGAAGCCGCCGCCCGCGCGCTCGAGCTGCTATCCGCGCACGCCACTTTCAAGACCGGTGACATACTGCTGATGCCCGGCGCGATATTCACATTCACACCCGAACGCGACCGCCGCATCGACATCTCGGCCGACGGCGCCACATGCCTTAGATTCAACGTAAAATAGCTCTCCTACCTTATACCAACCAAAGATAACCAATCACAATCTTCTCTCATCTCAACAATACCACGATGACACGTCGTTTCTTCCTACTGTTCACACTCGCCATGGCATCGGCAGCCTCGCTGTCGGCATTGCCCGCGTCGTATTACGCATCCAAGTCACGCCTGGCCTCGGGGCGCTGGGTAAAGATAAGCACCTCATCGGAAGGCATATACCAGCTCGACTACGAGAGCCTCCGCCGCCTCGGCTTTGACAATCCCGAGCAGGTGCAGGTCTACGGCTACCACGCCACCGCCGCATACACCGACTCCACGTCGGTGAGCCACATCAAGACCAACGACCACATCGTGGCCAAAAACTCGTTCTCGCAATTCTTCCCCGACGACCTGCAGCCCGTGGCCACGCACCACACCGCCGACGGACGCCTGCTGTTCTACGGCGAGGGCGACCATGTGATGTCCTCTGCCTACTCGCAGGGCGGCGTGAGCACCGTGGCCGCGGCCCGCAACTATTACGACACCGCCTCGCACTACTTCCTGAGCGACTGCGCCGGCACCGTTCCCGTGCGCATGCGCCCCGACCGCGAGCCCTCCACCTACTCCGACCCCATCGAAACCCACATCCATATCGAATCTATCGAAGAAGACCTCTTCGCCCCCAACAGCGGCGGCACAGCCTTCCTCGGACAGAAATACGACATGGGCACCTCGGCGCCGTTCACATTCCCGGTAAAGAACTTCAAGAAGAACTCGCGCACCTCCACCGGCTCGTTCCTCTACTGCTTCGGCATCACGGCCAAGTCGGAGACCAAGCTGTCATCGTCGGCCCCGGCAGAGGTGGCCGTGCCACAGCTCACCAGCGTGGTTGACTCGCCCGCCGCAGCCGTAGGCACCTACGACACATACACCGAATGCTCGGGCTACCTGCCCTTCACGCCCCTTGACAACGCCGACACCATGGCCGACACGGAGCTTACCTTCAACGTGAACCTGCCCGCCAAGACCGCCAGCATGTGCGCCGTCGACTTCGTCATGCTGCGCTATCCGCGCCTCAACGCCGTCGACGCCGAAGACCCGTTCATCATCATGAACCTCCAGGAGGCAGCCAACTACGGCGCCCACACTATTGAATTCCCCGACACCGACGACGGCGACATAATCCTGTGGAACATCGACTCGCCCTCGGGCCCCTCGGCCTACAGGCCCCGATACGATGCCGCCGACCGCGCCACCCGCTTTGTCCTCGACCGCAAAGCCTGGCGCACAGTGGCCTTCAACCCCGCCTTCACCACCTTCCCCGCCCCCGTCATAGAAGGCGAGGTAGCCAACCAGAACATCCACGGCATGGCCGTGCCCGACATGCTCATAATCACATCGGCCGAATACATGGACCAGGCCCTGCGCCTCGCCGAGATCCACCGCGTGCACCAGGGCCTCGACGTGCTCGTGCTCGACCACAACCTCATCTACAACGAATTTTCCTCGGGCACACGCGACGCCATGGCCTACCGCCGCCTGGCCAAGATGTTCCACGACCGCAACACAGCCAAATTCCGCTATCTGCTGTTCTTCGGCCCCTCGTACTACGACAACCGCTGCATCATCTCCCCCGCGGCCGACCGCATGGTATGCTACGAGCAGGACATACCCCTGCTGGCCCGCAACCGCGTCACCAACTACGCCACCGACAGCTACTTCAGCTTCCTATCCGACAAATACGACCACAGCGAGATACAATATGAGAAATCCGACATAGCCGTAGGCCGTGTATCGGCCATAAACCTCTCGCAGGCATCGATTTATGTAGACAAGGTGGAACGCTTCATCACCAACCCGCCCACAGCCGAGTATCACAACCGCGCGCTGCTCATCGGCGGCAGCGGCGACGGCAACCTCCACGTAGGCCACTCCCACGAGGTCTACCAGGCCATGGCCCTGAGAAACCGCGGCATGAACTTCTCGACATCGGCCGCCGGCCTCTATGCCGGCAGCGGCAATCAGGACGCCATCATCTCCGCCCTCAAGGCAGGCGCCGGATACATGACCTACAGCGGCCACGGCGGCCCCACCTATATCGACAACTGGTCAGTGCAGACCGTCACCCGCACAGACTATGAATATCCCACCTTCGCCATGTTCTCGAGCTGCGACCAGTTCTCCTACGACCACATGCGCAACGGCCTCATGGAAGCCATGCTCTTCAAGGACAAGGGCGGCGCGATAGCCGGCGTGGCCGCAAGCCGCAGCGTGTTCATCCCCCATAACCAGCTCACCTGTCTCAACGTGGCCCGCGCATACGCCTCGTCGCGCCCCGGCGACACCTACGGCGACCTGCTGGTGCGTGCCCGCGACCTGGCACTCGACTCCCTGGCCAGGGCGTCCAACATGCCGCAGAACCCCTTCGGCGTGCCGCAGACCCCCTTCCGCAACTTCCTGGCCTACTCGCTCGCCGGCGACCCCGCCGTGCCCGTATTTGCATCGGAGCGCGAGGTGGCCGTATCACGCATCAACAACATGCGCGTCATGATCAACGGCAGCGTCGACGTGAAGCCCTACCGCAAATTCAAGATCGAAGGCTCGATCAAGAAATTCGACGGCTCGGTGGACACATCGTTCGACGGCGGCATCACCGTGTCGGTCTACGACGGATTCACCAACAAGGAATACACCTACAACTCCGAGACGTTCAAATATCCCATGAACGACAAGATGCTGGCCCGTATGGAAGGCAAGGTGAGCAAGGGCTACTACACCGTTGAAATCCTGCTGCCCGTGCCCGCCATCGAGGCCGACACCTACCGCATAAGCCTGGCCGCACGCAGCGACAACGGCATCAACGCCGAGGGAACATTCCACAACCTCCACATCAATGCCCCCGACCCCGACGACCTGGCCGCCATCAGCACCGAAGCCCCGCAGATCAAGGAATTCGCCGTAGAGCCCGAATCAATGAGCGACAACGGCACCGTGGCCTCCTCGCCCATGCTCCGCGCCGTCATCTCGCCCTCGGTATCCGGCCTCAAGGTACAGACCGGCGACATCAATACCCGCACACGCCTCGTCATCGACGGCCTGATGCACATCGGCAACCTCGAGGGCGCCCTGCGCCGCCTCGACAACGGCGACTACGAGCTGCGCGCATCGGCCGGAACCCTCGATGAAGGCGCCCACACCATCGAGCTGATCGTCTGCAACAACGTCAGCCTCATCGACCGCGCCGCCATCGACGTGCTCGTGTCGAGCAATCCCCTGCCCGCCACCGTCGAAATAGCCGAATCCGACCCCGCCTCCCACGTCACCATCGCATACGAAGGCGCGGCCGAATACACACGCCTCATCATCACCGACGCCGCCGGCAACACCGTCCACTCCGTAGAGAACGCCGAATTCCCCTACCGCTGGGACTTCGCCAAGGACGCCAATGTGGCCGACGGACGCTACAAAGCCTCGCTCCTCATACGCTCGGGCCGCTCATACGGCCACTCCGAGCCTATACACTTCGTGGTGGTTCGCTGACCCTCCCGGCGCCACCGCCCCGCGGCGGCATCGCAGGCCTGCAGGCACGCTACACAATAAACGACGATGCACTACGTTATATCTGTAATGGATATGAAAAGAATCGTAACCGCAGTCATCCTCATATTGTTGTGCGCAGCGGCAGGCCACGATGCCGCCGCCCGGCGTCTTAACGACAAGCTCGAGAACCGCCCCTACGCCGACCTCAGGCGCTGGCACCTCGGCTTCTCTATCGGCGCCAACACCATGGACACACGCTTTGCCCACGACGGCTTCATCACCGAGGCCGGCGAGGAATGGCGCGCCGAGCAGGTGAACTATCAGCCCGGATTCTCGGTGAGCGGCCTGGTGGCCCTGAGGCTCAACGACTACTTCTCGGTGAGATTCTCGCCGGGAATGATGTTCGGCAGCCGCGACCTGCGCATGCTCGAGCTCAACTCCGACACGGAGGTGAGGCAGAACATCAAGTCGACCTACGTCACCCTGCCCCTCGACGTAAAGTTTGCCGCGCGGCGCACCCGCAACGCCCGCCCCTACGTGCTCACCGGCGTCATGCCCGCCTTCGACGTGTCTAAAAAACGGTCTGACATGCTGAAGCTCACATCATCCGACTTCTATATTTCCGTAGGCTTCGGCTGCGACTTCTATCTGCCGTACTTCAAGCTGATTCCGGAAATAAAATTCTGCTTCGGACTGGCCGACATCCTGGCCCATGACCGTCCCGACCTGGCCGACGACCCCGACCGCTTCAAATTCACCCGGTCGATATCCCGCGCCAGCTCGAAAATGATATGCCTCACCTTCTATTTTGAATGAGCCGCCACATGCCACGCCATATCCTCAAAATCATAATCTCCGTGCTGGTCCTCGCGGCCTGCGCGCTTCCCGCGCGTGCGCAGACCGATGCCCAGTTCTCGCAGTACTACCAGGTGCCGTCGCTCTACAACCCCGCCGCCACGGGCCTCACCGACTTCATACGCCTTCGCGGCGCCGGCCGCCTGCAGTGGGTGGGCATCGACGGAGCACCCACCACATTCCTGCTCACAGGCGACATGCCCTTCAAATTCCTGGGCAAGCGCTTCGGCACCGGCCTGGTGATGCAGCAGGAAAGCATAGGCCTGTACAAATCGCTCAACCTGGGCGCGCAGATAGGCTACAAGCTGCGCAAATTCGGCGGCGAATTCACCGGCGCCCTCCAGATAGGCATGTACGACCAGCATTTCAAAGGCTCGGAGGTAGTGCTCCCCGAGGGCGACGACTACCACCAGGGCACCGACGAGGGTATACCCATGACCGACCTCCACGGCACCGCCCTCGACCTGGCCGCCGGCCTGTGGTTCAACCACAAGCTGTGGCACGCCGGCATATCCTGCACCCACCTCACCGCGCCCACAATCAAGATGGGCGGCGAGAGCGGCGAAGGAGGCTCCGACGAGAATATTTACGAATTCAAGGCCGCAAGGACTCTTTATTTTATGGGCGGATGCAATATTCCGCTGAAAAACACGTTATTTGAATTGATGCCGTCGGTGCTGGTCAAGAGCGACTTCACCTTCACGTCGGCCGAGATAACGGCTCGCGCACGCTACAACAAATTCCTTACGTTCGGCGTGGGCTACCGCTGGGATGACGCCATCGTGGCCACTGTCGCCGCCGAGATAAAGAATTTCTTTATCGGATACAGCTTCGACTACGCCACCTCGGCGCTCCACTCGGCATCGTCGGGCAGCCACGAAGTGGTGGTAGGCTACTCGCTCAAGCTCGACCTCGGCGAGAAAAACCGCAACAAACACCGCAGCATCCGGTTCATGTAGCCCGACGACTGACATGACACCGATAATCCAATCGTATCACCTCCTTTGACACTCTCATACCATCTATGACGAATAAACTCAAACATCTCTCCACAGCACTCCTTATCGCCGGGTCGGCCGCGGTGGTGGCCTCCTGCGCTTCGGGCAGCCGTTCTTCGGCCGGCGGAGAAGTCACAGGCGTGGGCGGAACCGCATGGACCGAACCCACCCCCTACGGCATGGTGCTCGTCGACCGCGGCTCCATGAAGGTCGGTGTCAACAAGCCCGACTCGGTGTGGAATCTCGCCGCCGACGCCCGAGGCATCAGTGTCGACGGCTTCTGGATGGACGAAACTGAAATCACAAACGGTAAATACAAGCAGTTTGTATTCTGGGTGCGCGACTCCATTATCCGCGAACGCCTCGCCGACCCCGCATACGGCGGCAACGAAGACTTCCGCATCGAGGAAGACCGCGACGGCAACCCCATCACACCCCACCTCAACTGGAACAAGCCCATTCCCTGGCGCAACCCCAACGAAGACGAGCAGCGGGCCATCGAGAGCGTCTACCGCACCAACCCCATCACGGGCGTGCGAGAGCTCGACGGCACACAGCTCAACTACCGCTACGAGATATACAACCACACCGAGGCCGCCCGCCGGCGCAACCGCCTCGACCCCAAGCGCCGCGACCTCAACACCGACCGTCCCGTGGCCACCGACATGCCCGTGATATCCAAAGACACGGCATACATAAACGAGGAGGGCGAAATCATACGCACCACCGTCAACCGTCCGCTCACTGGCGAATACGACTTCCTCAACACCTACATCGTCAACGTATATCCCGACACCACGGCATGGGTCAACGACTTTGAGAACGCCTACAACGAGCCCTACGTGCGCATGTACTTCTCCCACGGCGGCTACACCGACTATCCCGTGGTGGGCGTAAGCTGGGAACAGGCCAACGCATTCGCCAACTGGCGCACCGACTTCCTGCGCCGCTCGCTGGGCAAGGAAGGCATCTACATCGAGCCCTACCGCCTCCCCACCGAGGCCGAATGGGAATACGCGGCCCGCGCCGGCGTTGACGAGAACATGTATCCCTGGGACGGCGACATAGCCCTCAGCGAGGACAAAGGATGCTTCTATGCCAACTTCAAGCCAGGCGAAGGCAACTTCGTGCGCGACGGCCACATCATCACCTCGCGTGTGGGAACATACGCCCCCAACGACTTCGGCCTCTACGACATGGCCGGCAACGTGAGCGAATGGACCTCGACTGCATACACCGAGAGCGTGGGACGCCTCACCAGCGACCTCAACCCCGAATACCGCTACGACGCCGCACCCGAAGACCCCTACCGCATGAAACGCAAGATCGTGCGCGGCGGCTCATGGAAAGACGTGGCCCACAACATCCGCTCGGACCTGCGCATGTGGGAATATCAGAACGAGCAACGCTCATACATCGGATTCCGCTGCGTGCGCACACAGATAGGATTTGCCCGCGGAAACAAACAGAAAACTAATAAATAACAGCCCAACGCCATAACACTTTCTATCACACAATGGGAAAAGTACAGCAATACCGCCGCGGCATCGGCGCTTTCATATCAAGCGAAAAGGGCCAGCGATTCTTTAACTTCGCCTACTCCATAGGCGCCGCCATCGTCATCTGGGGCGCCCTGTTCAAGATACTCCACCTCCCCGGCGGCAACGCCCTGCTGTCGCTGGGCATGGGCACCGAGGTGCTGATGTTCATCCTCACGGCCTTCGACCGTCCCCCCAAAGAATACCACTGGGAAGACGTTTTCCCCGTCCTCGACTCCAAGGATCCTGAAGACCGTCCCGACTTTGCCCACGGCGGCGGCATCACCGTAGGCGGTGTATCGCCCTCCGCGGCCCGCGCCGCCGCATCCACCCCCGCCGACAACCTCGTCACAAACCCCGACGGATCCCTGTCGGTGGCCGGCACCACCCAGAACTACCTCGACCAGATGGCCGCCCTCGCCGCCGAGATGCAGCACCTGCGCGCATCCACCGAGGCCCTCAACCACGTGAGCGACACCCTCCTGGAATCTTACAAGGCCATCACCGAGAACTCCGACAACATCACCCGCTCGTCGCAGGGCTACGTGGAACAGATGCAGTCGCTCAACCGCAACATCTCGGGCCTGAACACCATCTACGAGATTCAGCTCAAGAGCGTGTCGTCGCAGATCGACGCCATCGACCGCGTGAACCGCGGCATCAAGGACATCCGCGACATGTACGAGCGCTCGGCGTCGCAGAGTTCGCGCTTCTGCGAGGAGACCGAGAAGATGGCCATGTACATGCAGCAGCTCAACCGGGTGTACGAGCGCATGATCACCGCCATGACCATCAACATGTGCAACCCCATGATGGGACAGGCCGCCGCCCCCGCGCAGCCCGCTCCCGCCAGCCCCGCGCAGGCTCCGCAGCAGCCCGCGGCCGACAATACAAACCCTCAGAACGCATAACTCGATAAATGGGCGCTAACAACAACCGACTATCACCCCGTCAGAAGATGATCAACCTCATGTACATCGTTCTGACGGCAATGCTCGCACTCAACGTGTCGAGCGACGTGCTCGACGGTTTCACACAGGTGCACGACGGCCTTTCGCGCTCCAACGACAACGTGGACCATCGCAACACCGCCATATACCGCCAGCTCGAGTCGTTCGCCGCGCAAAACCCCGAAAAGGGCTCGCAATGGCTCGAAAAGGCCTCTCAGGTGCGCAAGGCCACGGCCGAGATGATCGCAGCCGTAGACTCCCTCAAGATCAGCATCGTCAAGAAAGCCGACGGCGAGGACGGCACCCCCGAGAACATCCTCAACCGCGACGACCTCGAGGCCGCCGCAGTGGTGATGCTCGCCCCCGGAAATCCCCGCGGAGCCATCCTGCGCAAGCGCATCGACGCATACCGCGAATACATATCGGGATTCATACCCGACTCGCTCAAGCGGGCCAACATATCGTCGGTGCTCTCCACCGACCCCGTGCTGCAGAAAGGCACCCTCACGCCCCGCTCGTGGGAAGAATCTAAATTCGACCAGCAGCCCGTCGTGGCCGCCGTGACACTCCTCACCAAGCTGCAGAACGACCTGCTGTATGCCGAGGGCGAGGCCCTGTCGACAATCTACTCGCAGGTCGACGCCGGCGACGTACGCGTCAACGAGCTCAACGCCTTCGTCATGCCCCAGAGCCGCATGGTGATGCGCGGCGGCAAATACTCGGCCAACATCGTGCTGGCCGCCGTCGACACCACCGCCCGCCCCGTGGTGTACATCGGAGGCAAGCCCCTCGGCAACGAGCACGGCCTCTACGAACTGTCGCCCCAGCAGACCGGCACATTCACCTACAGCGGCTACCTCGAGGTGCCCCACGGCGACGGCACATCCACACGCCATCCCTTTGAAAGCTCATACACCGTCATAGAGCCCATGGCCACCGTATCGGCCACCATGATGAACGTCCTCTATGCCGGCATCGACAACCCCATAGGCATCTCCGTGCCCGGCGTGGCCATGAAAGACATATCGGCCACGATGACCAACGGCTCACTCACCCGCTCGGGCGACCACTGGGTGGCACGCCCCTCCACAGTGGGCAAGGACGCCACCGTCACGGTCACCGCCGATATGGACGGACGCCACGTGCAGGTGGCGCAGACCGTGTTCCGCGTGCGCAAGCTGCCCGATCCCACGCCATTCATAGCGTTCACCGACGCCAACGGCAACATCGACCACTACCGCGGCGGCAAGCCCTTCGGCAAGCAGCTGCTGCTCAAGAGCCCCGGCCTCGACGCAGCCATCGACGACGGCCTCCTCGACACCCCCTTCAAGGTGCTGAGCTTCCAGACCGTGTTTTTCGACTCCATGGGCAACGCCATGCCCGAGAACAGCGACGGCTCATCATTCTCCCAGCGCCAGCGCCAGGCGTTCCAGCGCCTCCAGCGCGGCAAACGCTTCTACATCTCGGCCATCAAGGCCGTCGGCCCCGACGGCATCACACGCGACCTGTCGCCCATGGAAGTGATAGTAAACTGACGCCCGCACGGGACGCGATACAAAACCTCACACGCATCTAACAAGAAACCTCATACAACAAAAATGACGCTCCGATATATCCTCACAATCTTCACCCTGGCGGCGGCCGCAGTGTCAGTCGTGGCCCAGGACACCTCATCGTCATCGGCCCCGGTGCGACGCCGCACCGCCCGCGACCGTCAGGAAAAGTCTGCCGCTCCGGGGGTCACCGAGCGCATGCAGGGATTCTACTCGGCCGACAACACATCGCTCTCCGATGCCGACATGCAGTGGATGCGTGTCATCTACCGCGAGATTGACCTCGACAAGGACAAAAACGCCGCGCTCTACTTCCCCGAAGAGCCCGTCGACGGCCAGGAAAACCTCTTCCGCATCATCATGCGCCTCCTCGCCGACAACCGCCTCAAGGCTTACGAATACCTCGACGGACGCGAGATATTCACCGAGAAGTACGAGTCGAAAGTCAAGGACATCCTCGACCGCTTCTACATCATCTACACCCCCGCCAAGGGCTCCACGGAGAAGAATCCCCGCTTTGTCATCGACGAGGCCGATGTGCCCTCCAACGAGGTGCTGTCCTACTACATCATAGAAAAATGGACCTATGACACCCGCAACAACCGTCTGCGCCCCACAGTGGAGGCAATATGCCCCGTGCTGCACCGCGCCGGCGACTTCGGCGGCGATGCCATCCGATATCCCATGTTCTGGATCAAATACTCTGACCTGCGCCCCCACCTGGCCCAGCAGATGATTTTCACCAACGACGACAACAACCTCCCCTCGTGCACCTACGACGACTTCTTCAACCTCACCATGTATGAGGGCGACATCTACAAGACCCGCAACCTCAAGAACAAGTCGATGGCCCAGCTCTATCCCGACCCCGACGACCGCAAACGCGCCCGCGACTCGATACAGACACGCCTCGACAAGTTTGAGGAACGCCTGTGGACACCCACCCGCGAAGAGCTGCAGGCACGCCGCGACTCGCTGGCCGCAGCCGAGGCCGCCAAGGCCGGCGACGAACCCGCCGAGGCCCTGGAAGCCAAGGACAACAAGCCCGCACGCTCGGCTCGCGCATCGCGCACCGAGACCAAGCGCAGCAAGAAAAAGCCCGCCAAGATAAAGGAGTCGCAGGCTTCGCGCTCATCGTCGGCTTCGCGCTCGGTGCGCCGCCGCAAGAAATAAGAGCCACGCCCCTGCAGGCGCCACACAATATTAAGAGAGATTTTGCGTTATATAATGACTATGAAGCGTATAAATCTCTCTTTCTTTATATTTGCGGTTCTGATGCTTCCGGCCCTCATGTCGTCGTGCATCGAGGACGGCTTCTCCACATCTCCCTCGGATCAGCCCGTTTTCTCGGTCGACACCCTGAAGATGGGCGAGATATTCACCGAGCAGCCGTCGACCACCCACCGCTTTATCGTGCATAACCCCTCGTCCAAGGGCCTGTCGATAAGCCGCGTGTCCCTGTCGGGGCCCAATGCGTCGCTGTTCAGGCTTAACGTCGACGGATTCAGCGGACGCGAATTCAGCGACGTCGAAATACGCGCCAACGACTCGATATTCGTCTTCGTCGAGGCCACGCTGCCCGCCAACGGCCGCGAAGTGCCCGTCGAGGTGGACGCATCGCTCGACTTCCTCACCAACGGCGTAAGCCGCTCGGTGGTGATATCGGCCCAGGGCCGCGACGTCACACGCATGCACGCCGTGACCCTCACCGCCGACACGCGCCTCGCCGCCGGAAAGCCCTATCAGATATTCGACTCGCTGGTGGTAGCCCCCGGCGCCACGCTCACCATCGACCCGGGCGCCGAGCTGCTATTCCACGACGGCGCATACATGGCCGTGCGCGGCACGCTCAAGGCCCGCGGCGACAAAGACCGCGAGATAACATTTGCCGGCGACCGCACGGGCTTCGTGGCGGCCGACATATCGTTCGACATCATGTCGCGCCAGTGGACAGGCCTGTTCTTCACCTCCACCTCGCGCAGCAACGAACTCAGCTACGCCCACGTGTGCAACACATGGCAGGGCGTCACCGTCGACGGCTCGGAAAGCGACAGCCCCGTGGAGCTCACCATGGTGAACTCGCGCCTGCGCAATTCCGGCGACCGCGCCCTCACAGCCGTCCACGCCGACATCAACGCCTATGGCTGCGAGATAGCCGAGGCGGCCAACGGCGCCGTGCTGCTGCAGGGCGGCAAACACGTATTCAACCAGTGCACGCTGGCCAACTATTACCTGTTCACCGCGCTCGGCGGCCCCATCCTGGCCTTCAGCCACGTGTCGGCCGAGGACGACGATGAATCGGGGCGCCCCTACACCACCGCCGACATCGCCAACACCATCATCTACGGCCTGGGCACCGACCTGTCGCACGGCGACCTCACCGGCACCGGCATCTACCTGCGCCGCTGCCTGCTCAAGAGCGCCGGAAGCGACGACGACAACTTCATAAACTGTCTGTGGGACACCGACCCCATGTTCCGCACCGTGCGCGAGGACTACTACTTCGACTATCGCCTCATAGACGATTCGCCCGCCATCGGCGCCGCCGACCCCGCGCTCACGGCTCCCGAGGCCGCCACAGACCGCTACGGCCTGCCGCGCACATCCACCCCCGACCTGGGCGCCTACGTCTACACTCCCGCCGAGCCGCAGCAGCCCTGACGCACCCTCAGATAGAATCATAACCACAAAGACCTGAAATATTTACACCCATGCCGCCGCAGACATTCCCTGCGGCGGCATTTTTCAGCATTACCACATCTATTGAACGTATCTATAGATTTTTTGTACAATTTTCACCCCTCGGCTTGCCATTTTTTCGTAACTTTGTACCCGGAAAAACTCCTCATATTCTCCGAAATTAAGTATTAATACTAATAAACTATGAGTAAGGACAAGAAATTCTTGACTTGCGACGGCAACCAGGCCGCCGCCCACGTGAGCTATATGTTCTCGGAAGTGGCCGCCATCTACCCCATCACCCCTTCGTCAACCATGGCAGAATATGTCGACGAATGGGCGGCTGCCGGTCGTAAAAACATCTTCGGCGAAACCGTTCTGGTGCAGGAAATGCAATCGGAAGGCGGTGCCGCCGGCGCAGTACACGGCTCGCTGCAGGCCGGTGCTCTCACCACCACCTTCACTGCATCGCAGGGTCTGCTGCTGATGATTCCCAACATGTACAAAATCGCAGGCGAGCTGCTGCCCACCGTGTTCCACGTGTCGGCCCGCACCATCGCCTCTCACGCTCTGTCGATTTTCGGCGACCACCAGGACGTTATGTCGGTGCGTCAGACCGGTTTCGCCATGCT
>CAYNXG010000042.1:0-2361 GCA_964401095.1 uncultured Bacteroides sp.
GAGCTACACCACCGGCGTGCCCGCCATGATCGGCGCCATGATGTTCCTCACCGGCAAGTGGGTGAAGCCCGGCGTGCACAATGTCGAGGAATTCGACCCCGATCCCTTCCTGGCCGCTCTCGCCGAGCAGGGTCTGCCCTGGCACGAGATTGTCAACGAGCCGCTCGAGGTTGACCGCATCGACAACTGACCCTCTCCGCAGGCCCGATGATCAAATATATATCGCGCAGCTACTATAACAGCACCTCGGCCGGAAACAAGGCCAAGAGCGACTATGAGGACATCATGGCCGCCGAGGGCGCGGTGAACATAGGTCTGCGACGCACCTTCGGCGACAACAAGGCCCTGGCCTTCGTCCGCAATCTCGCGGGCGTGGCCCGGGCCTCGCTGTCACTGCGCCGCGGCGACGTGCTGGTGCTGCAGTATCCCGTAAAAAAATACTTTTCCTTCCTGTGCCGCGTGGCCCGCGCCCGCGGTGTCCGCGTTGTGGCGTTCATCCACGACCTGGGCACCTTCCGCCGCCGCGCACTCACGGTCGAGAAGGAGATATCGCGCCTCGCCATGGCCGGCGAGGTGATAGCCGCCAACGCCTCCATGGCCTCGTGGCTGCGCGCCCGCGGCCTGTCGGTGCCCGTCTACGAGATGGGCCTGCACGACTATCTGTCGACCGCCCGCCCCGCAGCCGATGTGGCTGTGCCGCGCCGCAAGACCGAGGTGGTGTATGCCGGCTCGCTCAACCGGCGCAAAAATTCGTTTCTTGCCGACCTCTGCGTCCTGCCGCGCACGTGGAATCTTCACATATTCGGCGATATGGGCGATGCCGCCGGCGATAGCCCCGCCGCCGTGGAGATACACGGCTACATGGATTCAGACACGTTCATATCGCGTGCCGGGGGCGGTTTCGGCCTCGTGTGGGACGGCGACAGCCTCGACGCCTGCACCGGCGCCTTCGGCGAATATCTGCGCTATAACACGCCCCACAAGGCTTCGTTCTATCTGCGTGCGGGCATGCCCCTCATCGTGTGGAGCGGCTCGGCTCTGGCGCCCGTCGTGCGTTCGTTCGGGGCCGGGCTGGTCATCGACTCGCTGCGCTCACTCGACGACGCCCTCGCATCACTCACCGATGACGCCTACACGGCCATGCGCCGCGCCGCCGCCGCCCTGGCCGACGATATAGCCTCGGGCGCCGCTATGCGCCGCCAGCTGAGGCGTATCAGCGGTGAAGCAGGCGATAGCGCAGCACGCCTATGACGTGCTTCACGGCCAGTTCGAGCCTGCGCCCGGGCTTGCGCTTGCGCCAGCTGCCATAGATATGGTGCACGGCTAGGGTCTCGGGGCCTATGGCATAATACTTTCTCTTCGGTGCCAGCATCGGGGTGGGGAGCACCGTGAGCGTGCCGAGACGCTGCTCCGTGTCCTCGCAGCGGTAGCCGTGGCGCTCGGCTATCTCCTTCATCACAAAGGGCGATATGGTGTCGTTGAACGTGCCGTCCTCGCGGCGGTAGGGCACCGACATGTAGCGGTCGAGCACCTCGCGGCAATAGCTGTTGCCCTTCTCGCCCATGAAGCACGCCGCCTGCAGCCCGAACACCTCCTGATCGGGATAAATCTTTTCGTGAAACGTTATGAAGCTGTCACCGCGGGCCAGCAGGCTGTCGAAGCTGCGCAGCACGTAAATGTCGCTGTCCATGTAAATTCCACCGCAGGTATATACGGCGTAGAAGCGCACCACATCGGCCGCGAAGGCCCATTTGCGTTCGTCCAGGGCCTCGTCGACAAACCGGCAGCCGATGGCGCGAGCGGCGGCCGCGTCCCACAGGCGCACCTCATAATCGGGCATCACCCGCTTCCATGTGTCGAGGCAGCGACGTATCTCCACGGGGTAGGGCCCCGCGCCAAACCAGCACAGATGTATAATCTTGGGAATCATGCGGCAAAATTACTCAATTTGCCCCACGGTTGCAAATTCCACAGCCGCTGCGGCTGTCGTGTCGCCTGTAAAATTCTGTAATTGGTCCTGAAAAAAGAAAAGCCCCGAGCTGTCATCCCGACGCCCTGGGCCCAATACACAATTATCTATAAAACAACTATTTTGCTACTATAATTTTATGCAAAGTCTGAGGCCTTGCATAAGGCGACTACCGGGGTTCCGTTTAGTCGGAGTTGAGAATTGTTTTGAGCTTGGGGGGGAGACATTACGTCGCGACTTTCGGGCCGTGATGTCGTTATACTCAACTTTGGTCACTTATGTTAGGCGTTTGCGCTGCAAAATTACATATTAAATGCATTTCTTCTTAAATCTATTATCTTAAAAAATATTAAATTGTTAAAATTTCCTCGCGATGCAATAATTTTTCCACC
>CAYNXG010000042.1:2461-15080 GCA_964401095.1 uncultured Bacteroides sp.
TCTTAAAAAATATTAAATTGTTAAAATTTCCTCGCGATGCAATAATTTTTCCACCCCGAGGCGCCGCTCGAATCTCGGCAAAATGAAAATAAATTTTCTTTTGCTCTCGACTTTTACGTATCTTTGCCAAAAAATTATGCGGATGAAAAGAAAACTGCTGTTGCAAGCTATGCTGGTCGCTGCAAGCGTCGTGGCCGGCGCCGGTATTAACACTCCCGGCAACCCCGGCGACCTGTTGCGCGCCCGCCTCATGCTCGCCGACAAAAACTATACGGGCTGTGTCGACCGTCTCGACGCCCTCGACATGTCGCTGCTCTCGCCCGCCGAGGTGGAGAGCGTGGCATGGCTGCGCGCCGCCGCCGAGGCACACCTGCACCGCGACACGGCCATAAGCCTGCTGCGCGAGTTCATCGACACCTATCCGGCATCGGTATTGCGCTGGGACGCCCGCATGCTGCTGGCCGACTGTCTGCTCGACACCGCTCCCGCCGAGGCGCTGGAGCTTTACCTGTCTGTCGACCGCGACGCCCTCGACGATACACGCCTTGCCGGCCTTGACTATCACACGGCCTATGCCCTGATGCGCCTCGGCGAGCTCGACCGCGCCCGCGACCTGTTCCTTGCGTCGCGTGCCGACAGCCGCTTGAGGGCCAATGCCGACTTCTATCTCGGATATATCGCCTACACCCGTCATGACTACGCCGAGGCGCGCCGCCTGCTCGGAGCCGCCGACCGCTCGTCGATGCCCGGGTGCATGGCCGACTATTACCTGTCGCAGATCAACTATGTGGAGGGCGACTACGACGCCGCCCTGGCGCAGGCCCGCGCCATCATGGACCGCCCCGGCGTGGAGCCTCAGTACACCCTCGAGGCCGCCCGCATTGCCGGCGAGTCGATGTTCCAGCTCGGCGACAGGCAGGCCGCCATACCCTATCTGCGCCGCTATGTCGACGGCTCGGAGGCCCCCGAGCGCTCGGCCATGTACATCCTCGGCACGGCCGAATATGCCGACGGCAACTATGCCGGCGCGGTAGACCGCCTGGAGCATGTCACCTCCGAGGCCGACGCCATGGGCCAGAGCGCCTGCCTCTACATAGGACAGGCGCTGATGGAGCGCGGCGAGCGCGATGCTGCCGTCATAGCCTTCGAGAAGGCCCTGCGCATGGACTTTGACCGCGACGTGCAGGAGGCCGCCTTCTACAACTATGCCGTGGCCAAGATGGGCGGCGCCCGCGTGCCCTTCGGCTCGGCCGCCGAGACCTTCGAGGAATATCTGCGCAGATATCCCGAGGGCCGTCATGCCGCCGCCGTGCAGGAATATCTCGTTGCCGGCTATCTCACCGACAGCGACTATGAAGGCGCCCTGCGCTCCATCCGCCGCATGTCCAATCCCGGCCCCAAGGTGCTCGCCGCCAAGCAGCAGGTGCTCTATGCCCTGGGCACCCGCGCGCTGTCGTCGGCCGACACCGACGCCGCCCTCGCCTATCTGCGCGAGGCCGACGGCCTCAGCCGCCACGACCGCGCCACGGCCGCGTCCGTGAGCCTGTCGCTCGGCGAGGCCCTCTACCGCGCCGGCCGCTATGCCGAGGCGGTGAAATGCTTTGAGAAATACCTCTCCGAATCCCCGGCCTCGGATGTCAACCGTCCGCTGGGCCGATATGACCTGGGCTACGCCCTCTTTGCCCTCAAGGACTATGCCGGCGCGGGCCGCAGCTTCTCGGCCTTTATCGACAATCCCGGCCGCCTGGCCTCTACCGACGCCGTGGCCGATGCCGTCAACCGCATGGGCGACACCCGATTCCTCACCTCCGACTTTGACGGCGCCGAGGCATGGTACACCCGCTCGTATGACAACAATCCCTCGGCGGGCGACTATCCCCTCTTCCGCCTCGCCGTCATAAAGGGCTACCGCCGCGACCACAAGGGCAAGATAGCCGACATAAACAGTCTGCTCGACCGCTACCCCTCGTCGTCGCTGGTGCCCGACGCCCTGCTCGAGATGACCGAGAGCTACATACAGCTCGGCGACAACCGCCGCGCCCTCGACACCTACCGCCGCCTCGTGGCCGACTATCCCAACACCGAGCAGGGCCGCCGCGGCTACCTGCAGATGGCCCTCACCATGCTCAATACCGGCGACCGTGCCGGCGCCATCGACAGCTACCGCGAGGTGGTGATGCGCTATCCCACCTCCGAGGAGGCCCGCATGGCCGTCGACGAGCTGAAGCGCATAGCCGCCGATGACGGCACGCTGGGCGAATTCGGCCGCTGGCTCGGAACCGTCGACAACGCCCCGCGCCTCGACGTGGCCGAGGCCGACCGCCTCACATTCGACGCCGCCGAGAAGGCATGGCTCACCCGCGGCGACACCTCGCGCCTCGAACGCTATCTCACCGACTTCCCCGAGGGCTCCGAGCGCGCCCGCGCCCTGGGCTACATGATGGAGGCCGCAACCGCCGCCGACCGCACCGGCGACGCCCTCACCTTCGCCACAACCATCGTGGAGAACTATCCCGACAGCCGCCTGGCCGAGCAGGCCCTCATCGTCAAGGCCGAGGCCGAGTATCAGCTGGGACGCGGAGGCGACGCCCTGCGCACCTGGAGCGAGCTGGAGGGCCGCGCGTCCTCGCCCCGCAACATCAACATAGCCCGCACCGGCATCATGCGCGTGGCCCGCGACCGCGCCGACTATCCCCGCGTGCTCGCCGCCGCCGAGGCCCTGCTGGCATCGTCGACCCCCGGCTCGGAGGAGCGTACCGAGGCACAGTTCTCGCGCGCCCTGGCCCTCGACATGACCGGCCGCACCCCCGACGCCCGCCGCCAGTGGGCCGAGATAGCCGGAAACACCGACGACCTCTACGGCGCCAAGAGCGCATTCTACCTCGCACAGAGCTACATGGACGGCGGCGACCGCGCCGAGGCACGCCGACACACTCAGGCCCTCATCGACTCGGCCACGCCCCACACCTACTGGCTGGCGCGCGCATTCATCCTCCTCAGCGACATCTACGCCGCCGACGGCAAGACCTTCGAGGCCCGCGAATACCTCAACTCGCTCCGCGAGAACTATCCCGGCACGGAAGCCGATATTTTCAGCCTCATCGACTCACGTCTCGAAAAACTGAAATAAACACCGGAAAAGACATGAAATCAATCAGATATACAGCCGCCGCCTGCCTCATGGCCGTCGCAGCCGCGGCCACGGCACAGAATCTGTCGACCGAGGTGGTGGTCGACCGCACCATTGTTCCCGCCGAGCGGGCCGCCGTACGTCCGGCCGGCCTCATCCCCGTGCTCGTGCTGCCTCCCGCACCCTCGGTGGCGCTCGACCGCTCGTACTACACCGCCCTGTCGCCCGTCACACGCTCATACACGCGTCTCGACCCCGCGGCCGGCTCCATGGCGGCCACGCCCTCGCCCTATCGCGGATATGCCGACCTGGGCTACTTCCCCATGCTCAATCTCGGCCTCGCCGCCGGATACCGCATCGTCGACACCGACCGCCTGCGCCTGGGCGTCGACCTGATGGCCACCGGCGAGTATTACAAGCCCGACAACGCTCCCGGCATACACAACGCCATGCAGAGCTGGACGGGCGAGGCTGCCGCCGGCCTCTCCTGGCGCGCCACCGACACCGGACGCCTCTCGGCACGCCTCACGCTGGGCCTGCGCAACAACGGCACGCCCTTCTACCACCATGTATCCACCCCCTCGGGCTCGCTGTCCCTGGGCTGGGACGCACGCGCCGGCATCGTGGACTACAGCGCCGGCATAGGCGCCGACGTGGAGAAGACCTACAACACGTATCAGTACGAGACAAACCTATCCGACCAAGACCCGCAGAAGATATTCGGCCTGTCGCAGCAGCGCTATCGCGTGTCGGCCTCGGCCTCTGCGCCCTTATTCGCCGGCTCGCGTGCCGGCCTCGACGTGGACGCCGACTTCGTGCACACCTCAGGCAACGAAGCCGGCAATGGCCCCGACGACGCCACCCTGGGCACCGTGGGCATCAAGCCCTTCTATTCCCTTACCATGGACGCCTTCACGGCCCGCATAGGCGTGAAGGTCAACCTCGCCGCGGGAGGCACGGGCTCCAAGGTGCACGTGGCCCCCGACCTGCACCTGCAGTGGGCCCCCTCGCGTGTCTTCGGCGTGTGGGCCGATGTCACCGGCGGCGATGTCATGAATCCCCTCTCGGCCGTGCGCGACCTCTGCCCCTACATCGTATTTGACCGCGCCTATGGCCGCTCCAACGTGCCCGTGGCCGTCGAAGGCGGCTTCAACGTAGGGCCCTTCCGCGGATTCAGCGTGCGCCTCTACGGCGGATATGCCGAGGCCAACAACTGGCTCATGATCGACGACGCCATCATGGAACCTTACTATGGCTTCGACATAAAAGGCTGGAAGGCCGGCCTGGCCCTGGGCTGGGAATGGCGGTTCATCAAGGCATCCGTGTCAGGCGAGGTGTCGCCCGGCACACGCGACCGCTCATGGCTGCGCAACCGCGACCATGCCCGCTACGTCATAGACGCCTCGGTGGAGGTTCGCCCCATAGAGCCGCTCACGCTGTCGGTGTCATACGGCTGCCGTGCCTCGCGCAACATTTTCCGCCGCGACGGCCGCGAGCTCAGCCTCGGCGACGTGAACAACCTGAATATCGGCGCGTCATACGCCTTCACCCCCGCGTTCACCGTATTCGGCCGCGTGGAAAACCTGCTCGGACACTGCTATATGATGCTTCCCCGCATGATGTCGCAGAAACAGACCGGCCTGGTAGGCGTGGCTCTGAAATTCTGACCCGAATACAAAAAGATACCTCCCCGCACGCATCACCTGTCACAATGATGCGTGCGGGGAACGTTTTATATACACGCCGCAGGGCATTGTCGCGAAATTTATGACATATATTCGTTCAGGGCGGCCCTAAAAAACGAAATCTTGGTTAATATATGTTAACCATATTATAAAGTAATATAAAAACGTTGACTTTACAATCATATTGGCCTACCTTTGCCCGCGAATAACCAACTACCTGACCATAAAAATCGATATTTACCAATATTATTCATTTTTGCAGATGAAAAAATATCTACTACCGTTGCTTTTGCTCCCTGCGGTTGCCTGGGGCCAGGCGTCGTTTGGCCATCTCGATTCCATCGAGCTCGCCGGCATGCGCGCCGACCGTCAGAAAGTAGCCGCCAAGGACGCCGCAGATGCCGACGCCCCTATCTCGTTTTTCATGCGTGTGGCCGATGACGACGCCGTGAAACGTGTCGAGGCCGCCGGCGCCACCATAACCCAGCGCGAGGGCAATATCCTCGTGGTATCGGCTCCCCTGGCCCGCGCCGAGGCCATTGCCGCCACAGAGGGCGTAATCACCGTGTCGCTGCCCCGCGAGGTATATCTTCACGAATGGACGAGCCCCTACGGCCCCGACCTCAGCCGCCAGGTGCTGGGCCTCGACCGCATACAGGCCGGCGCCGAGCCCCTCAAGCAGGCCTATACCGGCAAGGGCGTCATTGTGGGCATCATAGACCAGGGCGTAGACGTGCACCACATATCGCTGCTCAACCCCGACGGCACCCACCGCGTCAAACGCGCCTGGAAGCACGTGGTGAGCGGCAAGTCGAAGCTCACCATCACCGCCGACACCGAGGCCAAGGTGGCTAAATTCTCCACCGACAACTCCGCCGCCACCCACGGCACCCACGTCATGGGCATCGCCGCCGGCTCGTTCAAGGCCCCCGACGGCCCCGACTTCACCGGCGCCGCCCCCGAGGCCGACATAGCCGTATCGTGCGGCTACGCCGACACCGAACACCTCCTCAAGGGCCTCCGCTCCATCGTCGACTACGCCAAGAGCGAGGGTCGTCCCTGCGTGGTGAACATCTCGCTCGGCAACAACTCGGGCCCGCATGACGGCACCGACGAGTTCCCCGCCGCCCTTAACGCCATTGCCGGCGAGGAAGGCGTCACCGTGTGCGTATCATCGGGCAACGAAGGCGCCGAAAAGGCTTTCCTCTATCATGAATATAACGCCGAGGCCGAGCCTCTGCGCGCCATCATCAACCCCTCGGAATACACCGCATCCATGTGGCCGGGCCTGTCGTTCTTCCCTCAGGCTCTCGGAGCCATGGAGATATGGGGCGATGACGACACCCCCTTCACCGTGTACCTCGACCTGCTGAAATTCTCAGCGTCGGGCATCGAGGTTGTCACCACCTTCACCATCCCCGCCGGCGGCAGCGGATATATCTGCACCCCCGGCATGGCTCCCGCCAAGGCCGATGTGGTCAACGAGAACGACGAGATGTTCAACAAGGCCTACCGCCAGAGCTTCATCGGCGGCGCCACATCGCTCTATGCCGCCAACAACCGCTATCGCGCCGAGGTGTCGATGCAGCTCGAATGTGGCGATGCCGAGGAATTCCAGTCCTACCGCATGGCCATGCGCGTCGAGAACGAGCCCGGACATAAGGTATATGTATACGGCGCTCCCAAGAACGGCCTCTTCCCGTTCATGTTCCTCGACGGCGTGCCCGGCTATGCCGATTCCAATGCCGACGGCTCCATCAACGCCCTTGCCGGCGCGGACAATGTGATCAGCGTGGGCTCATACGTCACGCATAACATGTCGGTGGCCGACGAGACCATAGGCACCACCGCCTACTACACCTCCTGGGGCCACACCCCCGACGGACGTATTCACCCGCTGGTGTCGGCTCCCGGCAGCCGCATCGTGTCGGCTATGTCATCGGTATATGCCTCCGGCGCATCCTATGACCCCAACCAGATTAAATACTACTCCTACGAGGCTCCCAACGGCAAGACCTACCACTGGACGCCCATGTCGGGCACCTCAATGTCGTCGCCCTACATGACCGGCATCGCCGCCATGTGGCTCTCGGCCGATCCCACCCTTACCACCGCCGACATCGTGCGCGTGGCCCAGGAGACAGCCGACACTCCCGCCGAGCCCCGCTATAACGACGGCATGGGCGCCCACGTCAACGCCTTCGCCGGCCTCTGCAAGATTCTCGGCCTCTCGGGCGTATCCGACGTGGTGGCCGACGGCGCTCCCTACAGCCTTCTCCGCAGCGGCGACACATTCACCGTGCAGGCCCCCGGCGCTCGCAGCGTATCGGTAAAGGTATTCTCCATGCAGGGCACGCTCGTGGCATCGGCCGAGGGCGGCGCAGAGACATCGGTCGACTGCTCGGCCCTCGCCCCCGGCGTATATGTGCTCGCCGTGGAGACCGCCGCCGGCACAGGCTCTGAAAAAATCACCATTTTCTAAAAACAACAACAGATTTATCACTTTATAAACCATTTCTGATGAGTAAAAAATTTATCACAGGTGCCGCGGCGTGTCTGCTTACCGCTGCCACAGCCTCGGCCGGCGTGTTCTTCACAGGCCCCGGCGTGAAAAGCGCGAAGGCTTCGTCGCGTTGCTATCATCCTTCCGAGCTTTATTCGCAGAAAGCCGTTCAGGACGGACAGATGCTCCCCGATCAGGAATTAAAGGCCCCTTACTACAAGACCAACAATTCCATCGGCAACGTCATCAGCCCCACCGGCGAAGACTGGTTCTATACCCTCGAGCTCGACGGCGACATCCTCGAGCAGAACGAGTATTACACCAACTGGGACTTCAAGACCTTCCTCGTGAAGGTGTATGACACCCAGCTCAACTTCGTGGGCCAGGCCTCGGGCGAAATCGAGCGTCCCGAAGGCACCCTCAAGTGCCAGAGCGTAAACGTATGCCTCCAGCTCACATCGTCGTTCTTCAACAACAATATGAACGACATAGAGATAATGATAACGGCCAACTTCAACCCCGCTCCGCTCAACGGCCAGTTCCGTTACGGCGCCAAGCAGCGCACCCAGGCCTTCACCCTCACCCCCGAGATTCCCGCAGGCGGCAGCAAGTGCATCTTCAGCGCTCCCGGCTATTACACCGCCGCCGTGAACTCCACCAACACCGTCAACGAGAACTTCGTGCTGGCCTTCGCCGAGGAGACCACCTGGGACGGCGAGGACGTCAACACCTGCACCTACGCCCTCTATAAGAAGGCCGGCTACGGCACACCCGCCACTAAGTTTGCCAGCTTCGACGTGGACATCACCAAGGTGATGGCCGACGGCAACAACGAGGCTCTGCCTTTCACCATGACCGTAAAAGGCACCGACATCTATGTAGCCACCGCCGAATACGAGAAACCCTTCCTCAAGAACCCCACCGCTGACGACCCCGAACAGACCCCCGACAACAACTATATCATCACCCTCTACAAGGCTGCCGGCGAGTCCTACACCAAGGTGGGCGAGACCAAGATTCCCGTCACAGCTGCCGAAGGCGACTACCTCTACCGCTCGTTTGCCCTGGGCAACTTCAGCGGCGAGAAAGACCTCACCTTCGACTTCGGCGACGGCGACAAGCCCTGCTACATCCTCACCGTCGTAGACTCGGGCACAACCGACGACACATCGGCCTACTATGCCGTATATGACTTCGCCGGCAACGAAATCAAGCGCTTCGGCGAAGGCAGCGGCAGCTACCAGTTCTTCACCGACATCAAGGGCAAGCCCGTACAGTACGGCTTCAATATGTACAATTCGGCCGGCGAATACGGCACAGTCATCCTCGAGTATCCCTCGTTCAAGGAAGTGGGCTTCCTGCCCCACCTGTTCGAGCACGACGGCGACGCATGGCAGATGATCTCCGTGCCCGACCGCTCGGTCATGAACGGCGGTGAATTTTACGTTGCAGCCGTGATGCCCACCGGCGGCGCCGCAGAGAACGTGCCCAACTACATCGGCTGGTTCCGTGCCGACGGCTCCCTCGACCACATCGACAGCCTCTTCTTCGGCCCCTCCACAGCCAAGGTCATCACCAACCTCGTAGGCAACACCCTCACCCCCTATCTCTACAACACCAACCACGAGCTGGAATATCTCTCGTATGTATATTCCTACCGTCCCGCTCCCGCCACAGGCACCGACCTCGAGCTCGTTGTCAGCGACTCGAAGGGCAACAAGATTGCCTCGCGCAAGCTCCCCGACGTGAATGCCGACGTATTCGCATACGTGCAGAACGCCGAGACAAACCCCTACATCGCCCTTTCGTTCCGCGAAATCACCCAGGGCAATCTGGGCGAGATGACAGCCGAATTCATCCGTCTGCCCCTCAACAAGCTTGAAGGCGAAGGCACCGCTGAATCGCCCTATATCATCCGGACCTTCGGCGACCTCGACCAGGTGCGCAACAACCTCACCTCGCACTTCCGCATGGCCAACTCCATCGACTGCGAAGGCCAGACTTTCCGTCCCATCGCAGGTGAATTCACCGGCACATTCGACGGCAACGGCTTCGAGATCCGCAACCTCAACCTCACCGCCAACGCTACCGGCGCGGGCTTCTTCACCACTCTCGGCAAGGAAGTTACCGAGGAAGAGACTGCTCCCGACGCAGCCATCCGCAACGTCACCTTCACCAATCCCGTCATAGAGTACACCGGCAGCACCCTGGGCACCAAGGAAATGGCCATCGTGGCCAACAAGGCATATAACGCCGCCATGACCGACGTGCGCGTCATCAACCCCGTGTACAATGTAAGCGACTACCGCGTCAACTTCGGCGTGCTCGCATGCAAGGCCACCAACCTCACCGTAGAGGGCTGCGCCGTCAAGGACGCCGACATAGCCACATCGCTTTCCGGCGGCCTCGCAGGCTTCATCTATGAGGCCCGCGGCTGCAACATCACCGCATCGTCGTTCACCGGCAAGCTGGCCGGCGGCGACAACGTGGGCGGCCTCGTATGCCGCGCCATCGTGGCTCCCTCGGCCATCGCCGACTGCCACGTCAACGCAGCCATCAGCGGTAAGTCCAACGTGGGCGGCGTCATCGCTTCGGCCAACCGCTCCACCGTCCTCCGCACCGTTTTAGAGGGCACACTCTCCGCTACTCAGAACGCCGGCGCCATCATGGGCTCGCTCGAGCGCGCCGAAGGCGAGGAAGCCGAAGACTTCCGCGTAATCGACAACTGCGTAGTGGCCTTTGAAAGCTTCGACGCTCCCGCCGGCGCTGAATGTGTACACCGTATCGTGGGCTACTCCTCGATCGATGCCGGCGAAGACTATGTATGGGTTCCCGATCCCAACAATCCCGAAGAAGACGGCGAATACAAGGTGATGCCCGCATCGCATGAGGCACACCTCGGCAACAACTACGTGCTCACCGCCATCGCTCCCTTCGAGACTCCCGCCGAAGGCGCCCTCGCCACCGAAGGCACCACACACGAAGGCGACGCCGACGAGGCTTGGTACGAATCGCTCGGCTACGGCTTCGGCGCCACCGCCACAGCTCCCTGGGTGATGAAGGCCGAAGTGCCCGAGCTCTACTTCGAGAACTCGCTTGCCACAAGCATGATATTCAGCCCCGCCGAGGTTCGCGGCGTTGAAGGCACCACCGTGAAGGCATCGCTCGCCATCTCCAACGTTGACATCGACAACTTCCTCTGCGAAATCGGCGACGAATCCGTGATGAGCTTCTCCAACATGGAGCTCGCCGAGGACGGCTCGGCCATCAACTTCGCCATCGACCTGCTCAAGGCCGGCAACACCACCGTCACCGCAAGCTGCGGCAACGTGAAGGCCGTGCTCTACGTCGTAGTCGACAGCAAGTCGGGCATCAGCGACGCCACCGTGGCCGGCGCAGTCATCTATGACGGCCATGCCGTAATGGCCGCCGGACGCCACATCGAGCTCTACGACCTGCAGAGCCGCCTCGTGGCTTCGGCCTCCGACACCCTGGCTACCGAAGGCCTCGCCGCCGGCGTTTACGTCGTGCGCGCCATCGCCGCCGACGGCACATCAGCCGTGCTCAAGATAGCCGTGAAATAAACCATAGCCGCGATATCCGCGACACCCCTCAGGGAAGCGTGCCCCACACCCGGGACACGCTTCCCTTGCGTTAGCCGTGGAGCGAAAAGCGATGCGAAAAAAGCCTCACTATGCGTCGCGACGGCCTCTTTTGGGGGCTTTTTCAGCTTTTTATGTAGTTTTTACAAATTAATTCGCGAAAATTTGCTATATTTGCGAGCTGAAAATATTTGGAAATATTATTTTTAAACTTTAAACCATAAATTAATTCATGCAAAGCAAAGGAAACTTAGGGAGCATCGTAGCAGGTGTTATCGCTGTCTTCCTGGTGTTTGTGTGTCTGTTCTATCTGTCGTTCACCTTCGTGTCCAGCAAGCACGAGAACGCCGCCAAGGACTACGCACTCACCCTCTCGGGCGATAATGACGACGCTGCCTACAACCAGGCTTACAAGCACTACATGGACTCGCTCGGCGAGAAGCCCGTATATCTGGGCTACACCCTCGACGAGGTGCGCAAATGGGGCGTAGGCCTCGGTCTCGACCTCAAGGGAGGTATGAACGTTATCCTCCAGGTCGACATGCCCGACATGCTCCGCTCGATGAAGAGCGGCGATACCGACTCTGTTTTTGAATCTTCAATCGCCTCGGCCGCCGAGCAGGTGGCCTCGCACGCCACCGACGACTTCGTCGGCGCGTTTGTAGGCGAATACCGTCAGCGCAAGCCTCAGGCCGACTTCTCCGTCGTGTTCCAGGGCCTCGTGGAGCCCGGCTCCAACGACGACGCAGTGCGCGCCAAACTCAAATCCGAGGTGAAGGACCGTGTGGACAACTCCGCCACAAACGTGCTCCGCAACCGTATCGACCAGTTTGGCGTTGTATCGCCCAACATCCAGGTTCTTCAGGGCAAGGACGGCCAGATTCTCCTCGAGCTTCCCGGCGTGAAAGACCACGAACGTGTGCGTGACCTGCTCCAGCGCTCGGCCAACCTCGAGTTCTACGAGACATACCAGGCCACCGAAGTGGCCGGCGCCCTCGCCACCCTGGCCCAGCGCCTGGCCTCCGACACCACCGTCAACGCCACTCCCCTGCTGGCCCTCGTGCAGAATCCCGGCTACGGCGCCACTGTAGGCTTCGCCCCCGACGCCATCACCATGGCCCGCATCAACGAGCTGCTCGCCACTCCCGCCGCACGCACTCTGCTGCCCTCCGACCTCAAGCTCCGCTGGGCCATCAAGCCCACCGTCCAGACTGACCGCGACGGCACCGAGCACAACTTCGGCTACGCCCTCTATGCCCTCAAGGCTCCCGGCGGCAACCCCGCCCTCGACGGCAAGGCCGTGAGCGACGCTTCGTCGAACTACGACAACCTCCGCGGCAATGAAGTGTCGATGCGCATGAACCCCGAAGGCGCCCGCGCATGGGCCCGCGTCACCGCCGCCAACGTAGGCAAGCAGGTGGCCATCGTCCTCGACGACCAGGTTTACTCGGCCCCCAATGTCAACCAGGCTATCGAAGGCGGCCAGTCGTCAATCACCGGCGACTTCACCCTCGAAGAAGCAAAAGACCTCTCGAATGTGCTCAAGAGCGGCAAAATGGACGCCAAGGTGCACATCATCTCCGATATGGTAATCGGCCCGAGCCTCGGCGCCCAGGCCATCAAGGCAGGCTTCATCTCGTTCATCGTGGCCCTGGTGCTGCTGATGATCTTCATGTGTGCCTTCTACGGCATCGTGCCC
>CAYNXG010000043.1:0-14970 GCA_964401095.1 uncultured Bacteroides sp.
ACGTATCCGGCGGTTCTCTACGAGAGCCGTTTTTTATTTGCCCGATGCGCTATATCGGCCGCAATCCTCGACACGAGGAACACGGCGGCGTTGATGAGCACGATGAACGCCGAGCAGGGCACGTCGGCCACGACACCAAGCAGCAGCCCGCCCAGCGAGCACACCACCGACACTACCACCGACAACGCCATCATGGAGCCGTAGCGGCGGCAGAATATCTCGGCGGTCATGATGGGCAGCGACAGCATCGACATCAGCAGCATCACACCCACCAGGCGTATGGTGAGCACGATGCACACGGCCACCATCACCGTCATGGCATAGGTGATGAACCGCGCCGGCAGGCCTATCACGGCGGCAAAGTCGCGGTCGAAGGCGCAGGCCACTATCTGCTTGTATTTCCACGCATAGAACAGCGCCAGCACCACGGTGAACACGGCGAAATTCCACAGGTCGGCCCGCGAGATGGTGAGGATATTTCCGAAAAGGAAAGAATTGAGCTCGGGCACATAACCGGGCGTCATGAACACGAACATCACACCGATAGCCATGCCTATGGCCCATATAACGGCGATAGCCGAGTCTTCGCGCAGCCTGAACCGCCCCGAGGCCCACTCGACGCCCACCGACGAGGCCACGGCAAACACGGCGGCCATGAGTATGGGGCTGATTCCGAAATAATATCCGAGGCCGAGACCGCCGAAGCAGGCGTGTGTCACGCCGCCCGATATTGCCACCAGGCGGCGTGTTATGATATATGTGCCGATTATGGCGGCGCTGATACTGATGAGTATCACGCCGATGATGGCCGACACGAAAAAAGGATAGTCAAGCAGTTCGATTATATTCATCTGCGGTGTGTTTTTTAGCCCGGGCCTCGGCCACGAGCATCAGCAGTTCGTCGCGCACGGGTTCGGGAAGGTTTATTCCGCGCAGCTGTATCGAGCGCGCCCAGGGGGCTATGTCCTCGGGCAGCAGCGTCAGCAGCACGTCGCGGAACTGTTCTATCTCGCCGTCATCATAGTCGGCGGCGCCGCGGCCGGCAAAGGCGTCGAGCTCCTCGTCGTCGAAGTATTCAATTTTATCGGACACGGCGGCGAGCAGCGAATCGCGCTCGCAGGTGATGTGCATGCCGCAGCATTCCTCGCCGCCGTCGGCGTCGGCGGCTGACTGTCCGGCGTCGTCACCGTCGGCCGTCCCGGCTCCGTGGCGACGGTCGGTGAGCTTCAGCACCACGCCCGCCACCACAAGCGCACATAATATATAGAGGGCTACGATCATGATTCCTCCTGCGGCCCGGGCACAGGCTCCGCGGCGTCGACCACGGTGAAGCCCGCGTCGGCCAGATCCTCGAAGAATCCGGGATATGACTTGTCCACGACCTCTGCGTCGCGGATCACGATGCCGGGGATATACACCGCGACGGCCGCAAAGGCCATGGCGATGCGGTGGTCGCCCGCAGGGTCGATTTCGGGCATCTCCGTTACGGGCACCCTCTCGCCCTCCCAGCCTATGGCGTCGGAGCCGGTGCCGAGCACCACGCCGAGGCGCAGCAGATTGGAGCGCAGGGCCTCGATGCGGTCTGACTCCTTGACGCGCAGGTTGGCCACGCCGGTCATGACAAACGGCAGGCCCACGAGGCACGACACCACGGCAAGCGCGGGCACCAGGTCGGGATAATCCGACATGTCCATATCCATGCGCGAGTATAGGTCGGGGGTGGCCGACAGCTCGGCGTTGCCGTCGGCAAATTCGGTAAGGACTCCGAAGCGCTCGCCTATGCGTGCCAGCACGCTGTCGCCCTGCAGGCTGTCGGCGCGCAGGCCGGGGAGCGTCACCCACCCCGCCGAGGCGGCGGCTATCGCATACCAGTAGGACGCGGCTGTCCAGTCGGGCTCGGTCTCGGGGTCGACGGCGGCATAGCGGCCTTCGGGGATTATGACATCATAGCCGGCGGTGTGAGCGTCGATGCCGCGGGCCTGCATCATGCGCAGGGTCATCTGCAGATACGGCATGGAGGGAATCTGTCCGCCGAGCGATATGCGCAGGCCGCCGGGCAGCCCGGGGCCTATCATGGCCAGCGCCGAGGCAAACTGGCTCGAGGCCGTGGCGTCGAGGGCCACGGCGCCGCCTTCGAGGCGCCGGCCGCGTATGTGCAGGGGCGCCCGGCCTTCCTCGCCCGTATATGTTATGTCGGCTCCAAGTCCGCGCAGGGCGTCGACAAGGGGCGACAGCGGGCGGCGGCACAGGCCGGGGGCGGCCGTAAGCTCCACGTCGCAGCCGGGAGTGGCGGCATAGAAGGCTGTGAGAAATCTAAGCGCCGTGCCGCTCTCGCCGGCATCGGCCCGGCCCTCGCGCACCTCGAGGGCGCGTGCCAGCACGTCGATGTCGCGGCAGCGTCCCGCAGGGTCGAGGGCGGGAATGCGGGCGCCGGGCGTCAGGGCGGCGAGCATCAGCGCCCTGGCACTGATGCTCTTGCTCTGCGGCAGGCGCGTCAC
Source organism: uncultured Bacteroides sp. (assembly GCA_964401095.1). Taxonomy (GTDB): domain Bacteria; phylum Bacteroidota; class Bacteroidia; order Bacteroidales; family Muribaculaceae; genus CAG-873. The sequence continues at coordinate 2,499 of CAYNXG010000043.1, forward strand.
GGTGGTCTCGAGGATTTCCTCGGGAGGGAATATGCGGAGATCCATTATATCCTTTATATCTTTGTTTTGAGTGATGCCACGGCCTCGCTGATATGCTCGAGGGCGTCGCGGAGCACGCAGCGGGGCGTGCCCACATTGAGGCGCATGAAGCCGCGGCCCTGGCGGCCGAACATCGAGCCGTCGTTAAGAGCCACGTGGGCCTTGTCGAGCAAGAGGTCCATGAGGCCGTGCTGGTCGAGGCCCAGCGCAGTGAAATCGAGCCATACGAGGAACGACGCCTGCGGACGGATGGCGCGCACGCCGGGAATGTTTTCCCTGACGAACGTATCCACAAAGTCGATATTTCCCTGCACGTATTCCAGCATCTGATCGAGCCATTCCTCGCCGTGGCGGTAGGCGGCTTCGGCGCCGATGGTGGATATGAGCACGGGGGCGTTGAATTCGTTCACCTCCATCCAGCGGTAGAAGCCTTCGCGGAGCGCGGGGTCCTTGACCACCATCCACGAGCTGACGAGGCCGGGGATGTTGAATGTCTTGGACGGAGCGCCGAGAGTGACGGCCACGGCGCGGGCGTCGTCGGAAGCCTCGACAAACGGGATGTGGCGGCGCGAGCCCAGCATGAGGTCGCCGTGAATCTCGTCGCTGACCACCACCACGCCGGCCTCGCGGCATATGCGGCCCACCTCGGCGAGCACTTCGCGGCTCCACTGGATGCCGATGGGGTTGTGGGGGTTACAGAGAATCATCATCCGCGGCTTCTCGCGGCGCACGGCCTCGGCAAGCCCCTCGAGGTCCATGCTGTAGTTTTCGCCGTCGAAAAGGAGGGGGTTCTCCACCACTTCGCGTCCGTTGCCTTCGATAACCATGCGGAAAGGATGATAAACGGGCGGCTGTATCACCACCTTGTCGCCCTTGGAAGTGAAGTAGTTGATGGCGAGGCCAATGCCCTTCACCACGCCGGGAATGAACGTGAGCTCCTCGCGCGCGATGTCGAATCCGTGGCGGCGGCTCTGCCAGTCGATAATCGACTGCCAGTAGCTGTCGGGCGCGGCCGAGTATCCGAGCACGGGGTGCTCGAGTCTGTGTCGCAGGGCGGCGGTGATGTCGGGGCAAACGGCAAAGTCGAGGTCGGCGATCCATAACGGTGTGACGTCGTGGCGGCCGAACATCTGGTCGAGACTGTCGATTTTTGTGGCGTAGGTGCCCTGACGGTCGATGAGGCAGTCGAAATCGTATTGTTTCATGGCTGAGCTTGGTTGAAGGGAAAGGTAATGATTGGTTTAAGGGATAGGGTTACTTGGGTTCCTGTATGGGCATGGGACGCTTGAACACCTGCTTGAACGATATGAGAGTCTCCGTGCGGGCGAGGCCGAGACCCTGTATCTGGTTCTGAAGGATGTGGAGCAGATGGTCGTTGTTGCGTGCGAAGAGTTTGATGAAGATGTCATACTGGCCGGTGGTGAAGTGGCACTCCACGATTTCGGGAATCTTTTCGAGGGCTTCCACCACCGAGTTGAACTGTGCGGGCTCGTTAAGGAAAATGCCTACATAGGCGCAGGTCTCATATCCTATGGCCTCGGGGCTGATAAGGCTCTCGGCGCCGGTGATGACGCCGTTGAGATACATGCGCTGGATGCGCTGATGGATTGCAGCACCGGAAACGCCACATTCGCGCGCTATTTCAAGATAAGGCTTGCGCGCGTTGCCTGCGAGATTGCGCAGGATGTTAAGATCAAGGTTGTCGAATTGCTGACGATGCATGGTCGGTAGTCGTTTTATTAGGTGTTTAATATGTATATCGCAGTCTCTATTTGATTATTCCCACGTGTATCGTTTGCCTCGGCGGCGCAGGGCTCTCAGCGCCGACATAAAGCGCCTGAAAGGCACGCCGGCGCAGAGCAGGGGCAGCGACAGGCACAGCTTGCGGGCATCGAGAGCCATGGCGGCGCGGCGCCAGGGCAGCGCGCAACAGAACCAAACGGCCAGCGAGGCGGCCGCAAGGGCCCATACGGCCCAGTTGAACGGAGTGAGCAACGCGGCGCATATCGCGGGCACGGGAGCCAGCATGTAGCACAGCCAGCCCAGCGGGCCCAGGAAGCGCGGACGACGGCGGATGAAGCGGCGGGTGAAGCGGCGGCGACGGTCGTTGTCGCGGAACACATGGCGGCTGTTGGCGCCGGGCAGCTCCACGATGGTCTCGGGGGCCAGCTCGACGGATGTGTTGGAGCCGTCGGCTATCTCGCTCACGAATATGTCGTCGTCGCCATAGCGGAGATTGAGGTGGCGCGAGAAGCCCTTGTTGCGGAAAAACAGCTCGCGGGTATAGAACAGGTTGTGTTCCGTTCCTCTCCAGGGATGGCCGGCTATCGCTGGCGACAGCCACGAGCAGGCGTCGGCCAGGCGGTCGAACGAGCGAGCGCGCGAGCCGAACGAGCGGTCGTCATAAGGCGGCGGGGCCGCATAGCCCAGCACCACCTCGGTGTTGCCTCCTCCGCGCACAAAGTGGCGCATCATGCCGCGCAGCCATCGGCGCGAGGTTATGCGCGCGGCGGCGGTGGTGAGCCCCACCACGGGCATGCGCGTGGCCTTGACGCCGAGGGTTATGGCCAGCTTCTTGCGGCTGAGGCTGCGCGCGCCGTCGGGCGTGCCCGTCATATATATATTACGGTTGCGCAGGGCCAGGTCGGCCACCACCTGCCGCACGGCCGGCGAATCGCCGTCGTTGACCACTATAACCTCGAAGCGCGCGGGATAGTCCTGGTCGAGAATCTGGGGAAGCAGCACCTCCAGGTCGGAGGCCTCGTCTTTTGAACAGACAATCACGGCCACGTCCTCGTATTCCCGGGGCTCGCCCGAATGGCTGCAGTGGCGCGCGCGGCGCCACACGGGCAGCGCCCGGCGCATGAACACGACAAGGGCCACCAGCGAAAACAGCGGGGGCAGGCCGGTCAGGAGCCATTGCAATGCGGATATATCAAATGAGAAGTACATTGATTCAGATCGGTTGTCAGAGACGGCAAAACAGGGGGCTGATGGCTGAAAAGTATCAATTTCATACTTTTCCGGCCGAAAATGCCCTCCTCGAGCCATTATTTATGCAAATGTACAAAAATTTTTTATTTTGTGTCAAAAAATTTTGCGAGTTGTGAAAAAGATTGTACCTTTGCGGTGTGTTAGTGATGTGCAACACCATAACCCCACAACACGTAATCATCTCAAACCTCAGTAAAATGAAAAGCTTCATCATCGCCCTCCTCACGATTCTGGTGTTTATTATCCTCTAATCCTCAGAGCTTGTTCAATAATATCACAATGCTGAATATAGACAATCTCACATACAGCTATCACCGCCGGCAGCCCGACGCCGTGGCCGACGCCACCGCATCGATAGACCCGGGCGTACACCTGCTCGTGGGCGAGAACGGAGCCGGCAAGACCACCCTGCTGTATCTGATGGGCGGCCTGCTGAAACCGGTCAGCGGCACATGCCGCCTCGACGGCGAGGACGTGGCGAGCCGACGCCCCGCGACTCAGAGCCGCATATTCTTCCTCGCCGACAACTTCGAGAGCCCCTTCCCCACGGTCAACGCTATGGCACGGACGCACGGATGCTTCTATCCCGACTTCAACTTCGAGATGCTCCGCGCCAACCTCGAGGACTTCGGCCTCACGGGCGACGAAAAACTGGCCGACATGTCGCTGGGCATGCGCCGCAAGAGCTATTTGGCCTACGCGCTGGCCATGGGCGTGGAACTGCTGCTGCTCGACGAGCCCGCCAACGGCATGGACATAGGCTCAAAGAAATGCCTGCGCCGCATGATCAGCCGCTGCACGGGCGACGACCGCACGGTGATTATATCTACCCACAACGTCCACGAGCTGGGCATGATATTCGACTCGGTGATGGTGATGCGCTGCGGCCGCCTCAAGCTGGCCATGCCCGTATGGGAAATCCTGGAGAAAGTGGCCTTCGTGTCCTCGGCATCGCCCGTCCCCGGCGCCATATTCCAGGAGCCCGAACAGGGCCGCTTCAAGGCCATTATACCCAACGAGGACGGCATAGAGACCGACATAGACTACGGGCTGTTCTACTCGGCCGCCACCGCCCGCGTGGGCGAGATGTTCTTCGACTTCCTCAAAAATTATAAAACCCCAAGACACGATGACTGACCGATTCTCATTCCGACGCCTCGAGCTCCTCTGCGGCTTCTACCACCGCCGCATGCTGATACAATGGCTGTGGTCGGCGATAGCCATCGTGCTCATATATGCCATGGGCATGCTCGGCGTCGCAGGCGAGAGCACGTCGGTAATATCCATGGCTATAATGTTCATAAGCTATCCCGTGATACTGTCGCCCTTCCTCTTCGGTGGCCGCGACCGCACCCTGGAGCTGCAGCTGCCCGTCTCCACGGCCGAGCGCTGCGTGTTCATGCTGGGCTACTGCATGGTAGTGTTCCCGCTGATGGCATTCATGCTGTGGCTGCTGCTCGAGAGCCTGTTCAGGGCCATGTGCGGCACATCCCTGTGGGAATACTATTCCAATGTCATACACAACCTTGACACAATCGGCATTTTCGAGCACAAAAGCTACATAATAGTGATAGTGCGTTATTTCAACGATATCTGGCCCACCCTTCTGTGCCTTCTGGTGATACTGTCGACCCGCCGACGCCGCATGCTCAAGGGCGCGCTGGCCGTAGTGGCATCTGTCTTCGCCACAGGTCTTACGGCCGGCATCGCGGGCTTTATAATGGCCATAAAGGAGATGTCGGTATTAAAGGAAATACCCGATAACGAGGATGACCTTGCAAATGAGATTATCCGCGGCATGTCCGACACAATCTCGACATGGTCGCTGTATCTATGCATAACCCTGTCTGTATTATTCCTGATACTCGTATGTCTTAAAACGGCGCGCCGCCGCATATAGTCTATGGATTTTCACGCAGAAAAACCTATATACCAACAGATTGTCGACTATGCCTTCGGCAATATCCTTCGCGGTGACTGGCGCGACGGCACACGCGTGCCGTCGGTGCGCGAGCTGGCGGCCGATATGAGCGTGAACACCCACACCGTGCTCAAGGCGTATGAATACATGCAAAACCGCGACATCCTCGTGGTGAAACGCGGCATGGGTTATTTCCTCACCGACGACGCCGCGGCCAAGGTAAACGCCGAGCGCCGCGAGGCATTCCTGAACACCACCGCGCCGGCCTTTTTCCGCGAGATGAGGCTGCTGGGACTCAGCCTCGACGAAGTCCTCGGCGCCGACACATAATATCCGCAAGAAAAGACACAGGAATTGAGCCGCAGCCCCTGCGGCCGCCTGTCTCACACCCCGACAATATCCGTCAAATCATATCTAACAAACGATGTTTCAACGATTTCTCTCTCTAATCCTTCTTCTCGGCGCCTGCGCTACAGGCGCATCAGCCTACGAAGTGGAGGCCCTGACGACCGACACCGTAGGCGAGCCTCTCCCCTACGTCACCTACCGCATATTCGGCACCGACACGGTGCACCCCGCCGCTACGGGCCTTTCCGACCTCGACGGCCGCATCGCCGCCGGGCTGCCGGCCGCCGGCCCGTACAGCCTGCGCCTGTCCTACACCGGCATGGCCGACGCCGTGCGCAGATTCGAGGTAACCGACTCGATGCCTACGGCAAGCCTGGGCGACATCACCATGTCGGAATCGGCCCGCGTGCTGCAGGGCATCACCGTTACGGCTCAGAAACCGCTGGTGGTGAAGCAGATTGACCGCCTCGGATATGACGTGCAGGCCGACCCCGACATGCCCACCTCGCAGGTGAGCGACATCCTGCGCAAGGTGCCCATGGTGAGCGTCGACGCTGACGGCACCATCAAGGTTAACGGCTCCACCGACTTCAAGATATACAAGAACGGCCGGCCCAACAATTCCCTCACCAAAAACGCCAAGGACATCCTCGCCGCCATGCCGGCATCGATGATCAAGCGGGTGGAGGTAATCACCGACCCGGGCGCGTCGTTCGACGCCGAGGGCACATCGGCGGTGCTCAACATCGTCACAAACGACAACTCGGCCATCAAGGGCGTGCTGGGAACCGCCAACGCCCGCTATGTCACCATGAATGAATTTCCGGAAATGTCGCTCCACCTCACATCGGAAATCGACCGTGTCACCTTCACCGCCTATGGCGGCTATGCCCACCTGGGCGGACGCATGACGAGGAACAACCAGTCGTCCGTCACCGACTATCCCTCGGGAATCAAACGCACCGAGGAAGCCTACAACTCGTCGCGCGGCGACATAACGTTCTTCGGCCTCGACAGCTCGTGGCAACCCGACACCCTGAACCTTTTCACACTGGAACTGGGCGGATACAACTTCGGCACAAAGACAAGGAACAACGGCAACACCATCTCGACCGACGCCTCGGGCAAAACCGTGGGTACCATCACCACCGAGCAGTTCATGCCTCAAAACGACTATCTCGACATCAACGCCAATTTCAACTGGCAGCACAACACGCGCCGCAAGGGCGAGGTGTACACCCTGTCCTATCTGCTGTCGCACACCAATCAGAAAAACCGCTCCAACGCTAAATACTCCAACGCCACGGGAATCGACCGCGTGCCCTACTCGGCCATCCTGTCGAATTACAACCTCAACTTCATCGAGCACACCCTGCAGGCCGACTGGACCCGCGCCTTCGGCCGCCACACGGTTGAGGTGGGCGCCAAGGCGATCATCCGCCGCAACCACTCCACCAACGATTTCGACTATGTAGACCTTCAGAAGGTGTCTAACGAATTCAGCCACATCACCGACATAGGCGCCCTCTACGCGCAGTATTCCGTGTCATTGGGCAAAGTGAACCTGCGCGCGGGCCTGCGCTGGGAATACTCGCACCTCGACGCCTCCTATCCCGACGGCTCGGGCAAGGACTATTCGTCGAATCTCAGCGACTGGGTGCCCTCGGCGGCGGCTTCGTGGCAGGTAAACGACGCCAACTCGCTCACGTTCAACTTCTCCACTTCCATCAACCGTCCCGGCATATCGTATCTTAACCCGGCCGTGACCGTGACGCCCACCTCGCTGAGCTACGGCAACCCCGACCTGGGCAGCGCCGCCCGCCGGTCGATGAAGCTGACCTACATGTATATCAAGCCCAAAATCAATTTCAACTTCTCCGTAGCCTACATGCTGGTCAACAACGGCATAGCGGAAATGAAATTTCTCGACGACAACGACCTCATCAACAACACCTACGGCAATATAGGCCACCGTCGCAGCCTGAACTTCAGCGCCTTCGCGCAGTGGACGCCCAGCAAAAACACCCGCGTGATGTTCAACGGCGGCGTGGAGCGCAGCAGCGCCTCGCAGGAGGGTATGTCGCTGGCACGATGGATTCCCAACGGCTATCTGCAGGTGTCGCAGTGCATTCCCGGCGACGTATGGCTCGAGGCAAGCGCCTTCGGCTGGTGGGGCAATCTCAACGATGTCTACTCCTACTCCACGGCAAGCTTCACGAGCGGCATGCGCTATCAGCTGCTGGCGCGCCGCGCGTTCCTGAAGAACAAGAACCTCAACGTGTCGGTGGGCATTGTCAACCCCTTCGGCCCGTCGCCCTCGCGCCGCTATTCCAAGACCGTAAACGGCGACTTCCGCAACAAGACCTGCTATAGCATGGACATGGCCAACTGCGTGCTCATCAACGTCAGCTATCGCTTCGGCTCGCTCAAATCGAGCGTGAGAAAGACGGCCAAGAGCATCGAGAACGACGACCTCATAGGCCGCAAGACCGAATAACAGCTTTTCATCAACGATAAGGCGGCCCTCCTTGCCCGAATGGCTCGGAGGGCCGCCTCGGCATTATCTATGTCGGGTCATGCTCTTACGGTGAGGACGAAGGTGGCGCCTACCGAGTGGTCGCTGTCAAGCTCGAGCTTGCCGTTGAGCTTCTCGGCGCGGAGCGCGCAGATGGGGAGGCCCAGGCCGTCGCCTTCCGACAGGTCGCCTTCGGCCGAGCTGAAGGCCGTGAAGATGGTGTCGCGACGGTCTTTGGGAATGCCGGGGCCCGAGTCGGACACGATGAACTGGTGCACCTTGGCGCCGCGCTTCTTGTACGAGAGCGTTATGCGGCCGTCCTCGGGGGTGTACTTGACGGCGTTGTCGAGCAGGTGGCAGAGAATCTTCTCCACCTCGGGGGCGTCAATGCGGGCGTAGCCCTTGGCGACGTCGAAGTGGAATGTGACGCCCTTGCGCATGAGCGGACGGTAGCGGTCGGCTATTTCCTTGCAGAATTTCTCGATATCAACGTCCTCGAGCTCCTCGACAGCCTTGGGGGCGGTGTCGCCCACGTCGCTGAGCTCGCCTACCCTGCGGACATATCCGCGAAGGTTCTGCACGGCGGGGTCGTTCTGGTCGAGCCGCTCGAGTGTGGGTTCCATCTTCGACGACATGTTGTGGAGTATCGCGCTCTTGGCGGCGCTCTGCTCGTTGGCCGCCTCAACGCTGCGGCGCATACGGCGGTTCTTGGCCATTATGCGCATGTAGAGCCATATGCAGATGCCTACGGCGGCCAGGGCTATGAGAAACAGCACCACGAAGGTGGCGATCACGCCGCTCTTGCCTGCGATGGTCTTGTCTTTCTGCGCTATGGTCTCCTGGCTCTCGGCAAATTCTTTCTTGACCTTGCCCAGCTCGGTGTCGGCGTTGATGGCGTCGATTGAATCGCTCCAGCGCATATAGCTCTCGTAGGTGTGCTCCACCATGCGGGCGTCGTTGGAGCTGACGGCCTTTTCAATCAGCTTCTTGTAGGCGGCGTCGGCGGCCTTGTAGTCGCTGGCGCTGTCATATTGCTTTATGAGCCTGGAAATACACTGCGCGCCCTTGGAGTCCTCGCCTACCGAGTAGTAATACTGTGCCGATGCAAACAGCATGCCGCTCATAAGCTTCTTGGAGCCCGACTTCTGCGCATAATCTATCATTTTCCTCAGCTGGGCCTGCGCCGCTGTGGTGTTCTTCAGTGTCTGATAAATATTGAACCGCGCCTTCGCCAGCATGTAGAAGGCTTCGGGCAGGGAGTCGGGGGTGACATGCCGCGCCGCCAGTGTCTTGTCGGCACCGGCGAGCAACTTGAACGCTCCGTCATAGTTTTTCACTGCTATACATGCCTCCGTGGCCCTGGAAAGCGACCGGGCGGCGTCAACATATTTGCCCGAACTGATCTGAGAATTATATGCGGAAATATTCTTAGCGAAATCAGCCTGATTGTCAGCCCATATTCCTACGGCCGACAACAATGCGAGCAGCACCAGAAACAGAATCTTTTTCATAATCGGATAGGTTAGATTTAAATTTTTGTAACGCTTTTGTAATATACAAACACACAACTGTAAGCGCAGGTTTTCAGCGCGTAAGAAAAAAATCGGGCCCGTGTGTCAAAATGTCGCGCCGACGGCCGGGGCGGCGCTACAGACGGCCCGCGGGGAGCGCCCGCGCAGGCCGCAGAAGGCGCATGAGCAGGCGTCCGGCGGCATATATTATTAAATAATCTTAAAAATGCTTTGCCATGCGAGAAAAAATAGCTATCTTTGCACCGCATTTTTCCGCACCGGGCTCATCTCAAGAGAGCACAGCATGATATGATGCTCCGCCCGACGGGTTCACTTTATATAACATATATAATAATGTACGTTATCGTAGAAATCCAGGGCCAGCAGTTCAAGGCAGAAAAGGACCGCTTCCTGTATGTTCATTATCTTGGCGACAATGTGAAGGCCGGCGACACCGTAGAGTTCGACCGCGTTCTGCTCGTTGACGCCGACGGCGCAGTCAAGGTTGGCGCTCCCACCGTTGAAGGCGCAAAGGTGGTTTGCGAAGTAGCCCAGCACGAAGTTGAGGGCGAAGCCACCACTCTCTTCAAAGGCGACAAAGTTATCGTTTTCAAGAAGAAACGCCGCAAAGGCTATCGTCGCAAAAACGGTCATCGCCAGTATTTCTCCAAACTTGTCATCAAAGACATCGTCGCTTAACCCTTTAAAAATTCACAGAAATGGCACATAAAAAAGGTGTTGGTAGTTCAAAGAACGGCCGTGAGTCAGAAAGCAAGCGACTCGGTGTGAAAATCTTCGGCGGACAGGCCTGCAAAGCCGGCAATATCATCAAGCGTCAGCGCGGCACAGTCCACCATCCCGGCCTCAACGTAGGTCTCGGAAAAGACCACACCATCTATGCCCTCATCGACGGCGTGGTGGTATTCACCGAAGGTCGCAACGGCCGCAAGTTTATCAACGTTACTCCCGTACCCGAGGCATAAACTGCATCCGTTAGAAAAAAGACAGACACAGCGGGCGTGTGATGATACCACACGCCCGCTTGCTGTATATGCGGGCGGCCGCAGGCGCCATGCGGGGCCCGCGTTTCGTTAAAAGGTGTAAAATCATTTTGCTGTTAGCGGCGTTAGTAGTACCTTTACGTTTCAAAATCATGATAGAAGTAGTCGACATACACAAGAGCTACGGCTCGCTGGAGGTGCTGCGCGGCATCAATCTGCGCATCTCCTCGGGGCTGGTTACATCGATTGTGGGCCCGTCGGGCGCGGGAAAGACCACACTGCTGCAGATTATCGGCACGCTGGCGCGTCCCGACAGCGGCAAGGTGGTTTACGACGGCCTCGATGTGCTCACCCTCGGCGACTCGCGTCTGTCGGCGTTCCGCAACCTCAACATAGGCTTCGTGTTCCAGATGCACCGCCTGCTGGCCGAGTTCTCGTTGCTCGAGAATGTGGCCATGCCGGCCATGATTGCCGGCGAGAGCCGCGCCGAAGCCTTCGCCCGCGCGCGACGCCTGCTTGACCGCCTGGGGCTCGCCGGCCGGGCCGACCACCGTCCCGCCGAGCTGTCGGGCGGCGAATGTCAGCGAGGGGCCGTGGCGCGCGCGCTGATCAACAATCCGGAAATCATCCTTGCCGACGAGCCCACCGGAAGCCTCGACTCGGACAACCGCCGCCGGCTGCACGCTCTTTTCTTTGAACTGTGCCGTGAACTTGGCACGACTTTTGCTATAGTGACACATGACGAGAATCTCGCCGCCGATTCGAACGTAGTGGTATCGATGGCCGACGGACGGATAATCGGAACATCTAACAAAAAACTTTAATCTTTAATCATATTTCTACTTTAAAATCAATTATGAATAAGTTCAAACTCATGCTGGCCGCTGCCGTGCTGCCGCTGCTGGCCCTTACAGGCTGTGACAAAGACGACAATACACCGGATGCAGATAACTTCATGACAATAGCCACGCTCGACAGCAACACCGAGTCGGGCACCGTATTCACAACCCGCGCCGAAGGCGACTCGCCACTGATCACATTCACCTCGAGCCGCACATTCGACAAAAAAGACGTCATCATAGGCAACCGCTACCTGCTGGCCTACACCAACGCCTCGGGCAAGCGCCTCGAAAGCGGCCCCATCACCCTGTTCGGACTCATGAAGATTTTCAACGGCAAAGCCCAGGAAGCCACAGCCGAGGAAATCGCAGCCGTGACAAGCAGCCCCTACAGCCTGGGCAACATCCAGCGCTCGGGCCAGTTCGTCGACATCTACGCCACGGCTCCCCTGATGATCGACCCCGTATCCTACGGCCTGTATGTGGACAAGGCCACCGTCAACGACGAGGTGCCCGAAATGTACATCGGCTTTGTGAGCGACGCGCCCAACTCCATGACCGAGAAATCGTTCTACGCATCGTTTGACCTCTCGCCGGTGTGGAATCTCCCCACCTGCAAGGGTGTGCGCCTGCACTACAAAAAGAACGGCACCGAGCAGACAACGACCTTCTCCAAAGGCCAGCTCGACATCAAGCCCGTGGAATAACCAAATCACCGGCATCGCCATATCAACCAATATAATAAAATCAAAAAAATATAAAATCATGGAACAGAAAAAAGAACTCAAGATCGAACTCACTCCCGAAGTGGCACACGGCCACTACAGCAACCTCGCCGTAATCTCCCACTCGGGACAGGAATTCTTCCTCGACTTCGTGGCCATGGCCCCCAACATGCCCCAGGCCAAGGTGCTGAGCCGCATCATCATGACCCCCGAAAACGCCAAGAACCTCCTCTTTGCCCTGCGCGACAACGTGGCAAAATACGAGCAGACCTTCGGCGAAATCGAGCGCAAGACCCCCAAGGGCGGCAACAAGGGCGGCTCTGACATCCCCAACCCCTTCCAGGCTTAAACCAACGCGGCCATGCGTCCCAACAATCTTTCGATATATAACTCGATGTCGAGATGCAAGGAGCTTTTCAAGCCCCTGCATCCCGACCGGGTGGGGATGTACGTCTGCGGCCCCACGGTCTACGGCGACGGACATCTCGGCCACGCACGTCCGGCCATAACCTTCGACGTCCTTTTCCGCTATCTGCAGCATCTGGGCTCCAAGGTGCGCTCCGTGCGCACCATCACCGC
>CAYNXG010000044.1:0-1609 GCA_964401095.1 uncultured Bacteroides sp.
ACACCCGCGAGTGGGAAGGCCTTACGTCGTCCATGGGATATTGGGTGGACATGAAGGACCCTTATATCACCTACGACAACCGCTACATCGAATCCGTATGGTGGCTGCTCGCTCAGTTGTATGACAAAGGATATCTCTACAAAGGATATACCATACAGCCCTACTCTCCCGCCGCCGGCACCGGCCTCAGCTCGCACGAGCTCAATCAGCCCGGCTGCTACCGCGACGTGAAGGACACCACTGTCACAGCCATATTCAAGGCCATGGACACCAAGCCCGAGATGGAGGGCTGGGGCACTCCCTGCTTCATCGCATGGACAACCACCCCGTGGACTCTCCCCTCCAACACCGCACTCTGCGTGGGCCCCAAAATCGAATATGTAGCCATACGCACATATAACCCCTACAACGGTGAAAAGCTCACTCTCGTGATGGCCAAAGACCTCGTGGCATCATATTTCAAGCCCGAAGGCGCCGAGATTGACATGGACGCATACAAGCACGGCGACAAGGTGGTGCCCTACCGCATCGTGGGCCACTACACCGGCTCGGAGCTCACCGGCATGCGCTACAAGCAGCTCATGCCCTGGGTAAAACCCTGCGAGAAGCTGTCCGAAGGCGCGCCCGCATTTGTAAGCGATTATGCCGCCGCACATCCCGAAGCGGTCTTCTCCGTAGGAAAAGAAAAATTCGTTGAACTCGAGAGCGAGGCTTTCCGCGTAATCCCCGGCGACTATGTAACCACCGACGACGGCACGGGCATCGTGCACATCGCGCCCACATTCGGCGCCGATGACGCCCGCGTGGCCAAGGCTGCCGGCATCCCCTCGCTGTTCATGATCAACAGCCGTGGCGAGACACGACCCATGGTAGACTTTACCGGCAAGTACTATCGTCTTGACGAGTGCGCGCCCGAATTCGTCGAACATTGCGTAAACGTGGAGGCCTACCGCCGCCATGAGGGCGCCTATGTCAAGAACGCTTACGACCCCGCATTCAATCCCGGCGGCCGTTTCGACGCAAAGTCCGCAGACTCCGCCGAAGACCTCAACATCATCATCTGCATGGAGATGAAGCAGGCCGGCGAAGCATTCAAGATTGAAAAGCACGTCCATAACTACCCCCACTGCTGGCGCACGGACAAGCCCGTGCTCTATTATCCGCTCGACTCGTGGTTTATCCGCACCACCGCCGCACGCGACCGTCTGATAGAGCTGAACAAGACTATCAAATGGAAACCTGCCGCAACAGGCTCGGGCCGCTTCGGCAAATGGCTTGAGAACCTTCAGGACTGGAATCTCTCGCGTTCGCGCTACTGGGGCACACCGCTGCCCATCTGGCGCACCGAGGACGGAGCCGAGGAAATGATAATCGACTCCGTACAGACTCTGTGGAACGAGATCGAAAAGGCTGTCGAAGCCGGTGTCATGAAATCAAATCCGCTTAAGGACAAAGGATTCGTACCCGGCGACTACTCGAAGGAAAATTACGAGAAGATCGACCTCCACCGTCCCTACGTAGATGACATAGTGCTCGTATCGCCCACGGGCCGCCCGATGAAGCGCGAACTCGACCTTATCGACGTATGGTTTGATTCGGGCTCCATGCC
>CAYNXG010000044.1:1619-13921 GCA_964401095.1 uncultured Bacteroides sp.
AAGGCGTCGACCAGACCCGCGGATGGTTCTTCACCCTCCATGCCATTGCCGGCATGATATTCGACCGCGTATCATACAAGGCCGTGGTATCCAACGGACTCGTGCTGGACAAGGACGGCAACAAGATGTCGAAACGTCTGGGCAACGCCGTCAATCCCTTCGAGGCCATAACCACATATGGATCCGATCCACTGCGCTGGTACATGATTGCCAACTCATCGCCGTGGGACGACCTCAAATACGATCCTGCAGGTGTAACTGAAGTATGCCGCAAGCTCTTTGCGACACTCTATAACACCTACTCTTTCTTCGCTCAATACGCCAATGTCGACGGCTTCACCGGCGACGAGCCTGCCGTGCCCCTGTCGGAGCGCCCCGAAATTGACCGCTGGATCATCTCGCGCCTCAACAGCCTCATCGCCACGGTGGACGAAGGCCTCGCCGACTACGAGCCCACGAAGGCCGCCCGCGCCATAAACGATTTCGTAATCTACAACCTGTCCAACTGGTATGTACGCCTCAATCGCAAACGCTTCTGGGGCGGCGAGATGGACCAAGACAAGCTCGCGGCATATCAGACGCTCTATACCTGCCTTGAGACTCTGACGCGCATCATAGCCCCGGCCGCGCCGTTCTATGCCGACCGCATGTACCGCGACCTCACAGCCGGCCGCGCCGACGCCGCACAGTCGGTACACCTGGCTCTGTTCCCCGTGGCAGACGCATCGGCCATCGACCCCGAGCTCGAGACACGAATGGATATGGCCCAGAGCCTCACGTCCATGGTGCTGTCTCTGCGCCGCAAGGTCAATATCAAGGTGCGCCAGCCGCTGTCGACCATTATGGTTCCCGTGGCCGACGACACTATGCGCCGTCGCCTCGAAGCCATCGCCGACCTGCTGCTCACCGAGTGCAACGTGAAGAATCTCAAGCTTGTGAACGACGAGGACGGCGTGCTCGTGAAGCGCGTCAAACCCGACTTCAAGAAGCTCGGCAAGAAGCTAGGCAAGCAGATGAAGGCCGCCGCGGCCGCAATCGGCTCAATGTCGCAGCACGATATCGCTGCCCTGGAGCGCGAGGGATTCATCGAGCTGTCGCTCGAAGGCGCGCCCGTGCGCATCGAGGTGTCAGACGTGGAAATCATCTCGGAAGACATCCCCGGCTGGCTTGTGGCCAATGACGGCGCGCTCACCGTGGCACTCGACGTAACCGTAAACGACGAGCTGCGCAACGAGGGCATCGCCCGCGACATCATCAACCGCATACAGAACGCCCGAAAAGACCGCGGATATGAAATCACCGACCGCATATCGCTGACATTCGCCCCCGACGCTACCGTCGACGCTGTCGTAGACCGCTTCGGCGACTATATAGCCGCACAGGTGCTTGCCACCGCCGTGGCCACCGCCCCCCTCGCAGAGGGCGAGCCCGATGTGGAAGTCTTCGATATCGACGGGCTCAAGGCTATCGTAAAAATTACTAAGAACCTGTAAACCGCACGAAATTAATCTGATATAATGGAAAAAACCAGATACACGGATGAGGAGCTGGAGGAATTCCGCGCCCTCATCCTTGAAAAGCTCGAACGCGCCGAACGCGAGTATGAGAATCTTTGCAGCTCGCTCCGCAACAACGACGGCAACGGCACCTCCGACACATCGCCCACATTCAAGGCCCTTGAAG
Source organism: uncultured Bacteroides sp. (assembly GCA_964401095.1). Taxonomy (GTDB): domain Bacteria; phylum Bacteroidota; class Bacteroidia; order Bacteroidales; family Muribaculaceae; genus CAG-873. Next base: position 3,303 of record CAYNXG010000044.1, read on the forward strand.
AAGGAGCCGACACCCTGGGCAAAGAGGAGGCTGCCCGCCTGGCCGACCGACAGCGCGTGTTCATCAACCACCTGCGCGCCGCGCTCGTACGCATCGACAACAAGACCTACGGCGTATGCCGCGCCACAGGCAAGCTCATTCCCAAGGAGCGCCTGCGCGCCGTGCCTCACGCCACACTGTCGATCGAAGGCAAGGAACAAAAACGCTGACACACGATGTCCCGCAATTCCGAATCATTCTTTTCTCCGGGACGCACCGCCATACTTATCGCCCTGGCCGTATTGATTATCGACCAGGCGATAAAGATATGGGTCAAGACATCGTTCTACCTCGGCGAGAGCGTGCAGATACTGCCGTTTTTCGAGCTGCGGTTCGTGCAGAACAACGGCATGGCCTTCGGCATGGAATTCGGCAGCAAACTGTTGCTCACCATCTTCAGAATCGTGGTGGTGGGGCTGCTTATATGGTATATCTGCCGCCTGTGCCGCCGCGGAGCTCCATCTATCGGATATGTGGCCACGCTGTCGCTGATAGCCGCCGGAGCCGGGGGCAACATCATCGACTGCCTGTTCTACGGCGAGATATTCAACAATCCATGGCCGCCCGAGACCGCTATATTCGTCCCCTGGGGCCACGGCTACGGCAGCCTGTTCCACGGCCTTGTGGTTGATATGCTCTATTTCCCTCTATTCTCGTTCACATGGCCTTCATGGGTGCCGGGGCTGGCCGGCAGCACGTTCTCGTTCTTCGACCCGGTATTCAACTTTGCCGACGCCGCCATAACGGTAGGCATGTTCATGCTTATATTGTTCTACAGCAAATATCTGCCTTTCGGCAACGAGGACAAGACAAAGAGCGACAATAAAGATGCGTAAACTTCCCGGAACAATCATAGCGGCAGCGACAGTGATGACATTGTCGGGTACAGCGTGCAAACGTGTGCCCGAATATGTCATACAGCCCGAGGAAATGGCCACACTAATGGCCGACATCCGCACGGCCGACGCCGTAATAACTTCGCGCACACGCGAATACGGCGATCCGGCCAAGAAGCTGGCGCTGAAACAGGCCGTGTTCGAGCGCAACGGAGTGACCATGCAGCAGTTTGACACCTCAATGATATGGTATGGCCACAACATAGGCAAATACCAGGAGGTGACCGACCGCAGCATCGAGATACTCGAAGAGCGACTCAAGGAAGCCACGGTGCGCGCGGCCGGCGAAGCCGCGATGACGGTTGCCGGCGACTCGGTGGATATATGGAACGGCCCCTCATCGTTCACACTGACCCGCCGCTCCCCGTCGCCTTTCATCTCGTTCAGCTATGACACCGACCAGAACTGGGAGCCGGGCGATATCTACACCTTCCGCGCCCGATTCATGGTGCAGCCGCTCGAAGGCTCATGGAACATCACGGCTGAATATGACGACGGCGCCGTGGAGATTGTAGCCACCTCCCTGTCCTCGGCCGACCCGAGGCGTCAGGAAATTGTGCTTGCCACCGACTCCACCCGCAAAGCCGTAAGGCTGGGCGGATGGCTGCGCGTGACGCCCGACGGCATGAAGCCGGTCGTCATCGACTCCATAAGCCTCACGCGCCGGCGCAACGACCACATCACCGCACGCAACCGCCGCAACTATCAACGGATGATTCTCCCTCCCAAAGCGAAAAACGATGCTCCGAAAGACTCTGTCGCCGACTGACGGCCGCATACGCTACCTTGCCCGGCGCGCCGTAATCGACGGAACGGAGTACAGACTTGTGACACTGGAGATACACGCCGGAATCATAAAGACAGAACCGTTTGACCGGGAGACCCACTCCACCGCCTATGCCGATACAGTCATCGTGACCACGACACAGGACGGCAGCATAATCCTCGATATAAAGCCATGACTCGCCGCACGTTCCATGCGGCGAGTATCTAATTTATGTTAAGAGTTCAGGGTGTTAAACGAATAATAGATAATTTTAACATTACTTGTTAACAGTTTACGTGTTATAATTGTAATTTTGTAGTCGATTTTTACGTTTCGACCTATAATACACACCATAGAATAATCATAACACACCCAAATAACTGTCAACACTTATGAGTGACTCAGTCAACATCCGCGAACTCAATGCATTGGTAGCATCCAAAAGCGATTTCATCAACATAATCACCCACGGCATGGATCAGACCATCGTGGGACAGAAACACTTAGTAGAATCCCTGCTCATAGCCCTTCTTTCAAACGGGCATGTGCTGCTCGAAGGTGTTCCGGGCCTGGCCAAGACACTTGCGATCAAGACACTGGCACAGCTCATCGACGCCAAATACAGCCGTATCCAGTTCACCCCCGACCTGCTTCCCGCCGACGTTGTGGGCACCATGGTCTACAGCATCAAGAACGAGACTTTCCAGGTAAAGAAAGGCCCGATTTTCGCCAACTTCGTGCTTGCCGATGAAATCAACCGCGCCCCGGCAAAGGTTCAGTCGGCTCTCCTCGAAGCCATGCAGGAACGTCAGGTCACTATCGGCGAGACAACATTCGCCCTCGACGAGCCTTTCCTCGTCATGGCCACCCAAAACCCCATCGAGCAGGAAGGCACCTATCCCCTCCCCGAAGCCCAGGTAGACCGTTTCCTCATGAAGGTCGTAATCGGTTATCCCTCGAAGGACGAGGAAAAGGTAATCATCCGTCAGAACATCTCCAACCGCCACACCACCGTCACCCCGATGCTGCGCCCCGAAGAAATAATCGAGGCACAGAAAGTAGTGGAGCAGATCTACGTGGACGAGAAAATCGAACGCTACATCGTCGATATCGTATTCGCCACACGATTCCCGGCCGATTACGGTCTTGACGACCTCACCGGCATCATCGCTTTCGGAGCCTCGCCCCGCGCCTCCATCAGCCTTGCACGTGCGGCCCGCGCGTACGCGTTCCTGCACGGCCGCGGCTACGTGGTGCCCGAAGACGTCATCGCCGTATGCCACGACGTGCTGCGCCACCGTATCGGCGTTACCTACGAGGCCGAGGCAAACAATATCACCACCGACGAAATCATAACCGAAATACTCGACAAGGTACAAGTGCCCTGACAATAGCCTATGGATGCAAAAGAACTTCTGAAAAAAGTTCGCAAAATCGAAATAAAGACCCGCGGACTGTCGCAGAATATCTTTGCCGGCGAATACCACTCGGCATTCAAAGGCCGCGGCATGATGTTCTCGGAGGTTCGCGAGTACCAGTACGGCGATGATATCCGCGACATAGACTGGAACGTAACGGCGCGCCACAACCGCCCGTATGTCAAGGTCTATGAAGAGGAACGCGAGCTTACCGTGATGCTGCTCGTGGATATGTCGGGCAGCCGCGAATTCGGCGCCCTCGGCGTGGAAAAACGCGAGATGATAGCCGAGATAGCCGCCACACTGGCATTCTCGGCCAATCAGAACAACGACAAGATAGGCGCGCTGTTTTTCTCGGACAAAGTGGAGAAATTCATCCCTCCGAAAAAAGGCAAGAAACATATCCTGCTGATAATACGCGAGCTACTTGACTTCAAGCCCGAAAGCCGCGGCACAAATCTCGACGTGGCTCTGCGATACTTCACCGACGCCATGCGCAAGCGGTGCACGATGTTCGTAATATCCGATTTTATCGATACCCACGACTATTCAAAAGCGCTGTCGCTGGCCCGCAACAAGCACGATGTGATGGCTATACAGGTCTACGACAAACGCGACTCGCAGCTGCCCGACGTAGGGCTGATGCGTGTCACCGACCTCGAGACCGGCGCAACACGCTGGATTGACACATCGTCGTCCAAAGTGCGCAAAGCTTATGGTCGTTGGTGGTACGAACGCCAGCAGGCCATGGCCGAGACACTGAAAAAATCGCGTGTCAACTTTGCCGGAGTCGCCACCGACGAGGATTACGTGAAAGCACTGATGGGTCTGTTTAAAAACCGCACGACAAAATGAAAAGAATCATCTGTTCTGCAATAACTGCCGCAGCGCTGTCGGCAATGCCGGGCACGGCATCGGCTGCCACAAAAGTGACGGCCGCCATTGACTCGACGGTAATGGAGATGGGCTCGCGCGCCACCATAACGCTCGACATCGCCGACCCCTCGCATACCGGCAAACTCATCGACCTCCCCGAGGCCGGCTCGGGCACCGAGAACAACATCGACTTCATCAATGTGGAGGCCGACACCTTCCCGGGCGGCTACCAATACCGCATACTCCTCCAGGCCTTCGAGCCCGCCACGGTGACATTCGCGCCGTTCCGCTACGTCACCGGCACGGACACCGCCGAGTCGAATTTGCTGACACTGAAAGTCATACCCGTAGAGCTTGATTCACTCGCCACCATCAATCCCATGGAGAGCGTGGTGAATCCGCCCCGCCGCTGGTACGACTATATACCCGAATGGCTGCTGTGGGCGCTGCTGGGCGTGGCCCTGTTCGCGGGGCTGATATGTGCGCTTATCCTCTACCGCAAGAACGGCACACTGATCGTGCGCCACGTAAAGCCCGTCGACCCCTACGAAGCCGCCATGCAGGAGCTCAACCGCCTGCGCGAACGCAAGCTTGCCGAAGCCGGACGCGAGAAAGAATATTACACAACGCTTGTGGATATCCTGCGTACATATCTCGACCGACGTTTTTCCATCAACGCCATGGAGATGTCCACCACGCAGATTCTCGAATCGCTGCGCCGCAATCCCGAGACCCGCGACAACCAGCCGCGCATAAAACAGATTCTCGAGATAGCCGACTTCGTGAAATTCGCCAACGTGCGTCCGCTGCCCGACGACAATATCAAGACATTCAACAACGTGGTGCAGTTTGTTCAGGACACCAAACCCGTCCCTCAACCCGAGGAGGAGGGCAAGGAAGCTGAGAAAACCGGGTCACGGAACAATAAAAAGACTAAATAAGCTATGCAACTGGCACATCCACAACTGCTTTGGCTTTTTACGATATTGATACCGATAATCGTATGGTATGTGATGCGTCAACGCGACGCTCATCCGTCGCTGTCGGTATCGAGCACGCAGGCCTTCGCCAACATGCCCGTGTCGTGGAAACAATATCTGCGTCACTTCCTCTTCGTTCTGCGCCTGGCGGCGATAGGCTGCCTCATCATAGTGCTCGCCCGTCCTCAGATGAAAGACAAGTGGAGCACCTCGTCCACCGAGGGCACGGACATTGTGCTGGCGCTTGATATCTCCAGCTCCATGTATGCCCGCGACTTCAATCCCAGCCGCTTTGATGCGGCCAAGGCTGTGGCCGCCAGGTTTATCCAGGGCCGCGAGAGCGACAACATAGGCCTGGTGATGTTTGCCGGCGAGAGCCTCACCGGCATGCCCATGACCGTAGACCGCGCCCAGCTGCTCGGCTATCTCGACGGCGTGCAGATAGGCATGCTCGAGGATGGCACGGCAATAGGCGACGGCATAGCCACATCACTCAACCGCCTCAAGGAAGGCAAGGCAAAAAGCAAGAGCATAATACTGCTCACCGACGGCTCCAACAACACAGGCGTCGTGGCGCCCGTATCGGCAGCTGAGGTGGCCAAGGAAATGGGAATAAAGATATATACCATAGGCATAGGAACAAACGGCATGGCGCCCTACCCCGTGCAGAACCGCTTCGGCCACATCGAATACCAGCCGCAGAAGGTTGAAATCGACGAGACCACCCTGCGCGCGATAGCCGACGCCACCGGCGGCAAATATTTCCGCGCCACCGATAACGCCGCACTTGAGGAAGTGTTTGCCGAGATTGACGCCATGGAGAAGACCCAGATGGATGTCAAGGTGTTCTCGCACACCGAGGACAACTACATGCTGTGGGCGTGGCTCGCCTTCGGATTCTTTGCCCTCGAGATGATTCTGCGTTATCTCTTCCTACGTCCGATACCCTAAAAACGAACAGTCTGAAATATGTTTGATTTCGCAAATCCATATCTTCTATATCTATTGTGGCTGGTGCCGGTATTCGCGGCCATATACTGGCTGGCACGGCGCTCGCGCAAAAAACGTCTTGCCCTGTACGGCCATCCCGACGTGCTGGCCCATCTCATGCCCGACGCATCGAAATACAAGCCGGCCATAAAGATAACCCTCCGCCTCATAGCCCTCGCGGCCCTCGTATTCGTGCTGGCTCGTCCGCGCGCCGGAGAAAAGGAGCACGACGAGACAGTGGCAGGCATCGAGGTGATGATAGCCTTCGACATATCCAACTCCATGCTGGCGTCGTCGACGGATGATCCGGCCGGAACACCGCGTCTCGACCGCGCCCGCCTGCTCCTCGAAAAACTTCTGAGCCGCCTTCACAACGACAAAGTGGGTCTCGTGATATTCGCGGGCTCGGCGAAGGTGCAGTTTCCCATGACCACCGATTTCTACACCGCCAAGATGTATCTCGACGAGCTGTCGCCGTCGATGATGACATATCAGGGCACATCGGTCGCCGAGGCCATAGGCATGGCCATGAACGGCTTCTCGCCCGACGAGAACGTGCACAAGGCCATTATCCTCATCACCGACTCGGAGGACCATGAGGGCGATGCCGTGGAAGCCGCTAAGGCCGCCGCGGAAAAAGGCATACAGGTGGATGTGATAGGCCTCGGCTCGGCCAAAGGCGCGCCCATACCCATGCCCGGCAGCAACGGCAGCTATTTCACCGACAACGAAGGACGCATGGTGCTCACCACGCTCAACGAAAAGCTCGCCACCGAAATAGCCGATGCCGGTAAAGGCATATTCGTCAACGGCGCGACATCCGACGCTCTCGACCGCCTGGCATCGCAGCTCGACACATTGCAGAAATCAGAGTTCAAGCACGTAGCCTACAGCGCCGGAGCCGAGCAGTTCCCGCTGTTTGCCTGGATAGCCCTGTTATTCCTGGTACTCGACACCTTCGTGCTCGACCGAAAGAATAATCTCCTCAAGAAAATTAACTTCTTCAGTAAGAAATAATCATGAAAAAGTTAAGACGATACACCATCCTCGCAATGCTTTTCGCGTCGGCCGCGACCGCCTCGGCCGCCGATGACGGTTCGACCAAGACCGAACGCAATCTCATCGTCGAGGGCAACACTCAATTCAAGGTAGAGAACTATCATGCCGCGCTCGAGCAGTATGAAAAGGCTCTCGCCCTCAATCCCGCGTCGCAATATGCGCAATACAACAAGGCCGTGACACTTGTACAGCTCGCCACCGACGACAACAAGAACACGGAAAACGACCCGCGCCGGCAGGCCGCAGAATTATTCGGCGGCATAGCCGAGCTGGACTCAAACCACGACCTGGCCGCCAAGTCATATTACAACCTCGGCAACATGGCATTCAATGACGAGAAATATGACCAGGCAATCAATATGTACAAAGGCTCGCTGCGTATCAACCCCGACAATCGGGAATGTCGCCAGAACCTTCTGATGGCTCTGCAAAAAAAGCAGGAGCAGGAACAGAACAAAGATAATCAGGACCAAGACAAGGACAAACAGGATCAGGAACAACAGCAACAGCAGCAACAACAACAGCAACAACAGCAGGAGCAGCAACAGCAACAACAACAGCAGCCCCAGCCCATGACGCAGAGTGCCGAGCAACTGTTGCAGACCATGCAGAACAAAGAAAACGCCACCCGCCGCAAGACCAACCGGCAGCAGCCGCAGCCCGGACGGCGTACGACTGACAAACCCTGGTAATCCCCTGTGTACGCAGAAAGACTTGTGCTATGAAACGTTTCAACCTCCCACATCGAATAATGTGTCTCGGCGTCGTGCTGCTGTGCATGGCGCTGGGCGCCTATGCCAAGGTGAGCTTTCAGCTTGTGCCCCGGCAAAATGTAATATCAGGCTCAAGGTTCCCTATCTCCCTTAGGGTTACTATCGAAAACGAGGACATCAACGACATACCGATGCCCAAGGCTCCCGAGCTGAAAGGCTGCCGCCTGCTCACCGGCCCCAACGCCACCACCTCGCAGATGCAGCAGACAATCATCAACGGCAAAAGCTCCACGTATGCCGTGATAGACCTCGTGTGCATTTACCTCGCGGGCGAGCCCGGCAAGGTGACCATACCGTCGGTATCGCTGACAATAGCCGGCAAGACCTACCGCTCGGGCGAAGGCTCTTTTGAAATACTGCCGACCGACAAGGCCCCGGCCGACCGACAGCCCGGCGCTCCTGCCGCATCGGGCAGCGGCTCGGCTACATCGGCCAAGGACTTCTTTGTGCGCGTCATTTTCTCAAAATCATCGGTCTATGAGCAGGAAGGCATCATAGCCATCACCAAGCTCTACCGACCCAACGACCGCAAGATTTCCATACAGCTCGAAGCCGTGCCCAAGACTCCGGTATATGAGGGCTTCCTCTCCGAGGACCTCGACGTGAATCCCGAGGGACAGATCGAGAACTACAACGGCAAGAATTATATAACCTACGAACTGTCGCGCGTTCTGCTTTTCCCGCAAAAATCGGGAACGCTGAAAGTAACGTCAGGCACCTATACCCTGCGCATCCAGGAACAAGTGGGACTGATTCGCATGCATGCCTTCGCCACCCCGCGCTATGAGGAATATTCATACACCACCCCGCTGACGACAGGCACACTGGCTGTAAAGGCTCTGCCCGAACCGCGTCCGGCCGACTTCATGGGAGGCGTGGGACATTACACAGTAAGTTCGTCACTTACCCCCGACAAACTGCGCACCAACGAGTCAACGACCTATTCGCTGACATTCAAGGGCACGGGCAATGTGAAGTATCTCACGATACCTACGGTAGTCTTCCCGGCCACATTTGATAAATATACGGCCAAGTCAGACGTCAAGGCCAACATCTCCGGCTCGACATATTCGGGCAGCTATACGGCCGAGTTCCCGCTCGTGCCCCAGGAGGTGGGAAAATATGAGATCCCCGAGCAGACATTCAGCTATTTCAATCTCGGCAGCGGACGCTATGAGCGCCTCACCGTACCGGCTTTCCACGTGAATGTGGAGAGAGGCGCGGCAGTCGCCACCGCCGTTGAGCAAAAAGTAGTCGACGCCTCCATGCAGGATATCCTGCACATACACGGCTTTGACGGTAAAAGCACCGATGCGGCCTCCGACACCATCTTCCACAAGGGCTGGTACTGGAGTCTGTGGGCCGTTATAGCCCTGGCGCTGATTGGCTCTACCATCGTTTACCGCCGCCACCTCAAATCGGCCGCCGACATCACCGGGCGCCGCGTGGCACGCGCCAACCGCGTGGCCTCGAAGCGCTTCAAGGCCGCAGCCGCGTTCATGAAAGCACACAAGGACGAGCAGTTCTATGAAGAGCTGGCACGCGCGCTAAAGGGCTATATCGGCGACAAGCTGGGCATAGCCCCCTCGGGTCTCATCAGCGAGACCATCGCCGAACGCCTCACCGCATACGGCGCGCCGGCCGAGGCTGTGGATTCGGTGCTGGGCGTTCTCGACGAATGCGAGATGGCACGCTTCACCCCCAACCGCTCGGACTCGGCCATGCACGACCTTTACAACCGCGCATCCGCGGCCATAAAAGCAATCGAAGATGTAAAACACTGAGAGACCAAGAGCATCATGAAACTAAAGCTTATAATACTTGTCTGCCTCATTGCCGGCGCCGTTGTGCCCCTGAAGGCGCTCACCACCGCGCAGCAGGCCGATTCCGCATACAATAAGGAAAACTACAATCTTGCGATTGAACTCTATAACCGTGCGCTCGACGAAAACGGGCGCAACAGCGACCTCTATTACAATCTCGGCAACGCATGCTACCGTGCCGGACGCATATCAGGCGCAGTGCTCGCATACGAGCGCGCCCTGCGCATCGACCCGTCGAACAGCGACGCACGTGCCAATCTCGATTTTGTAAACGCCCGTCTTGAGGACAAGCCCGAAGACAACAATTCCGTGCTCACGCGCGCACATACGAGCGTCGTGGAGGCCTTGCCGGCCAATGCATGGGCATGGACAGCCCTGGTGGTGTTCGCGCTGCTCTGTGCCGCGATTGCCACATATATATTCTCGTCTGACGTGGCTGTCCGCAAGGCCGGATTCTTCAGCGGCATAGTGCTGCTGGTTCTCGCCGTGTACTTTGCCATAGTAGCCGCAGGCGCGGCCTCGCGTGTCGACGACCACAACGAGGCGATTGTCAAGGTGCCGAGCACGCTGCTCAACTCCGTGCCTCGCCAGCCCCGCGAGACCGAGAAGGTAGTGCCGCTCCACGAGGGCACCAAGGTTGAGATAATCGATTCAATCGCCACGCCCGACGACCCCGTGTCGCCACGATGGTATAATGTCCGCATCAACGGCTCGGCCGGAGCATGGCTCAGGGCCACCGATGTGGAGCGTATATGACAACACCTCGCCCTGCGACATGCCTGTCATAAAGAACAGAATTCTTCCTATTGGCCGCGGATTCGCGGCCATTAATCTTTTCGGCATAATATTTGTAAAGCGCGGCTGCGCCGTCACTCCCGAACTTATAAACCACGAGAGAATCCACACCCGTCAGATGCTGGAGCTGCTCGTGCTGCCTTTCTATGTTAACGTGAGTTCGACGAAATTTAAATAGCTGAAAAATTGGTGATTAGCGATAAA
>CAYNXG010000045.1:0-13707 GCA_964401095.1 uncultured Bacteroides sp.
CCTGTCTCCAGGGTGCCGGCCGAGGTGTTCACCTGTGCGCCACCTTTATAATATATAATGGCGAGCGAGGCTTCGGTGTCGAGGGTCGAGGTTTCGAAGGTGTAGAAGCCGGCCTTGTAGCCTGTGGAGGCGTTGACCGATACGGAGTAGTCGGCGGCCGTGCCGCAGCTCTTGCTGACGTTGTAGGTTGTGGCCACGCCTCCGAATGTGAGGTCGAGGCGGTCAAAGGAGCTCTGGGCGGCCAGCTCGGCGGCTGTCTCGGCAGGCTCGAATTCCACGCGTGCCACTACGCGGCGCAGGGTGAGGTCGACACTGCTTACCGATTTGTCGGATGCGAACTTCACGGGAGTGGACATCCACACGTCGCGCGATGCGGCGGGGTCGAGCTGCAGGCTCACGGTCTCGAACGATTCCTTGTCTGTGACTGTCGCGCCTGCCACGGCAAAGGTCTGGAAGTTGTCGCCAAGGGGCAGCTCGAGGCTGAAGCGCTCGGAGCCTACGGAAATCTCCTGTTCCTTGTAGAGCGAGGTGTTCTTACGGTCGTTGCAGTAGACGTAGATTGTGAATTTGTCGATTCCCGCGGCAAGGAACTCATCCTGCGCCGCGCGCGAAATCCCCATCTCCACTTTGTGCATGGGAGCGCTCTCGTCGGGGCGGGCCTGCGACGGTTCATCTCCCTGGCTGCACGATGTGAGCCACAGAAGGCTTAACATCAAAATGCTGATTGGTTTTTTGAACATTTTTGGTTATAGATTTTAGGTTGATTTTCTCTATGGATTTTAAAATGGCAATACAAAATTCGTACAAAGATAATAATAGGATGGTGTAAAATTTGTCAGATAATGGAGGAAAAAACCTAAGTTTAACTTTTACGTCAACATTCACTCCAATGCTTCACACTCTTTGAAGATAAATTTTAAAATATTCATAATTATATGTTAATTATTTGCCTGTCATAAAAATAATGCTTAACTTTGGTACGAAATCCTCGAAATCATTACCTTGATAAACCTATCGGTCATATAACTAATGTTAAATACTACATTCCGGAATATACTTTTAGGGCTTTTATTCCTGTTTTCCGCCGTAAGCGCATCGATGGCCGCGCCATCTCACACGGCGCATACGTTCAATGTGCGCGACGGGCTGCCCTCCAACAGCCTCTCGTCTGTGGCCGAGGACGACAACGGCCTGATATGGATCGGCACCTGGAACGGCCTTTCGTTCTATGACGGATACCGCTTCTTCACATTCCGCAGCGACAAGAACGGCTCGCTCAGCACCAACCGCATCCTGTCGATACGCCCCGACATCTACGGCAACGTGTGGGTGGTGACCTATGACCACAAAGTGAATCTTCTCGACAATACCACCGGCCAGTTCTCCACACTGGTCAGCGTGGCCGGGGCCGAGGGTGCGCCGGCCGACAGCCTCGACGCCTTTACGGCCTCTGCAATATATCCGTCAGGCGACGATATATGGATGGAGAGCAAGGACGGCCGCAACCTGCTGCATGTGGTAATGACCGGCAACACCGATGACCCCTATGAAATATCGCTCGTTGACGTGTCGCGCACTATTCCCGGAGCCAAGCGCATACGCAAGATAGTGACGGACAGCTCGGGACGTACATGGCTTTTCGGCAACAAGGGCATGCGCCTCAGCGGCACTGACGTGACTGACGGCGCATCGTTTGCCGGCGTGGCCCGGGCCGACGGCAACACTTATCTCGTCACCACCGACGGCCGTCTGTACATGTACAAGGACGGCCGCGGGCTGCAGCTCGTGTCGCCTATGACCGGCGATTACAAGGTGAAAGGGCTCATGACCCTTGACAATTCCTACCTCGTGGCTCCCCTGGCCACGGGCATAGGCATTTACAACATAAAGCAGCGCCAGTGGAATATCCGCGAAGTGCCCGGGGGCACCGACAAGATATATATTGACTCGATGCGCAGGATATGGATTATGACGGGCGACGGCCGCGTGGCCCTCACCGACGCCTCCGGCGCGTGGCATTATGTGGAGACAGCCGTCTCAGGCTCCGCCGCCTCCACGACATTCATGGATCCGCTGTTCCTCGAGGACGACTTCGGCACGATATGGCTCGCTCCGCGCGAGGGCAAGCTCGGCTATTACGACCCGGCGAAATCGTGCATCGTGCCCAGCTATATTGTGTCGCCCTTGCTCAGATACACGGCGCTCCCCGAGGCCGAAAAATACTTTATTGACTCGAACAGGAATCTGTGGATAATCTCGGCTCACGGCCTGTCGCTGGTCAACTTCAATTATCAGAATTTCAGGAATCTGCACCTCGAACACAATCAGGAAACACGCTCGATGTGCATCGTGGGCAACGGCGACCTGGTGGCCGGCTCGGCCAAGGGCGTGGTGGGATGCTATACCCCCGACGGCGTCCTGCGCGGATATTTCCGCAAGAGCGAAGGCCCCGACGGCAACGGCCGCGTGTCCCTGTCGTCCGTGCCCGAGCGCTTTTCCGACAAGGTATATGCCCTGTATGAGGACGGTTCGGGCAATCTGTGGGTCGGCACCAAGGGCGACGGCCTCTATGTCGTGGCCCCGTCGGGCGAGTTGCAGCACTATACACGCCGCGGCCCCGAGGGACGCCGCATACCCTGCGACACCGTATACTCATTTGACACCGACACACGCGGAAGGCTGTGGGTGGGTACCTATAGCCGCGGCCTGCTGATGGCCGAGCATGCCGGGAACGGATATAAGTTCACCCGCATCGGCGCGGGCAACAAGACATATCCCGCCGACGACGGTTTCAGCTATGTGCGCCGTATAACCCACAACGACCGCGGAGAGATGGCCGTGTCCACCAACAGCGGTATCCTCACCTTCTCTGACAAATTCACCTCGCCCTCGCAGATAAAATTCTATGCCACAAGGCCTGTGACAGGTGAGCCGCACTCGCTGAGCACGTCAAACGTGATGCAGGTGCTCGTGGCCCGCGACGGCAATGTCTACGCCACATCGATGGGCGGCGAGGTGCAGAAGCTCAGCGGCAACACCCTGCTGGCCGATAATCTGAAATTCGACCGGCCCAACAATCCCGACCTGTCGGCGTCGCTGAGCCGCGGCAATGTGCTGTCGATGATACAGGACAAGGCCGGCAATTTCTACTTCGTGCGCGAGAGCGACATCGTGGCCTGGCTGCCTGCCGACAACTCCATCGTGATGCTCGGCCGCAACATCCTTGGCGGCGAGCACGAATTCAGCGAGGCCATGCCTGTCATGGGCCCCGACGGCAACCTGTATTTCGGCTCGGTGGGCAGCGTGGTGAAGGTCGACCCGGTCGAGGTGGCCAAGGAGCCGTTCGCGCCCAACATCATATTCACCGGCATGCAGTTTGAGGGCGACAACAAAGAGCAGTTTGTGCTCAATCCCCACAATATAGAGCTGCAGCCCGATCACCGCAACTTCTCGCTGTCGCTGGCCGCCCTCGATTACAGCGGCCGCGGGCACATCGAATATGCCTACCGCTTCGACCCCGACACCACATGGACCTATCTCGGCACCTCCAACGTGCTGCAGATCACCAATCTCAAGCCGGGCGTGAGCCGCCTGTACATCCGCTCGACCAACGGCGACGGCACATGGGTGGACAATGCCCGGTATGTCGACATCCTGGTGCATCCGTCGTTCTGGGAAACGATATGGGCCAAGATTCTGCTGGCCCTCATATTCATAGGTGTGGCCATATTCCTGGTACATTATTATAATGTGTACCGCCGCAACCGCCTCATGGATCAGATGCGCCGGCGCGAGCATGATTTCTATGTCAATGCCTCGCACAGGCTGCGCACGCCTCTGTCGCTCATCGGCTCGCCCGTGTATGAGGTGCTGAAGCATGAAAACCTGTCGGATACGGCCCGTGAGCACCTTGAGCGTGTGCGCCGTAACGCCAAGAATATGCTCGACGTGGTGAATTCGATGCTCGAGGCCGAGTTCAAGCCCTCGGGGCTCTATTCTGAAACCGACATGAAGGTGGCGAACGACGATGCGGACATGCAGGGCTATATGGCCGCGCAAAACTGGCTCGAAGTGCGCGATCCCGAGCATGAGGAAGTGCACAAGGATATAAAGATTCTCATTGTGGAAGACAACGATGACCTGCGCGGATTCCTGCGCGATATCCTGTCGTCGCAGTATGACATAATCACGGCTGCCAACGGCAAGGAGGGCCTTGAAATGGCCGAGAGCCGCCAGCCCGACTTTATCCTCACCGACGTGACAATGCCCGAGATGGACGGCCTCACCATGGTGAAGAAGATTAAGTCGAAAAAGCAGCTGAGCCACATTCCCGTGCTTGTCCTCTCGGCCAAGGCTTCGATAGCCGACCGCATGGAGGGCCTGCGCATCGGCATTGACGACTATATCTCCAAGCCCTTCAGCGCCACATACCTGCGCCAGCGTATAGCCAACATCATAGCGCAGCGCAAGCTGTTGCAGCAGAACTATTTCGAGCAGTTTGGCCGCGACATGCAGAAGAACGCGCACGTGGCCGACGACACAGCCGCCGACAACGCATCAGCACACGACGGCGACCATGCAGCCGTGCAGGAGGCGCCCGACCGCAAGGAGTACAAGCTTGAGACTCCGCAGATTATCGAGGCCGACCAGCTGATGATGGAGAAGCTGATGAAATTCCTCGAGCAGCGTATCGGCGACGAGAACCTGCGCATCGAGGAGATGGCCGACGCCGTGAGCATGGGCCGCACGGTATTCTATGGCAAAATCAAGGCCATCGTGGGCATGTCGCCGTCCGACTTCCTGCGCTCCCTGCGCATGCAGCGCGCCGAGGAGCTCATCGTCAAGAGCAAGATGAATTTCTCGCAGATTGCCTTCAGTGTCGGATTCTCCGACCCGAAGTATTTTACGAAGTGCTTCAAGAAAGAGACCGGCATGACACCCTCGGAATACCGTCAGCAGAAGACCGCGGAGAAATAACGCGGATATAATAAAACAGCGACGCATGGCCCTATATTCGTTGGCCGTGCGTCGCTGTTTTCGGTAAGACGGAAAGGAGCTTAGTTGCTGCGGCGGAAGTGCAGCTCCTTGTCGTGATTGTTGACTTTTATCTCAAACGAGAGAATGCCGTCGCGGTTCACCTCCACGTCGTCGAGCTTTGAGAAAGCCGTGAGGCGCGAACGCAGCGCGCGGCTGATTTCCTGTTTCCACAGGTTGGCGGTGACGTTGGTGAGCGAGTCGATCTGCGGCTGCTGCGAGCCGGTGAGCATGTCCTGGGTGAAGGTGACGCCGTTCTTGTCGACGTTCACTTCGAGCGACGAGAGGTCAAACGACAGCAGCAGCTCGTCATTGTCGTCGCCGTTGTACATCCATGTGCCGCCAACCGATGCCGTAGCCGCTACGCTGGCTTCGTAAGGCCGGTCAATGGCCGCCTGAGTGCCTTGCACGGGCTGGGTTATGTCGAGAATCGATGAAAGCACCACCGAGCCGTTGCGGCTGTTTTCGGCGTTTTCGGTAAACTGGATTGACATGAGCGAGCCGGCTGTGGAGGCGCCGGGCAGGTCGGCTGTAATGTCATCGGGTGCGAGCGATGTCCATGTTCCGGTGAAATCAGGGCCTTTCGAGCAGCTGCCGAGAAGGCCGGCGCCGAGCAGAAGAGCCGCCGACGCCAGTATGGCTGAAAGTTTCATATTCATTATGATATTTGGATTAACGGGTTGGTATAACCTCCGTCGCGCGCCTGCATGGGCGCACGCACAGTGGTATGAATTGTCAACAAGCATGTGGCGCGGATTGTTCACGCGGCCGTGTATAATTGTGTGCGGCCACTCAGCGCTGGTCTTCGGGCAGCGACGAGGCGATGGCCTCGCGCGACTCCTTCATGAGAGCCGGCAGGTCGTGTCCGTCGGCCGAGGCCTCGATGGGATGGTGGATGGTGAGGATGATGCGTCCGGGCCGCGGCATGCGGGCCTGGCGAGGCATCACGGCATAGGCGCCGTCGATGGTCACAGGCACCACCGGCAGATTGAACTCCGTGGCGAGGATGAACGCGCCGCGCTTGAAGGCATGCATCTTGCCGTCGGGGGTACGGGCGCCCTCGGGGAACACCACCACCGACATGCCGCCGGCAAGGCGCTTTTCGGCGGTCTGCATGGTCTCGCGTATGGCGCCGGGCGATGATTTGTCCACGAAGATGTGCCCCGACACGCGGCAGCTGTAGCCCACCAGCGGAATCTTTTCGAGGCTTTTCTTCATCATCCATCTGAAATTGTGGCCCAGATAGCCGTAGATGGCAAATATGTCGTAGGCGCCCTGATGGTTTGCCACGAAGACATAAGAACGTCCCTGCGCTATGTTTTCGCGTCCGCTCACCTCGACCTTTACCAGCGACAAGGCGCAGAACGCGCGCGCCCACAGAAGCGGGATATAATAGCCCAACGTGCGTGCGCCGCCGAGCGCCGAGGCCAGGATGGTGAGCACGGCTGCCAGTATGGTGATCACCAGCAGCAGGGGAATCATAATGAATATCTGATAGATCCGTAGCATATCGTGATAGATTTATGTATCAGAGGAATATCCATTTAACCGCCAGCACAATCAGCAGGGCATACGTGCCGGCGAGCACGTCGTCGAGCATCACGCCCCAGCCGCCCGGGAAACGCTCTTCCACCTTGCGGCAGCCCAGCGGCTTGAATATGTCGATGAGCCTGAACAGGGCAAAGCCCAGCAGGGCCATGAGCCATGTCCACTGTCCGCTCGGAGCCACGAGCAGGGGAATCCAGCAGCCCACATATTCGTCAATGACCACGCAGCGCGGGTCGGGGCCCCAGTAGCGTTCCATGACGTCTGACGTCCACGCGCCTATCACGGTGACCGACACGATGAGGAATGCCGTGACAATCGTCACCCACAGCGGGGGCAGGAAGATGTAGAGCACATACCACAGCAGCAGGCCCGTGAAGGCGGCCACGGTGCCGGGCGCAAAGGGGACAAGGCCGGTATAGCAGCCTGTCGACAGGATTTCGTGGAAGCGGGGCGCTACGCCCAGTTTGTGATAATTATTGTCTGACATAACGTTTCTTTATCTGACGGTAGGCCTCGCCGAGCAGCAGCACGGGCATAGTGCCCACGATTATGATTATCCAGTCTTCGAGTTTGAGGGGCATGACGCTGAAGGCGCGGCCGCCGAATGTCACAATCAGTATCTGGCCGATGAATATGATGGCGGCGATGCTGAGGAATCCGCCGCAACCCTTGAAGTGGAACGCCGAGCGGCCGGTGGCGAAGGCGCGGGCGTTGAACATGTTCCAGAACTGAAGGAATACGAATATGGTGAAGAATAAAGACAGTTCGTAGGGCGTGAGGCCGGTGTTTACGCCTACCTTGAGGCGGCCGATCTGCGTGAGTGATGTCAGCGGCGTGTGCTCCATGTAATAGAAGAGCCCGAGGAGTACCACGGCGAACACTATGCCGAAGCCGAGGATGGCTTCCCACATGGCTTTGTTGATGATGAACGCCTTGCGCGGACGCGGCTTTTCGTCCATTACCGATGCCGTAGGCGGCAGCGACGCCAGCGCCATGGCCGCGAATGTGTCCATTATGAGGTTGACCCACAGCATCTGTGTCACGGTGAGCGGAGACTGCATGCCCATGAAGGCGCCGACGGCCACTATGATTGACGCCACGACGTTTACCGTCATCTGAAAGAGGATGAAGCGCTGGATGTTGCGGTAGAGCGAACGGCCCCACATAACGGCCCGGCCTATGGATGCGAAAGAATTGTCAACGATGGTTATGTCCGAGGCTTCCTTGGCCACGGATGTGCCGTCGCCCATCGACAGGCCCACCTGGGCCGCCTTGAGCGCGGGCGCGTCGTTGGTGCCGTCGCCGGTCACGGCCACCACATCGCCGTTGCGCTGCAGGGCCTCCACGAGGCGCTTCTTGTCCATGGGACGCGCGCGGGCTATGATTTTCAGGCCGCGGACAGGGCGGGTAAGTTCGTCGTCGGTAAGGGCGGCGAATTCCGTGCCTGTGATGATGCTGTCGGCGGTGTCTTTTTCGGGAGACCACAGGCCTATCTGCCGTCCTATCTCCTTGGCCGTGGCCGGGGTGTCGCCCGTCACTATCTTCACGTCAATGCCTGCGTGGAGCACGTCGGCCACTGCGGCGGGCACATCGGCACGCACGGGGTCGGAGATGGCCACCAGGCCCAGGAACGTGAGGCCGGGCATGTGGCCGGGACGGCCGTCGGCGATGCCGGGAACCTCGGCCGATGTCTCGGCATAAGCCAGGGCGAGGGTGCGCAGGGCGCGGTCTTGCCAGGCGCGCAGCGTGGCGTCAATCTCCTTGCGGGTAATGCCTTCAGGCAGGGTAGTGCACATGTCGAGCACTATCTCGGGCGCGCCCTTGACATAGAGCAGCCGCCGGCCCGTGGCCGACATTACTTCTGTGGCCATGTATTTGCGCTCGGTGGAGAAGGGAATCTCGCCGAGCACCTTAGCTTTGCTTTTCAGAGCGTTGTAGTCGATGCCGCGTTTGTTAAGCCACAGCAGCATGGCGCCTTCGGTGGGGTTGCCGAGTACGCCGGGATGCGACGGGTCCGACAGATCGAGCATGGCGGTGGAATTCACGGCGATGCCCTCGTCGACTATATCGGCCGGCACATCGGAGCCGAATAACTCCACGTGGGTCACCTGCATGCGGTTCTCGGTGAGTGTGCCGGTCTTGTCGGTGCATATGACGGTGGTGGCGCCCATGGTTTCGCAGGCATGCATCTTGCGCACAAGGTTGTTGGTCTTCAGCATGCGCCGCATGGAATAGGCCAGCGACAGGGTGACGGCCATAGGCAGGCCTTCGGGAACCGATACCACCAGCAGCGCCACGGCTATCATGACGGTCTGCAGCATATATGCGATGAACTCGATCCATCCGAAATCCTCGATAAGGAAGTACATGAGGATGCGTCCGGCCACTACCAGGCCTCCTATGCAGTAGCTGATGCGTGTGATTACGCTGCCGAGGCGGTCGAGCTGCTCGTTGAGCGGCGTCTTTACGGAATTGTCAATCTGCGAGGCGGTGAACACGCGGCCGTTCTCGGTGGCGTCGCCCACGGCGGTTACTTCCATTATGCCGTGGCCTTCCATCACCTTGGTGCCTCGCAGCACGTGGTTGGACGGGAACGTGGCCTCGGGGTCGAAGTCGGCCTCCACGGTGGTTTTGTGGGCGATCGGCTCGCCGGTGAGGGTGGATTCGTCGACACTGAGCGATGTGGCCTCGAGCAGAACGCCGTCGGCGGGAATCTCCTGGCCGGTGGCAAGGACTACTATGTCGCCCACCACAACCTGTCGCCGCGGAATCTCGCAGGGATGTCCGTCGCGGATTACCTGCACGGGCTCGTCATCGTTCACCTTGTTGAGAAGGGCGAATTCCTTGTTGGCCTTCATCTCGAAGTAGAACGACAGCCCGGTGGCCACGAATATCGCTATGAATATGCCCACAGGCTCGAAGAACACTCCGGCGCCTTCGTGCATCGCCCAGTATTCATAAAACGAGATCAACAAAGACAGCATTCCCGCCACCAGCAGAATGATTATCAGCGGGTCGCGGAATTTGTCGAGAAAGGCCTTCCATGCGGATTCGCGTGCCGGGGGGGTGAGAATGTTCTCGCCGTAGCGTTCGCGGCTTGTCTTCACCTCGGCCGACGTGAGGCCTTCGGTTATCCTGTTACTGTGCATATTACAAAAAAGCTCTAAGCAAGCTTTAAAAAGACAAAAGGACAAAATCAGGCGTAACGCGGTTTTGTCCTTTATGTCGGTTGAAAACTTTAAATCAGAACAACCAGGCGGCTGTCACGGTCCAGTAGCGGTTTTTGCCGTCGATATTGGCGGCATCGCCATGGACGCCTACGGTCTGGAGAGCCTTGGTCATTCCGAGGCCATAGGACGCGCCTATCTGGAGATGGCTGATGAGCTCGACGCCGAGGCCGAAATTCCATGCCACGTCGCACGATTTCTTTTTAAAGAAGGCGTTGACATCCTTTTTCGATGTGAGGAACGCGAAGCTGGGGCCGGTGAACACATAGGGCTTGATGATTGAACCGATGGCCGGAATCGACAGCTTGTATTTGAAGTTCAGAGGAATCTCGATGTAGTCGGAGTGGGTTTTCTCCACGCCGTCGTTTTTATCGAGGGTGCTCATGTACTCGGCGTTGCGCTTTACGTACATTACAGATGCATCCATGCCTATACCGACGAGGGGCACGGTGAACTCGACCTGAAGGCCGCCGGTGAAGCCGGCGCGGTTTTCTTCGTTGAACAATTCACTGTTGAAGTGGAGCGAGTTGACGTTAATGCCTACGCGGGGGCCGATCTTGAACTGGGCCATGGCGGGCATCACTACCGCCAATGCGAGGGCGAGCGCGATAACCCGGAAACGTTTAAAAATCGTCATGTTAAACTTTATTATGGTTGATTGAGCGCAAAGGTAGTAACTTTTTTTGTTACCTTTGCAAAAAATATCATTAAAAATGACTCCTGAAGAAAAACTCAAGATAGAAGAAAAAATCGTTGAATATCTGCGCACGGTCTTCGACCCCGAGATACCGGTGGATATCTATTCGCTGGGACTTGTATATAAGATTGACCTCGCCGACGACGGTGTGCTCACTATCGATATGACGCTTACCGCGCCCAACTGTCCCATGGCGGATTTCCTGATGGAGGACGTACACCAGAAGATGTCGTCCATACAGGGTGTCACCGACGTCAAGGTAAACCTTGTCTTCGAGCCTGAATGGAACAAGGATATGATGAGCGATGAAGCCAAGCTCGAACTGGGATTTCTATGACGAAAGTCCTGTTTTTGAGCGATATGCACCTCGGGGCGGCTTACGTGTCGGAGGCTGACGCCCGTGCGCGCGAGCGGCGTGTGACGGATGTCCTGCGCCGCCATGGCTCCGATGCCACGCATATCTATCTGCTGGGCGATGTCCTCGACTACTGGTACGAATACCGCAATGTGGTGCCCCGCGGACATGTGCGGTTCTTCGGCGAACTGGCCCGTCTCAGCGACTCGGGCGTGCCCGTGACATGGATTACCGGCAACCATGATATATGGCTTTTCGACTATCTGCGCGACGAACTCGGCATAGAGGTGGTCGACGAGCCTTATATCGAGCGCGAGATAGCGGGCAAAAAGTTTCTCCTGGCCCACGGTGACCGCATCGGGCCGTCCTCGGCCGGCTTCAGATTCATCTGTTCGCTATTCCGCAACAAGGTGTGTCAGAAGCTCTACGCCTCACTGCATCCGCGTCTTACGGTGCCCTTTGCCCTGCGCTGGAGCGGCCACAGCCGCGGCTCCGAAGCATGCGAGACCGAGGCGCAGCGGGCCGAGCACCGCAAGTGCCTCGTACAGATGGCCTCCGACCTGAAAGAGAAGCATCCCGCCACCGACTTTTTCATAATGGGCCACCATCACATGCCCATGCAATGCCGTGCGGGCGACGCCGACGCGCTACTGACGGTGCTCGGCGACTGGTCGGCCGGAGAGTCGTTTGCCGTCTACGACGGCGAGAACTTACTGCTGCATCCGCTTGTTCACATTGTATAACTCACTGTAAGAGCTCTTAATACCTATATATAATGTTTATAGCATCTCAGAAACGTAAGGAAAACATAGCCGAGTATCTGCTGTATATGTGGCAGGTAGAAGACCTTATCAGGGCCAATAATCTCGATATCGACAGCATAAGGCGCAATGTGATAGACCGCTATCCGTCGCTTACCGACGATAGCCGGCGCCAGCTCGAGGAATGGTACGAGAGTCTTATCGACATGATGCGGCGCGAGAATGTGGAAAAGAGCGGACATCTGCAGCTCAACAAGAATGTGCTCATACAGCTTGTGCAGCTCCACGACGCCCTGCTCAAGGATCCGCGTTTTGCCGAGTACACCCGCCGCTTCTATGCCGCCCTCCCGTTCATCGTGGAGTTGCGCTCCAAGGCGGGCGCCGACCCGAAGGGCGAGATAGAGACATGTTTCAATGCCCTGTACGGTATGCTCATCCTGCGTCTGAAAAGCGCCGAAGTGACCCCCGAGACGCAGAACGCCGTAAAGCAGATAACCGGATTCATAGCCATGCTGAGCCATTATTTCAGCCTCGACGAGAAAGACGAGCTATTCAAGGACGAGGAGGAATAAATAAATTTTTCATGATAAACGGGGGAGCTTCGGCTCCCCTTGTTTTTATACGGGAGGATGAACTTTTTTATGATTAACGCGTTTTAGGTATAGATACTCAACCTAAAGACTCATTAATTATGAAATATGAACAACCCGACCTGCCCTATTCACGCGATGCGCTCGCACCGGTGATTAGCGCTGAAACAATTGATTTTCACTACGGTAAACACGAAAAAGCATATATCGACAATCTCAACCGTCTTATCAAGGATACCGAATTCGACGACATGGAGCTGGAGGATATCATCCGCAACGCCAAGGGGCCGCTGTTCAACAACGCCTCGCAGGCCTGGAATCATATCTTCTATTTCTTCACTTTCTCGCCCAACGGCAGCCGCGAACCGGGCGGTGACCTCAGAAAGGCCATCGACCGCGACTTCGGCTCGTTCGAGAAATTCAAGGAAGCCTTTGTCGACGCCGGTGTAGGTCTGTTCGGCTCGGGATGGGTGTGGCTCAGCCGCGATGATGACGGCAAGCTTGTAATCACCCAGGGCTCCAACGCTCAGAATCCCCTTACCGACGGTCTGCAGCCCCTGCTCACCTTCGATGTATGGGAACATGCCTATTATCTTGATTATCAGAATCGACGTGCCGACGCCCTTAAGGCGCTCTGGGACATCGTGGACTGGGATGTGGTGGAGAGCAGATATTGATTTTACGAAAACTCTCGTTTATCCCTAAATATATTATTGGCACATTCGTTTTTATACGAATAAAACATTATCGATAGCACTTTTACTTAAGCATAATGTGATGAATGGAAAGGGAGGTACTCGTGAGAGCCCCTCTTTTTCTTTTATACCTGTTATGATACATAAAGCGGGCCCCGGACATCTTTTTGCAGATTGCCCGGGGCCCGGCGTATTATAGATTGTTTGTTCAGTCCTTGATGAGGTCGTGGCCTGTCATCTCTGCGGGCTGGGGAACGCCCATGATGTGGAGAATCGAGGGAGCCACGTCGGCCAGGATGCCGTTCTCTGTCTTGGCGTCCTTGTCCTCTGTCACGTAGACAAAGGGAACGGGGTTGAGCGAGTGGGCGGTGTTGGGTGTACCGTCGGCATTAACGGCGTGGTCGGCATTGCCGTGGTCGGCGATGATGATAACCTCGTAGTCGCCCATGCTCTTGGCTGCCTCCACTACGTCGTGCAGACATGAGTCGAGGGTTTCTACGGCCTTCTGAATGGCGGGATATACGCCCGTGTGGCCCACCATGTCGCCGTTGGCAAAGTTAACGACGATGAAGTCGTATTTGTCGGTGCGGATGGCGTCGACGAGCTTATCCTTTACCTGGAACGCGCTCATCTCGGGCTGGAGGTCGTAGGTGGCTACCTTGGGCGAGGGTACCAGTATGCGGTCTTCGCCTTCAAAGGGAGCCTCGCGGCCGCCGTTGAAGAAGAATGTGACGTGGGCATACTTCTCTGTCTCGGCGATGTGGAGCTGGTGCTTGCCCAGGTTGGAGAGGTATTCGGAC
>CAYNXG010000046.1:0-13467 GCA_964401095.1 uncultured Bacteroides sp.
GCACATTGTCGGGCAGCTGATAGCCGTCGCCGTAGGCCATGAGCATCGCGGGGAACACTATGCAGTGGAACACGATGTTGTCCTTGCCTATGAAGTTGATGATGCGTGTGTCGGGGCTCTTCCACCACGATTCCCATGTGTCGGGGAATATCTCCTTGGTGTTGGAGATATAGCCGATGGGCGCGTCAAACCACACGTAGAGCACCTTGCCCTCGGCGCCCTCCACGGGCACGGGCACGCCCCAGTCGAGGTCACGGCTCACGGCTCTGGGCTGCAGGCCCAGGTCGAGCCACGATTTGCACTGGCCGTATACGTTGGGCTTCCACTCCTTGTGGCCCTCGAGAATCCACTCGCGCAGGGCGTTCTCCCAGCGGTCGAGCGGCAGATACCAGTGGTGTGTCTCGCGCATCACGGGCACGCTGCCGGTGATGGCGCTGCGCGGATTGATGAGGTCGGTGGCGTTGAGCGACGAGCCGCACTTCTCGCACTGGTCGCCGTAGGCTCCTTGCGCGTGGCAGTTGGGGCATTCGCCGGTGACATAGCGGTCGGCCAGGAACTGTCCGGCCTGCTCGTCGTAGAGCTGCATGGATGTCTTCTCCACGAATTCGCCCTTGTCATAAAGGCGGCGGAAAAATTCCGACGCGGTGGCCGAGTGAATGTCGCTGGTCGTGCGCGAATACACGTCAAACGATATGCCCAGCTCCTCGAACGAGTCGCGGATGATGGTGTGGTAGCGGTCTACGATATCCTGTGGCGTCACGCCCTCGGCCTTGGCCTTGATGGTGATGGGCACACCGTGCTCGTCGCTGCCGCCTATCATGGCCACTTCGCGGCCGTTGAGGCGCAGATAACGGGCATAGATATCAGCCGGGATATACACGCCGGCAAGGTGTCCTATATGCACCGGCCCGTTGGCATAGGGCAGTGCGGTGGTGATCAGAGTGCGTTTATATTCTTTTTTCATGAGATTGCTGTTTCAAACCACAAAGTTACGAAAAAAATCAAGAGTCGGCCTTGTGTTTCGCTAAAATTTATCAAGTGAGCTGCAAGTATATGCGCACGACGCACTGCGGCCGGCTTTTCGGGCCGGCCGCAGGGTCGAGAATGGTTGAATATCGCGTCGCCTACTGCCCGGCGAAGCTGAGCACGGTCGGCGACTCGACATCGACGCCATACTCCTTGGCCTTCTGCAATATAGCGCGGGCCAATTGTGGTTTCAGGTCTTCGGGACAATATCTGAAGTATGCCTCGGCCGCGCGCACGTGGGCGGCGTCGGGCATCGGGTATTCGCGGCGTTCGGGCAGCCCGTAAACGCTGTCGGGCAGCACCTTGCGTTCGTCATGTGTCAATCTGTCGTTCATAGTGGTGTTTTTCTTAACAAACACTCCCGGCGGGGGATTTGTTTTGCCCGACGGCAATGTTTTTTGCGCCGCATCGTCCCCGCGCGGGCGAACCATCGTGCGCCGCTCCGTGTTTACACCATAGTATGCCCTCCCGCCCCCGCGGGAACGGGCTGATTGTCTAACCTTAAAAACAAGTAATCATGTCATTCATCTGGTTTATCCTCATCGGTCTTGCCTCGGGCTTCGTTGCCGGCAAGCTCATGCGTGGCGGCGGTTTCGGCCTTATAGTCAACCTTGTTGTAGGTATCGTGGGCGGTGTGCTCGGCGGCTGGCTTTTCGGGCTGCTCGGCATTCATGCCGGCGGCATCATAGGCGCGCTCATCACATCGGTTGTGGGTGCCGTGGTGTTGCTGTGGCTTGTGGGATGGCTGGCGCGTGTAACGCGTAGCTGAGCGCTCAGCGGCGCCTCGTGCGCCGCTTCCATTCCTCGTATTTGGGAAACAGCAGCGCCGGCCACGGCGAATACCACGAATATCCGTCGCGGCGCTCGCGGCCTATCTCGTCGAGTGAGCGGCGGGGTATGCCGTCGCGGTCGCATACAAACGGCCGGCACTCTTCGAGGTCATAGTATCTGGCCCACACGGCCGAGGTGCTGTCGGCCACGAGTCGCGTGCCCTCGGGCCCGCGGCGCTCGTAGCGGTAGCCGTCGATGCGTGTGCGCTCAAACCACCGCATGGCCCCCTCTATGGCCCTGCACACGTCTTCGTCGGGCTCGGGTATCTCCATCAGCAGCCACACTATCGAGGCGCTTTCGGTCGACGAGTACGACGGCAGCTCAAAGGCCCTGGCTCCCACGGGCTTCAGTGTGTTGTGGTCGTGCTGCTGACACCACACTTCGGGCTCGCCGTCGGGGCCTGTGATCTGCGTGGCCAGGATGCAACGCACACCGCGCGTGAAGGCCGTGTCGAGCCGTTCGCGCAGGCGCTCGTCAGTGAGTCCCGGCGCGTCGTAGGGCGGCCGCCCGTCGCGCAGGTCGCGTATCAGCGTCATGGTGTTTGTCATGGCGTTGTCGTTGTATGTCATATGCACCTGATAGTCGCGTTGCACGGGCCAGAACTGCGGCCAGCCGCCGTTGTCATACTGGCCCGAAATCAGGTATTCGGCCCCGCGGCGCAGCGAGGCCGCCCACACGCTGTCGCCCGTGGCCTTGTACAGGCGCGCCAGGTAGGCCATCTGTGTGGTGGTGGCGTCGTTGTCGGTGGTGGAGTCGTTGCGGCGTCCCTTGCAGGCGCGCACCGAGTCGAGCTGCGCCTCGCTCAGCTGCCGCGTCATGTCGGTGTTCTTGGGCCAGCCGCCGGTATCGCGCTGATATGCCACCACCTGCCGCCCTATTCGGGCAGCCTCGGCGGTGGTGAAGAAGTCGGGGTCGGTGACGTTAAGTTTTGTCTTAGGCCCGGCGGCGGCCCATAGCGCGGCCGCCGCCAGTACCGGGGTCAGCAAAAATACTCTCTTTACGGTCACTTAAGTCGGGAATATGAGTATCCGAATCTTTCAAATGCCGCGCGGTCGAGATCCTCGCGGTCGTCGGGGTTTGCGATGGATATGAGCAGCTTGGCGCGTTCGGGCAGCGAGCGTCCGCGCAGGTCCACCGCGCCGTGTTCGGTCACCACCCAGTTGCCCTGGAAGCGTGTCGTCACCACTCCCGCGCCGGGTGTCAGCACGGGTTTAATCTTGCCTATGCCCTTGTTGGTCACCGAGGTCATGGCTATGAACGAGGCGCCGCCCTTGCTGCGCGACGCGCCGTAGACAAAGTCATGCTGTCCGCCGATGCCCGAGAAGATGCGCGTGCCTATCGAGTCGGCGCATATCTGGCCGGTGAGGTCGATTTCAAGACACGAATTTATCGCCATGACCTTGGGATTCCGACCTATGATGAACGGGTCGTTGGTCCAGGCCACATCCTTGAACACCATCTCCTTGTTGTAGTCCATGAGCTTGTAAAGCCCCTTGGAGCCGAGGGCGAGGCAGGCCACAGACTTGCCGGGCATGACATGCTTGAGCGAGTTGTCGATCACGCCGTTCTCGATAAGCGGCAGCACACCGTCGGTCATGGCCTCGGTGTGCAGTCCCAGGTGACGGTGGTCGGCGAGGGCGCGTATCACGGCATTGGGAATGCCGCCCACGCCTATCTGCAGGGTGGCGCCGTCGGGGATGAGGGCCGCGATGGCATTGCCGATGGCGGTCTCGCGCGGCCCGGGCTCGGGGGTGGGCACCTCCACCAGCGGGTCGTCAACCATCACGGCGGCGGCCAGCCGCGACACATGTATCATGGGGTCACCGTAGCTGAAGGGCATGTTTGGATTTATCTGCGCTATCACCGTGCGGGCGCACTGCGACGCCGAGAAGGCCAGGTCGGCCGACACGCCGAAACTCACATAGCCGTCCTTGTCGGGCAAGGAGCAGTTGAGCAGCGCCACCTCCACCGGCCATGTGCCGTCGCGGAAAAGCGCTGGCACCTCGCCCAGAAACCGCGGAGTGGTGGCGCCGTAGCCCTCGGCGATCCACCGGCGCACATTGCCGGAAACGAAGCAGGTGTCTACCAGGAACGAGTCCTTGTATTCGGGGCGGCAGTATGGCGCTTCGCGGTCGGTTACGGAAAATCCGCTGTAAAGGGTCACGTCGCGCAGTTCGTGGCCGCGGCGTGTCATGGCCGCCACGAGGGTCTCGGGGACCGACGTGCTGCCCTGTATGAAAACATGATCGCCGCTTTTGATGAGGCGTACGGCCTCGTCGGCCGACATGAGGTTAGGTATGTCCATAGATTTCAGCGTCTTGTGTATGTGTGTCTTTTCTTTTGATTCTCATGCCTCTGCGGCGCACGCCTCGACGGGCGCTTTCACGGGATGGTCGCGGCGGAAGGCGGCAAGACGCTCGCCCAGCATGCGCGGGGTGTCCTCGCCGGTGAGCATCGACACGCACACGCGCAGGCCCTGCTGGCGGCTGCCTGTCGAGGGAAGGGATATGGTGCTGACGCCATAGCGCAGGAGTTCTTTCTGCAGGTCGTCGCCGTCAAATCCGGGATAGCCCACGGTGAAGAAGAAGCCGTCGGAGATGGGGCGGTCGCCGTCGCGGTCGTAGACGATGTGGAAGCCATTCTCGGTGAACAGCCGCTTGGACACGGCGGCGCGGCGGCCGTATTCGCGGGAGATGTCCACAAAGTCGAGGCGCCCCTCAACGGCTGCCTTGAGCATCTCGGCAAAGGCATACTGGGCCGAGTGGGCCACGCCCGACGACGCGCAGTAGAGCACGCCGTAGGTGTACGCGTCGCCCAGAGCGGGCATTTCGTAGACGTCGCGGAAATAGTCGTAGCAGCGGTCGTAGGTGGCCGGCGTCATGCACACGGCGGCTATGCGCTGTCCGGCATAGCTGAATATCTTCGATGCCGATACCAGCAGGATGCAGCGGTCGGTGTACTTGGCCACGGTGGGCACGAACGGCTCGGTGTAGGGCACGCCGTAGCGCACGCGGAAGTCCATGCCCAGGTAGGCGTGGTCTTCGAGAATGATGATGTCGTGCTTCTCGGCCATGCGTGCCAGCACCTTGTACTCGGTGTCCGTGAGGTTGAACCACGCCGGATTGTTGGGGTTGCTGTATATCACCGCCGTGATGTGTCCCTTGGACAGTATCTCGTCCATGCGGGCCTCGAGCGCCTCGCCGCGGCAGTCGTAGATGTCGAGCGATTCCTGGCGCAGGCCCAGCAGCTTGGCCTGGTGGTGCTGTGCCGGGAAGCCCGGGTCGAGAAACAGGATGGTGTCGCGGCCGGGCAGACGCTTGGCCAGCAGCAGGAACAGGGTGAACGTGGCCTGCATCGAGCCCACGGTGGGCACTATGCAGCGGCCCGGTATGTCGATGTCGAGAAATGCCTTCAGAAACTTCGAGGCGTTCTCTTTCAGCGGGGCTATGCCGGCTATGTTGGGATACTGGTTGGCGATGCCTCTGAGCAGGGCGGCGCGCTCGGCCTCGATGCCTATCTCTGAGGCCGGCAGGCCGGGATTGCCCATCTCCAGGTGCACGAAGGGTTCGCCGAGATGGCTTTCAAGACGGTTGGCCAGGGCAAGAATTTGGCGAATGGTGGCCGAGGAAATGTCGGGGATGTTCATAGCCGCCATCTCGCCGGCGAGCTGTTGGGGTGTTACCGGTTTCATGTTATAGGGCTATGAGATATTACAGCGCGGCCTCTGAGCCGGCGCGGAAAGCTGCGAGGTTGTCGTTGACGATTTTCTCGCCCTTGGCGGCGAAGATGGTGCGGATGCTGTCCTCGAGCATCTCGGCCGGCAGGCCCAGGAAGGGCGACGCGGCGCCTAACAGCACCATGTTGGACGACCGCGGGGATGCCACCTCGCGGGCTATGGCCTCGGCGGCCACGGTGGTGACGTAGGGCTGGGCGGCCAGCTCGTCGAGCAGCTGCTCGTTGTCGGGATAGTTCGTGATGTTCACCACGGGCTCTATTCCGGTGATGATGCGGCCTTCGGGGGCCAGGCGGTCGAGATAGCGCAGGGCCTCCATGGGCTCGAGCGATATGATGAAGTCGGCCTTGCCGCGGGGGATGAGGTCGGAGGCGATGGGGCGGTCGCTGATGCGCAGACACGACATCACATCGCCGCCGCGCTGGCTCATGCCGTGCACTTCGGCCTGTTTGAGATACAGATTGTTGCGCAGGGCGGCGTCGCCGAGGATGGTGGCTATCGAGAGAATACCCTGGCCGCCTACACCTGCCAGTATTATATCGATTTTCATAAAGTCTTGGTTTTTAATGGTGTTGACGTCGTGGGATTATTTCTTGTGCCGGCGGGCGGTCTGTATGCACTCGCGGCGGGCCACGATTACCGACAGGCCTTCGTAGGCGAATTCTTCAGCAAACAGCTGCTTCATCTCCTCCACCTTGCGGGGCAGCGAGTCGATGGTTCTCAGGTGGGCGGGATCGGTGCCGAGGCCCAGGCATATCTCTTCGATTTTGCCTGTTCCCTGCGAGTCCTGGCCGCCGGTCATGCCGGTGGTGAGGTTGTCGGAGATTATCACCGTCACAGGCGAGTTCTCGTTGATGGCGTCGAGCAGGCCGGTCATGCCCGAATGGGTGAACGTGGAGTCGCCGATGATGGCTACGGCGGGACGCTGTCCGGCGTCGGCGGCGCCCTTGGCCATGGTTATCGACGCGCCCATGTCGAGGCAGGTGTCGATGGCGTTGAACGGAGCCAGCCAGCCCAGCGTGTAGCAGCCGATGTCGCCGAATACCTTGGGCGATTCAAACTCGCCAAGGGCGGCGTTGAGGGCGGCGTACACGTCGCGGTGGCCGCAGCCCTGGCACAGGGCGGGCGGACGGGCCACGACATTCGATGCCGCGGCGCGCTCCGGCAGGATGAGACGGTCGGCCATCTCGGGCAGCAGCTTGGCCAGACCGGCGGCCACCGAGTCGGGGGTGAGCTCGCCGTCGCGCGGCAGTATGCCGTCGAGCTTACCGTAGACTTTGACGCCGCGGTCGAGGAGGCCGCGCAGACTCTGCTCTATGACGGGCTGTCCTTCCTCCACCACCAGTATGGCGTCGCAGGCGTCGGCCAGCGTGGCCACCATGGTGCGGGGCAGGGGATATTGCGATATCTTCAGCATGGGGAACGGGCAGCCGTCCTCGCCGAAACATTCGCACACATAATTATAGCCGATGCCCGATGCCAGGATGCCCAGGCGGGTGTCCTTGCCGGGGAAATAGCGGTTGAAAGGTGATGCGGCCGCGTCGGCCTCCATGGCCGTGCGGTCTTCGATGAGGCGGCGGTAGCGCTTGCGCGAGTTGACAGGCATCAGCACCCACTGCGCCGTGTTGGAGGGATAGGAGAAACCATTCTCGGCCGAAGGCTCGCCGGCTGTCTCCACCACTGCGCGGGAATGTGCCAGGCGGGTCACCATGCGCACCATCACGGGAACGCCGATGCGCTCCGACAGCTCGAAGCCGTAGCGGGCCATCTCATAGGCTTCCTGCTGCGACGAAGGCTCGAGCGCCGGAATCATGGCGAATTCGGCGTAGAAACGCGAGTCCTGCTCGTTCTGTGACGAATGCATCGACGGGTCGTCGGCAGCGATTACCAGCATGCCGCCGTTGGCGCCGGTCATGGCCGAGTTGACAAAGGGATCTGCGGCCACGTTAAGGCCCACATGCTTCATCGACACCATCGACCGCTTGCCGCAGTACGACATGCCGAGAGCCTCCTCTACGGCCGTCTTCTCGTTCGACGACCAGTGGGAGTGAATTCCGCGGCTGCGGGCCACGGCGTTAGACTGCACAAACTCAAGAATTTCGGTGGACGGTGTTCCCGGGTAGGCATAGGCGCCCGAGAGGCCCGCATCAATGGCGCCGAGCGCGAGGGCTTCATCGCCGAGAAGTAGTTTTTTCGTTTTCATATTTAAGGTTAGGCGTGATTGCTACGGCAAAAAGTCATTCTGCGCAAATTTACACAAAATGTGCCGCAGAAGCAAGACCCTCGAATATGTTATAAAACACACTTCCGCCCACTTGCCTTATCATAGGCGCTCAGTGTGCCCGGCGGTCAGTTCGTGGCGGGCGCGGGTGTAGTAGGGGCGGTCATGGTCGGGCAGGCTCAGGATGCTGCCGTCCCATTCCACTATGTCGATGTCGATTGGCATGACGCCGCGGGCCTTGGATGTGGCGGTGCGGCCCCCGTCGGCCTCGAAGCGGCGCAGGATGGCGCGGAATTCGTCGAGACTGACGGCTACGCGGCATTCGGCCACCATATTTATATATGGCGCGCCTATGCCCGAGGCGTCGGGCGATTCCACGGGCTGCGAGCAGCGCATCGACAGCGCCACCGACGCCACACGGCGGCAGGCGGCCCTGATATTGTCCTCGCGGCAGCCTGCGTTGCTACCAAAACAGATGTATGCGCTGTGGACGGTCATAGGTCCTTGATGGACAGTGATATGCGGTGGCGGTCGAGATCCACGTCGATTACCTTCACCTTGATTATCTGATTGATTTTGACCACTTCGCCGGGGTCTTTGACACGCTTGGCCCCCATCTGCGATATGTGGAGCAGGCCGTTTTCCTTGATGCCTATGTCCACAAACGCGCCGAAGGCCGTGATATTGTTCACCTTGCCCGGCAGTATCATGCCGGCCTTGAGGTCGTCGATGGTGTTGATGTCGGGGTCGAAGGCCACGTTGGCGGCCTCGGTGCGTGGGTCGCGGCCGGGCTTGCGCAGCTCGGCTATGATGTCGGCCACCGTGGCCTCTCCGCAGTCGGCGTATCGGGCGGGGTCGATGCGGTCGATGAGCGCGGCGTTGGCCGGCAGTGTGTGGAGCGGCACGCCGAGGTCGGCTGCCATGCGTTCCACGATATGGTATGACTCGGGATGTATGCCGGTGTTGTCCAGCGGGCAGGGCGACGATGGCACGCGCAGGAAGCCTGCGGCCTGCTCGTAGGTGGCAGCGCCGAGGCGTGGCACCTTCAGCAGGTCGGCGCGTGTGGCAAAGGGGCCGTGAGCCGTGCGGTAGTCCACGATGCGGGCCGCCATGGACTTGCCGATGCCCGATATGTAGGACAGCAGGCGGGCCGACGCGGTGTTGAGATCCACTCCCACAAGGTTGACACAGCTCATGACGGTGAAGTCGAGGGCGTCGTGCAGGGCGGCCTGGTCTACGTCGTGCTGATACTGGCCCACGCCTATCGATTTCGGGTCGATTTTGACCAACTCGGCCAGCGGGTCGATGAGTCGGCGGGCTATAGACACGGCTCCGCGCACGGTGACGTCCTTGTCGGGAAATTCCTCGCGTGCGGCGTCGGAGGCCGAGTAGACCGATGCCCCGTTCTCGCTCACGATGAATACTTCCACGAAATCGGCTATTCCGGCCCGGCGCAGGAAGGCCTCGGTGTCGCGGCTCGCGGTGCGGTCGCCCAGGGCGATGGCGCTGATGTCGCATTCGTCGATTATGCTCATCAGGGTGCGCGTGGCGCCCACGGTGTCGCGGCGCGGCTCGTTGGGGTATATTACGTCGTCGGCCAGGAGGTTGCCCTGCTCGTCCACGGCCACCACCTTGCAACCGGTGCGGTAGCCGGGGTCGATGCCCATGACGCGGTGGCCGCGCAGCGGGGCGGCGAGCAGCAGCTGCCTCAGATTATCGGAGAACAGTGCTATGGCGGCCTTGTCGGCGCGCTCCTTCCACTCGGCGGCTATCTCCGTCTCTATCGAGGGGCGCAGCAGGCGCTTGTAGCCGTCGGCCACGGCGCGGCGTATTACGGCGCGCGAGGCCTCCGATGCTTCGCGGGGAGTGTACCAGGCCAGGATGCCGTCGACGGCCTCGTCGTCGTGAATCTTCACGTTCACCTTCAGCACTCCCTCGGCCTCGCCGCGGCGCAGGGCCAGATACTGGTGCGAAGCCAGGTGGCGTGCGGGCGCCGAGAACGACGCATAGGTGCGGTAGGTGTCCGCGTCGTTTTCGCGCCCCTTGGCCACAGTCGACGTGACGGACGCCTCGCGGCGAAACCGTCCGCGCAGGCCGTTGCGGGCGCGGGGCGATTCGCTCACCCATTCGGCTATGATGTCGCATGCGCCGGCGATGGCGTCTTCGGGGCCCGCCACCTCGTCGCCCGTGAATCGGGCCGCCGTGCGGTCTATGTCGGCTACGCCGCCGTTGCGGGCCATTATCATGCGTGCCAGGGGCTCCAGGCCGCGCTCGCGGGCTATGGTGGCGCGGGTGCGGCGCCGCGGGCGGAAGGGCAGGTACAGGTCCTCGAGGGCGCTGAGCGTCGATGCCTCCTCGAGGCGGGTGCGCAGGTCGGGGGTGAGGTTGCCCTGGCTGTCAATCGTGGATATGATGTGTTCGCGGCGTTCGGCCAGCTGTGTGAGGCGTGCGATTTCGGTCTCTATGGCGCGTATCGCCGTTTCGTCGAGGTTGCCGGTGACTTCCTTGCGGTAGCGCGATATGAAGGGGATGGTGTCGCCGCGGGCCAGCAGGGCGGCAGTGGCGCGCACGTGGGGCAGCGGCAGCTCCAGATTGGCGGCGGCGAGGGCTATGATGTCGGCCATGGCGTGGGTCAGTGTGTGGCTTTGAGAGTGATGAGTGTTATCTCGGGCGTGGCGCCGACGCGGGCGGGCATTCCCACCTCGCCCAGGCCTATGTTGACATACAGGTGCCGGCCCAGCGAGTCGGTGTACAGGCCGCCCCATGTCTTGTAGCGCATTACGGCGGGCGACACGCCCAGCAGGCTCATCTGCATGGCGTGGGTGTGTCCCGATAGGGTCAGGGCCACGTTGGCGTCGGGGCGTCCGGCAATCGAGTCGGTCCAGTGGACGGGATTATGCGTGAGCAGGATCTTCACGGCGCTGTCGCCGAGCGACGGATAGGCGCGCGAAAGATCTCCGTAGACACGGAATGGCGGGTCGCCTATGTTCTCCACGCCTATGACGGTGAGCGAGTCGGCGCCGCGGCGCAGCACGGTGTGCTCGTTGTCGAGCATCTGCCAGCCCATCGACCGCTGCATCGCGCGCAGGGCGGCGATGTCGGCCAGGCGTGCCTCGGGCGACGGCCAGCGGTAGTAGTCGCCGTAATCGTGGTTGCCCATGATGCTCCACACGCCGTCGGGGGCGGTGATGCGCGATAGGGTGGAGGTGAAGGGGCTCAGCTCGCCGGAGTGGCGGTTGACGATGTCGCCGGTAAAGAACACGATGTCGGGCCGCAGGGCGGCGATCGAGTCGGCTACCTTGGCGATGAATGACGTGTCACTGCCGTATGTGCCTGTGTGCATGTCGGAAATCTGCACTATGCGGTAGCCGTCGAATGTTTCGGGCAGGCCG
Organism: uncultured Bacteroides sp.; assembly: GCA_964401095.1. Taxonomy (GTDB): domain Bacteria; phylum Bacteroidota; class Bacteroidia; order Bacteroidales; family Muribaculaceae; genus CAG-873. The sequence goes on from CAYNXG010000046.1 coordinate 11,204, forward strand.
GCTACGGGCACGTCCACGTGGCGCACGTCGATGTTGAACCGGTTGACGAGCGCGCCCCACCACAGCAGGCTGAAAACAGCCGTGCCCGCTATGCCGCCGGCCACGGCGATGCCGCGCAGACGGCGCCTGAGCAGCGCGCCCAGGCCCTGCTGCACCAGCATGAACAGGGTCACGATGTATTTGGGAATGTAGATGGTGAGATAGGCATACAGAGTCCACATCAGCACGGCCAGGCCCGTGTCGCCGGCGCCTTTCTTGGGCGCGCAGCACACAAAGAGCAGCCCCAGCGAGGCCACTGTGGCCAGTACGGCGTGGAAGATGCACCATCCGCGCGGTGTGCCTCCGTGGCGCATGCGGCGGTAGATGTACACATCGGCCGCCAGGCCCGCAAGGAGCAGGCACAATACCGGTAAGAGAGGAACACGCATCTTAGAGCAAGCTCTTATACATCTTCGCAGAGCCCTCCGGCCGCGAGCTGGTTTTTCAGGGGGTTGGCATACATGGTGAGTATCATGCCGCGCATGTACTCATGCTCCTCGGGGGTGATGTCGGGCACGTCGACGCGTGCGAGCTGTCCGTCGAGATAGGTGTTGAACTGCTCTACGTCGGCCGCGGTGTAGCGGTCGGTGAATCGGCTGCTGCCGTGCACCTCGTCGTAGGCGATATAGTTGCACGGGAAGAGCCGGTAGCCGCAGTGGATGGTGCGGTCGATGATGCGGCAGGTCTCCCTCACCACATCGAGGCGCGCCGAGCCTTCATAGCGCTCGAGCTCGGGATTGATGCACCGCCCTATGCGCATGTGCACGCGTCCCTTGTATTTCATGATTCCGGTCTCCATGCTGAACAGGTCGTCGCGCTGGCTTTTCTTGAAGGCGGGGTCGCGGCGGCGCAGCAGGAATTCGCGGGCCTTGAGATAGTCGTTGGGGTCGAACTCGTATGAGATTGACACGGGCAGCAGGTGCGTGCCCAGGATATTTGTCTTGATGTCGTCGCCGGGAGCGAGGCCGAGCATCTTCACGAGGCTTTCCTGGGTGAGGTCGTTTGAGTCCTTGGCGCGGCCTTCGCGCTGGGCGATCCACACCGATTCGTGGCGCTCGTTTATTACGTAGTGGATGTAGGCCGAGAGGTGGCGTGCGGCTGCGAGAGCCTCGGTCATGCGGGCGTCGCGCTTCACGATGAAGCTGCGGTTGAGCTTCACCAGGTCGGTGATCCAGTCGTAGATGAGCAGATTGTTGCCGATGGCCACCTGGGTTATAGGCATTCCGCGGCGTATGAAGCAGAGGTTCAGGAATGATGCGTCGAGAACGATGTCGCGGTGGTTGGTGATGAAAGTATAGTTGGCTGCGGGGTCGATGTTCTCGAGGCCGTCGCAGCTGAGGCCGGCCGTGGTGGTCTTGACGAGGAGCTCGAGGAAGGGGCCCATGACGTTGGTCTGGAAGTCGTCCTGATTGGATACCTCGAGCAGACGGCGGGTGAATTCGGGATAGTCGACGCCCGGCATGACATATCTCACGGCATGCTCGAAGCCCGGCTCCTTCACCAGCTCGGCTATTTTCTCGCGGTAGAGAGAATCGTCGTAAGGAGCTATATCGCTAAATTCTGCCGGTAGCGGCGCTATGTCTTTCATGTGTTCTGTCGTTATCATAACATTAGAGCATATAAGTAACGCTTCAGCTTTAAACAATTGTAAAAAAACATTTTTCCGCATGTTCGGAAACGTGGACGCGGACGCGCGCCCGAGGCTTACGGCCATGTGGACTTTTCTTGAGGAGTCACTTAACGCTTCAAAGTTACAACAAAAAACTAATATGGCAAAATGTTAAAAAATCGTAAGATTTTGTTTCTCCAATATTTTGTAGGCCTCCGGCCGGGGGTAATCCGTGCATCGCGCGGGGCGGCCGGGGCTGCCGCAGGCGGTTGACGGGCAGGGCGAAGCGCGCCGCGGGCATGAAAAAACAGGCCGGGACAGCGCTGTGTGCGCGTCCCGGCCCGAGTGGGTTATATACCTTGACAGGGATTATTTGTCGAGGTGAGGACCGGCGGCTACGAGAGCCTTGCCGGCTGCGTTGTTCTCATACTTCTTGAAGTTCTTGATGAAGCGGGCTGCGAGGTCTTCGGCCTTCTCATACCACTGCTTTGCGTCAGCGTAGGTGTCGCGGGGATCGAGGATCTTGGGATCTACGCCGGGGAGCTCGGTGGGGATTGCGAAGTCGAAGATGGGAAGTTCCTTGGTGGGAGCCTTGAGGATAGCGCCGTCGAGGATA
>CAYNXG010000047.1:0-13217 GCA_964401095.1 uncultured Bacteroides sp.
AAATGGATGAGGCACAACTGATCAAACTGCTGCCTTACAATTACAAAAGCTAAAGTCGACCTGAAAATCAAAAATTAAGTCGGCTTTTTTCGGATGGATACGGTTGATGAGTTGATGGGTTGATGAGTTGATGGGTTAAAATGAAAAAAGCGCGCCGGGGGCGCGCTTCTTTATTGATTAGCGATTGCTGATGTATTAGCGATGCTGATGCTTAGCGGATGATGAGATAGCGGGGGGAATCGAATTTCTTCACGCTGTACTTCTTCTCGGTCTTGGAGAAGTTGATGTTGGCGCGTTTTGCGAGCTTGCGGGCGGCGAAGTTCGCACGGCCGTTGCGGAGAATCTGAATCTGCTGAGCTATCTTGGCGGCGCCGATCTGTGAGGGTTCGCCTAAGGAAATCATGATTTCGCCGGCGGGATTGTCTTTCCAAGTATAACCGAATTCGGTCGGGCCGTAGCCTACGATTGCTTCGTCGATGGCGATATAGCCGTCATCCCAAATGGTGTTTTGACCTGATGCGATAACCTGTTCCTTGGTAATCGGCTGATCCAGTCCGTTATCCTGTGCATAGATATCGGATGTGAAGAAGCCGTCGAGGTTACTGATCCAAAGGTTGGTAGCCTCTCCTTTTTCCACCATAGTGAAGCCGCTGTACTGGGGAGCGATAACAACACACTGTTCGTTGGTAGCATCAACCTCGATGTTAACCTGCTTGGTGTTGGCATTGCCGCCGTCACCCATTACTTGGGGATTGTTCAGAACACATTCGGGAGTAGTCCAAAGGGCAACGAGACGGTAGTAGCCGGGGAGATCGTCCTTCTGCTGAACTTTTACGCGCCACTGGAGGGCGGGGTCTCTATAGGTGAGCGAGCCACCATCCTCTGTACGGAAGCTGAAACGTGACATAATCCAGGGATCGCAGATCTGGGCGATACCACATTCTGTCCAGCCGAGGTTGGGATCTTCGCCAACGCCGGTCACTTCAAATTCAGTGTAGATAGCTTTGGCAACTTCGCCCTTGTCAAATGCGGCCACAACTGCAACATAAGTGCCGGGGCCTGCGAGCTGCACGAGGTTCTGCTGGTCTTCGCCGGGGGTGAGGTCAACAGCATCTTCAGCGCCTGCCACGATTTCGGCAAGTACCTGCTCGGCGGTCATGCCGCGACGGAGAAGGAGTTTGGCCGATGCAGCGTCTGCCGATACCGAAGTGTTGATAACGGCATAGCTTGTCTGGCCGTCGGGCTCGGTGTACGAGCCGTTGAACTCAACGGAGAGATCATAGCTCTTGAAGCCGGCGCACAGGAATGTGTCATAGCCGTCGCCATCCTGAAGACCCGAGTAGCTGCCCTGATAGGGTACGTAGTAGTACAAGTAGATGTTGAATGTACCGGTCTCGGGATCATAGAAGCTGGCGCCCTTGTACTGGGCCTCAACCTGCTGCTGCTGCGCGGGAGTGAGGTCGGGCCAGTCAACCGTACGGATGTAGGTGTAAAGGTCGGTCACATAAAGAGGAACCGTAGTGCCGATATTTACATTCACACCGGTATAGAAGCCGAAGGGAATATGACAGATATTTGTCTGTGTGTCGTAGTCGAGAATCATGCCTTCGGTGTAGCCAAAGCCCCAGTCCTTAAACATAATCTGAGCCTGAGTGGGATTCTCTTCATTGTAACGGATGTAGACTTCCATCTCCTGCTTTCCCTCGAAAAGGAAGGGCAGATCATAGCTGTAGACACCGGTACCTGCATATCCTTCTTTACCGAAGGGTTTCCATTCGCCGAAGTTGGGCTTGAGGACAGCTGTGAATGCAAATTCACCTGCGCCGAATGCAAAGAGGGGCGAGCCTTCGGCAAGTGTTACCGCGAACTTATAAGTCTTTGTGGGATCGATTTTGGCAACATCGTAGCCGATGGTAATTGTACCCTTGTCAGAGCCCTGCTCGAACACGGCCTGAGTGGGGAGGGTGAACGGAGTTGCGTCGTCGCAAGAGACGCTCACGGCATAGGAAGCCGCGTCGGTAAGACCCGAGCGATAGATTTCAACATCGAAACTGCTCTTATCTTTGGGAAGCTCGTACTCGGCAGGCGTTTCTTTGCTGAAGTACACACCGCCGGCCGGCGAGGCCGGGGTGTAGTTGTCATCATCGCTACAAGCTGTGAAAGCGACAGCGCAAATGGCGCTCACAGCCAATATTGAGGATTTGAATATATTCATAATATAATCTGTTGCGAATTAATAACAATTAGAATTACTCACCTGTAGGAGTAGGCTGAGGACTTGACGTGTTGTTGTCGTCATCGGAAATCTGTTTGTTGGCGGTAATTTCGCTCAGAGGTATGCAATAGATACGCTGGGGAGCGAATGCCGGAAGAACGTATGTGTACAACATGGCGTTGTCGCCGCCGCTACGGTTGATTTCCTTGGCAAGACGCTGATACTCGAAGTAGATGAGACCCTCGCCCCAAAGTTCGATACGCTTCTGACGGAACACCTCGTCCTGGAAGGACATGGCGTCTGAAGCCTCGCATACATACTGGGGATCGCGGTAGCGCTTGATGAATGACTCAAGTGTTGCCTTACCTGCGTTGAGGTCGCCGGCCATAGCCTCGGCCTCGGCAAGGATGAGATACATTTCCTCGACACGCATCAGGGGAATATCGGATGCGTTGACAGAGTTCTGGATAATGTTCTTGTAGGGAGCATACTTAACATTGACATGCGCGGGGGCCTTGGCAGCTGCATTTACAGGTTCACGATCCCAGGCAGCCGAATTGCCAAGTATATACTCCTGCTGCTCCTCGTTCAGGTTGGGCGACATGAAACGATCGTCGGTGAACCAGCCCTTGCGCACGTCGCTACGAGAGATAGAGTTGTAGAGGTTTGTGTCGCAGAAGCGCCAGCCGCCATACATTACATAACCGTAGGCGAACGACGAAATCTGGCCGGGGAAGTTCACGATACCTGTGCGTACACAGTCGTCAACCTCGTCGACGGCGATACCCCACATCCATGAAGGTTCGTCAAGGTCAGTGAAGGCGGGAACAGATACTTCATCAATCGAATAGGGACGACCGCTGAAAGCGCTGATGGCGTTCTGCGCGTCGGCGGCAGCCTCGGCATATTTGCCCATGCTCATGTTGAAGCGGGCGCGGAGACCATAGGCTGTAGCGGCCGAGATAAGGCGCTTGGCCTTGGTGGGCACCATCGACGAGGGCGAGATGGAGGATGTCGAAAGCACGTTGATGGCATAGTCTATATCCTTCATGATGAAGTTGTAGACCTCACCGACAGTCTTGCGGGCACCACCATCTATAACATAGGCCTCCATGTTTGTCTCATCGATGATGGGCACACAGGGAGCGTCCTGATGGGTGGCGTAGTTGAACTGATATACATTGGCGAGCACCCAGTAGTCGAATGCGCGGAGTGCGCGGGCCTGGGCTATGTTCCACGATGTGCGGGCATCGGGCTCTGCAATCTTGGAAGCCTCCAGGAGGAAGTCGTTACAGATCTTGATGTCCTGATACATGATGGACCAGCACATTCCGGTGGGAATACCGGAGGGTGTGGGGCTACCGTAGCCTTCCCATGATCTAAACCAGTTGTAACCACAATAGATGCCATAAAGGTCGGCGCACTGGAGGTCGAAGCCGAGCATGAGCGCGGGATAACCGAAGTCGTAGTGGTCTGTGGATGCAGTCTCGATACTCTTAAGGAAAGAGAACATACCCACCACCTGTGCCTGCTGCTTGGCCTCGTCCATGTCCTTGGCCTGCTCTATCTGGTCGGCATTGACGTAACCGCCCTGATATTCAGTGTCGAGGTCGGCACAGGCAGTAAGGGAGGCTGCTGTGAGAGCGACAGCGATATATTTGAGATTATTCTTCATTTTTAAATCTGATTTAACTGTAAAGGCAGTTGATTAGAATTTCACATTGATACCGCCTGAAATAGCACGGATGGGCGAGTATGTGTAGTTGTCAGAGGAGGAGAATCCCTGACGGGGATCGAGGCCCTTGCGGCGGCTCCAGAGAGCTACGTTCTCGGCGGCGCCATAGATGCGTACGGCGTCGATACCGATCTTGCGAGTCCACTTGGAGGGCAGGGTGTAACCGAGGGTGATGTTGTTGAGCGACACATAGTTGCTCGAGATGAGGAAACGGTCGCTGACAGCGTTGGAATACTGAACCTTGGCAGATGTGTAGAGCTTGGGCACGTCGGTATTCTTGTTCTCGGGAGTCCAGGCGTTGAGAGCGTCCTTATGCCAAGCGCTGAGGCTTGAACCCGAGTGCATGAGGCTCTGATAGCCGCTGTCGATCATACGGCCGCCGAACTGATAGGAGAAAGCTACCGAGAAGTCAACACCGTAAGCCTTTACGCTTGTGCCGAAGCCGCCATAGGCGAGAGGCATGATGTTCTCGAACTGCTTGGAGTTTGTTTCACGAGCGGTCTGCCAGTCGGTGGTTTTCACAATCTTATCACTACCGTCTTCTTCTTTTACATAGCCGCCGTTCTTCTCATCTTTTACCTTCGAGTAATAGGTTGCTAAACCTTCGTCATTTACACCTGCATACTGGGGCAGCCACATGTCATAGAGCGAGTGGCCGATACGGGTGCGGTAGTAGGTGCCGCGGGCCCATGTGCCGTCGGCGCTAAGAATCGACGGATCAAGCGAGAGGATGCGGTTCCAGCCGAAGGTGATGTTGCCGTAAACGTCCCAGGTAATATCCTTGGTATTTACGGGACGGTAGTTGAGGTCGAATTCAATACCGTAGTTGCGCATCGAGCCTACGTTAGAGGGAATCGAGCCGAAGCCGTTGGAGATGGCCACGGGAAGGTTGAACAGCATGTCGGATGTCTGACGATTGTAATACTCGAGCGAGCCGCTGAGCATGCCCTGGAAGAAGCTGTAGTCGACACCTACGTTGAATGCGTTCGATGTTTCCCATGTGAGGTCGCGGTTACCCTTCTGAGCGAGCTCGCCGATAGTGAACACGCCGTCGGCGCCGCCGAGCACATAGAAGTCGGCCCAAGGCATCCAGAGTGTTGACGATCCGATGCCGTCGTTACCGTTCTGACCGAACGAAGCGCGGAGCTTGAGCTGGTCTACGTTGGTGAAATCAACCATAAACGCCTCCTTGGCAACATCCCAGCCGGCTGAGAGCGACCAGAATGTACCCCAGCGGTGGCCGGGAGCGAAGCGTGAAGAACCGTCGCGACGAACAGAACCCATGAAGAAGTAGCGGTCGTCGAAGTTATATTTGGCACGGAAGAGGAAGCCGCGGTGAGCGAGCTCTCTGTGCGAACCCGAACCGGTGATTTCGTCGATGGTGTTGTTCACCACGGGAAGGAGGGGATTGTAGAGGTTAGAACCCATGGCGCTGATAGCGTCGACAGCGAGGTCTTCAGACTCGTAACCTGCCATAAGGCCGATGTTGTGACGGTCGGCGATGGTGAGGTCATAGTTTACGAGAGTCTGGAGAGTGATGCTGCGGCCGCGAGAAGATGCCTGCGACACCTGGCCGCCGAGAGTCTTGAACTGGCCGTAAACGCCGTTGAGAAGCATGCGCTGACGGGTATTGTCGAGGAAGTAGGCTACATTTTCGGTGATGGTGAGGCCCTTGACGGGGGTGAGGACTGCATACCACTTGGCGTCGAGAGCGTCGGTAAGATAGTCGTTCACGTCATAAAGGAGGGCCGAGATGGGGTTGCCGGTCGGGGTGCGGCCGCCGGGGATGGCGCCGTTGCCGTAATCCTCGCCTTCGCCATAGTCATATACGGGGTGTCCGTACTTTTCGTTCCACATGATGGAGCCGTCGGGGTTGCGGACATATACGGGATATACGGGAGGCATGGAGTTGGCGAAGTAGAAGGCGTTGCCCGATGAAGTGGAGGCATCGAGGTCCTGGTCGCGGGGGCTACCGGTATTGGTGTATACGTAGCTCATGCTTGTACCGATCTTGAGCCAGTCAAGAGCCTGGTAGTCAACCTTTGCGAGGGTTGTAAGACGGTTGAAGTGCGAACCGGAGATAATACCTTCGTCCTCGAGGTAAGAACCCGAGAGGTAGTACTGCATGCGGTTGTTACCGCCGGAGATAGACACGTTGTATTCCTGACGGAGACCGTTTGTGAGGGCTTCCTTGGCCCAGTCGTCGGCGAGGAAATAGTAATTGCCTGCGTTGTAACCGGGAGTTGCGTTGGGATTGAAACGACCGTTGGCATCGAAGATATCCTGACCGTTGGGAATAGTCCAGGTCTGATAACCGATGTTCGACCAGAATGTATTATTGATAGTGGCAAGGGCAGCCTCGGGGGTCTTACCGAGGAAGTTTGTCTGCGTATCATAGAGAGCGCGGAAGTAGGTCTCCATATACTGGCGCTGGTCGGTGATCACGTCATACTGGGGAACGGCGCGGGAGTTAGCACCCCAGCGAGCGTCTACAGTAACGCGAGCCTTGCCTTCGGAGCCGCGCTTGGTGGTGATAAGGATGACACCGTTGGCGCCACGAGCACCGTAGAGGGCTGTGGAAGCGGCATCCTTAAGAACAGTCATAGCCTCAATATCCTGAGCCGAGATACTGGCAACATCGCCGCTATAGGGCACGCCGTCAACGACATAGAGCGGCGAGGACGATGCATTGATAGAGCCTGTGCCACGGATGCGCACCGAGGGGTTGCTACCGGGCTGGCCAGTGGAGCTAAAGGTCTGGACACCCGAAACCTTACCGGTAAGAGCGCTGGTAACGTCGGCCACGAGAGCATTCTCGAGCTGGTCGGCTTTAACGACGCTGGCCGCACCGGTGTATTCCGATTTCTTGGCGGTACCGTAGGCCACGGCGATCACGTCGTCGAGGACGTGGGTGGCCGGCTGCATACGGATGGTCATCGGGCCGGAAGTGATTGCGACGGTCTGAGGCTCAAATCCTACGTAAGATACCGTCAGAGTGTTGACGTTAGCGGGCACTACAAGCGAGAAGTTACCGTCGTAGTCGGTAGCCACGCCTTGAGCGGATGTGCCGGCTGTCACAGACGCGCCAATAAGGGGCTCATCGTTACTGGCGTCGAGGACAGTGCCCGTGACGGTACGCGTCTGGGCCGACGCACACAGTCCGATCGAAAGCACTGCCACAAGTAATAGAAACAGCTTTTTCATACTAAGAATTAGTTAGACATAGATAAATAATGAAGTAATTAGTTTCGTCAGATAGTACACTTTCCTGTTTCGGTGAAAGTATAATTTTTGCAAAGATAAACACTTTTCGATAAAACGAAGCACTTTTGAGCATATTTTTTCTGATTTTAACACTTCAAAGCGAGAGAAATTATCGTTGCTCAGAGAAATTTGCCATCCCGAAGGCCGCGCGGCGTGCAAATTGTTCGGATTTTTTATTTACCTTTGTGTCGTTTTTGGCCGGCGACAGCGCCCGGGCCGATTTACACATTATATATAATATAGACAGAAATGGCAAACTGGTTTGAATGTAAAGTAAGATATGACAAGCTCCAGGAAAACGGAGCGGCGAAAAAGGTGACCGAGCCCTACCTGGTGGACGCGCTTAGCTTCACCGAAGCCGAGGCACGCATAACCGAGGAACAGCGCCCGTTTATCTCCGGAGAATTTGACGTAGCGGCCGTGAAGCGCTCGAAAATCGCCGAAATCGTGTTCAACGACGAGGGCGACCGCTGGTATCTGGTGAAGGTGGGCTTCATCACGGTGGACGAGAAAAGCGGCGTGGAAAAGCGCTCGGTGACCCAGATGCTGGTGCAGGCCGGCGGATTCAAGAGCGCATATGACAACTTCACGGAATACATGAAGTCGTCGATGGCCGACTATGACATCGTGTCGATATCGGAGACACCGCTGATCGATGTCTACCGCATGAAGGTAAAGGAGTAATGGGACACATCGCCGACACCATACGCCGCCTGCACGCAGAGCTGCCCGCGGGAACGGAGCTGGCGGCCGTGTCGAAATTCCACCCCGCCGACGCCCTGCGCGAGGCATACGACGCCGGCCAGCGTATTTTTGCCGAAAGCCGCGTGCAGGAGCTGCTGGAAAAGGCGCCGCTGCTGCCCGACGATATCAGATGGCACTTCATAGGCCACCTGCAGACCAACAAGGCCGCGCGCCTGGTGGGCCGCGTGGCCATGATAGAGAGCGTGGACTCGGAAAGGCTGCTGAGGCTCATCGACCGCCTGTCGGCCGAGCGGGGCATCGTGAGCCGTGTGCTGATGCAGGTGCACGTGGCCCGCGAGGAGACGAAATTCGGCTTCACACCCGAGGAAATCCTCGACTTCTTCGCCGAAAGGCGGTTTGAGACTCTCGAGGCGACACACATCTGCGGCCTGATGGGCATGGCCACCAACACGGACGACACCGAGCGCGTGCGCGCCGACTTCAGACTGCTGACATCGCTGAAAAAGCAAATCGCCGACATGTGCCCCGACCTGCGCGGATTCGACACCCTGTCGATGGGCATGAGCGACGACTACCCCACGGCCATCGAGGAGGGCTCGACCCTGGTAAGGGTGGGCACGGCGATATTCGGCCCGAGGCAGTATTAATTTAAGACAGTATTAATATTGTACGGAAAACGGCGACTCCTGTTGATAATTAGAGGAGTCGCCGATTTTTTTTTGCTAATTCCGCGGTTTTGACCTACCTTTGCAAAAATAATCCCTAACCCTAAAATTATTACAATATTACAATGACACAGCAGACAAATGCGGCAAAGGGCAATACCGTGGCCATCGTGGCCATGTTTTTCCTCTTCGCCATGGTTTCGTTTGTAACCAATCTCGCCGCCCCCCTGGGCACTATCTGGAAAAACAACTACGAATGGTCGGGCATGCTCGGCAACCTCATGAACTTCCTGGCTTATCTGTTCATGGGCATCCCCGCCGGCAATCTGCTGGTGCGCATAGGATATAAGAAAACGGCTCTGTACGCCATGCTGGTGGGCCTGGGCGGCCTGGTGCTGCAATGGCTGTCGAGCTTCACGGGTACCGAAACGGCCGTGTTCGCCGTCGACGGCGTGGCCGTGACCCTCAACTTCCTGATTTACCTGCTGGGCGCATTTGTCTGCGGCTTCTGCGTGTGCATGCTCAACACCGTGGTGAATCCCCTGCTCAACCTGCTGGGCGGCGGCGGCAACCGCGGCAACCAGCTGATACAGATCGGCGGCTCGTGCAACTCGCTGGCCGGCACGCTCACCCCGCTGTTCGTGGGCATGCTCATAGGCCAGGTGACCGCGTCAACCTCGATGACCGACGTAACCCCGCTGCTCTACATCGCCATGGGCGTATTCGTGCTGGCATTCCTCATAATCTCGCGCGTCAACATCCCCGAACCCGCGTCGGGCGGCTCGGGCAAGGCTGCGAAATTCAGCCATAGCCCCTGGAGCTTCCGCCACACCGTGCTGGGCGTAATAGGCATATTCTTCTATGTGGGCCTCGAAGTGGGTATCCCCGGCGTGCTCATATTCTATCTGAGCGACTCGGCCGCCTCGGGCATTACCGTCAACGCCACCGCCGTGGCCGGCGGCATCGCCGCCATCTACTGGCTGCTAATGCTGGTGGGCCGCCTGGTGTCGAGCGCCATCTCGGGCAAGGTGTCGAGCCGCACACAGCTGCTCGTGGCCTCCACCGGCGCCATCGCCCTTATCGTCATAGCCATCGTGCTGCCCGCCGGCCTGCGCGTGTCGATGCCCGCCTACAGCGTGGAAGAAGGCTTCACCATGGCCTCCGTGCCCGCCAAGGCGCTGCTGCTGGTGCTCTGCGGCCTCTGCACCTCGGTGATGTGGGGCGGCATATTCAACCTGGCAGTCGAAGGCCTCGGCAAGTACACCGCCCAGGCCTCGGGCATATTCATGATGATGGTCGTAGGCGGCGGCGTGATGCCTCTGATTCAGAACGCCATAGCCAACGCAGCCGGATACATGACATCATACTGGCTGGTTGTGGCCATGCTGGCCTACCTGCTGTTCTACGCCCTCAAAGGCTCCAAAAACGTCAACACCGACATCCCGGTGAACGACGAGCCCGACATGCGCAACCTCTGACATAAGTCATAAGTCAGAAGTCATAAGACATAAGTCAAAAAATAAGTCATAAGTCATAAGTCATAAGACATAAGACATAAGTCACGGCTCACAACTCATGACTCATTGACTCATAACTCATCAACTCATTACTCATCAACTCGAAACAACTCTTCAACTCATAACTCATCAACTCGAAACAACTCTTCAACTCATAACTCATCAACTCATTACTCATCCACTCATAACTCATCAACTCTTCCACTCACAAATGAACACCACCGTAATGAAGCATGCGGCCGACAATATCCGCATCCTGGCAGCCTCGATGGTAGAGAAAGCCAAATCGGGCCACCCCGGCGGAGCCATGGGCGGCGCCGATTTCGTAAATGTGCTCTACTCGCAATTTCTCGTAACCGATCCCGACGATCCCACATGGTTTGCCCGCGACCGATTTTTCCTCGACCCCGGCCACATGTCGCCGATGCTCTACTCGGTGCTCGCCCTCACCGGCAAGTTCACCATGGACGAGCTGGCACAGTTCCGCCAGTGGGGTTCGGCCACTCCCGGCCACCCCGAGGCTGATCCCCGCCGCGGCATAGAAAACACCTCCGGCCCGCTGGGCCAGGGCCACACCATGGCCGTCGGCGCAGCCATCGCCGAGCGCTTCCTCACGGCCCGCTTCGGCGAAACCGTGTCGCACAAGACCTATGCCTTCATCTCCGACGGCGGCGTTCAGGAAGAAATCTCACAGGGCGCGGGCCGCATCGCCGGCCACCTGGGCCTGAGCCAGCTCATCATGTTCTATGACTGCAACGGCATACAGCTCTCCACCACCGTGGCCGAGGTGGACGAAGAAGACTATGCCGCCAAATACCGCGCCTGGGGCTGGAACGTAATAGAAATCGACGGCAACGACCCCGAACAGATCGCCGCCGCCCTCTCCACCGCCCAGCGCGAGACCATGCGCCCCACCCTCATCCTCGGCCGCACCGTGATGGGCAAAGGCGCCGTCAAGGCCGACGGCGAAAGCTTCGAGGGCCAATGCTCGACCCACGGCCAGCCCCTGGGCAAGAGCGGCGCCGACTTCGCCAAGACCATCGAAAACCTGGGCGGCGACCCCGAAAACCCCTTCCGCATCTTCGACGACGCCCGCGAGCTCTACGAGCGCCGCAATGCCGAGTTGCGCGCCATCGTGGCCGAGCGCCGCAAGGCCCACCGCGCATGGATGGAGGCAAATCCCGACAAGGCCGCCGAGCTGGAACGCTGGCTCAGCGGCGAGGTGCCCGCCCTCGACTATGAGTCAATCGCACACAAGGCCGGAATCTCCACCCGCCAGGCATCGGCCGACTTCCTGGGCTATCTGGCCAAAAACGTAGGCAACATGATCGTGTCGTCGGCCGACCTCGCCAACTCCGACAAGACCGACGGCTTCCTCAAGAACACCCGCTCATTCTCGGCCGGCGACTTCACCGGCGCCTTCCTCCAGGCCGGCGTCAGCGAGCTCACCCTCGCCGCCATCATGAACGGCATCGCCCTCCACGGCGGCGTGATCTGTGCCTGCGGCACATTCTTCGTCTTCTCCGACTACATGAAGCCCGCCGTGCGCATGGCCGCCCTGATGGAGCTGCCCGTAAAATACATCTGGACTCACGACTCGTTCCGCGTGGGCGAGGACGGCCCCACCCACGAGCCCGTGGAACAGGAGGCACAGATACGCCTGCTCGAACAGGTGCGCAACTTCTCGGGACGCCCGTCGCTGCTGGCCCTCCGCCCCGCCGACGCCGCCGAGACATCGGTGTGCTGGGACATGGCCATGCACAACGACGCCGCCCCCACCGCCCTCATCCTCTCGCGTCAGGACATCAAGGACCTTCCCTCGGCCGGCGGCAACCGCCGCGCCGACGCCGAGCAGGCCCGCCGCGGCGGCTACGTGGTCGTAGACCACGAATCGCCCGCCCTGGTGCTCGTGGCCAACGGCTCGGAAGTGTCGCTGCTGTGCGAGGTGACCGAGATGCTCGCCGCCGACGGCATTGCCGCCCGCGTGGTGTCGATGCCCTCGATAGGCCTGTTCAACGAGCAGTCCGACGCCTACCGCAGCCGCGTGCTACCCGCCGGCGTGCCCCATTACGGCCTCACCGCCGGCCTGCCCTCGGTGATCCGCTCGATCCGCGGCTTCAACGGCGAGGTATTCGGCCTCGAACGCTTCGGCGCATCGGCCCCCTATAAGGTGCTCGACGAAAAATTCGGCTTCACCGCCGCCAATATCCACGAGCGCGTTCTGGCCGTACTGGGCCGCTGAACACCGCCCGCCACATGAAACACATCCGGGAAACTCCGCCGCCGCCCGCGCGACTGCGTTTCCCGGATTTTTCATCCCTGCGCCCTTCCTAATGTTAAAAAAAGCGGGAAAAAGGAATTTTTTCACCCTATTTCGACTCCCTGTTAAAACTTTTTTTAACTTTTATAGTTAATATATCAAGAAAACTTCGTAACTTAGCGCCCTGAAAGTGCTCCAAAAGCATCAAAAAGGCAAAAACTATCAGATAATCAACATCAATTAACATTCAATCATAATTTAACTGTAATTCCTATGAAGAAGATTACACTCCTCGCCAGCGCTTTCGCACTGCTGGCCGCACAGTCGGTTGCGGCTCAGGAGACTCAGGAAGTCCAGTACGTAGAAGATCCCACACAGGGCTACGTAATGAACGGCTTCTGGGACAATTGGTTCATTACAGGCCAGGGTGGCGTCAACATCCAGTTCTCTGACTATGATGTACATCGTTCTGTAAGCGACCGCTTCGCTCCCAACGCCGGTCTCTATGTCGGCAAATGGTTCACTCCCGTATTCGGCGGCCGTATCGGCGTTGACTGGGTTGCCATGAAGGGCCTCGGCGTCAAGGGTTCGCTCGGCGCACTCTATGACGAGCCCACCGTAGACGGCTACTACAAGACCCACCAGATTGAACTCGGCCCGTCGTTCGACGCTATGTTCAACCTCACCAACCTCTTCTGCGGCTACAAGCCCGGCCGTGTCTACAACCTCACCCTCTATGCCGGTGCAGGTGGCTACTGGACACTCGCCAAGAACTATGATATCAAGAACCACTCGTTCGGCTACAAGAATGCCCACGACCGTGTTCTCCAGGTTCGCGCCGGTATCATCAACTCGT
>CAYNXG010000048.1:0-6852 GCA_964401095.1 uncultured Bacteroides sp.
TGGATGCTATCCGTGTTCCCGCATTGACGCTTATCCTTTTATTTGTTACAACGATATGGCAAAGATAGTCGAGACTCCGCTGATGAGCCAGTATGCCGAGATGAAGAAGAAGCATCCCGATGCCATCCTTCTTTTCCGCGTGGGGGATTTCTACGAGACATTCTCCGAGGATGCCGTGGTGGCCAGCGAAATCCTGGGCATTACCCTGACGCGGCGTGCCAACGGCAAAGCCGCATACGTTGAACTCGCCGGGTTCCCCCACCACGCCCTCGACACCTATCTCCCCAAACTTGTGCGCGCCGGCAAACGCGTGGCCATCTGCGAACAGCTCGAAGACCCGAAGCTCACCAAGAAGCTGGTGAAGCGCGGCATCATAGAGCTGGTGACCCCCGGCGTGGCGCTCAACGACAACGTGCTGTCGCATCGCGAGAACAACTTCCTTGCCGCCATGCACTTCGGCAAGCACAACATCGGCATAGCCTTCCTGGACATCTCCACGGGCGAATTCCTTGCCGCCGAGGGCAACGCCGACTACATCGACAAGATTATAGCCAACATGGCACCCAAGGAGCTGCTGGTGCAGCGCGGATTCAAGGACCGCGCGGCCTCCACGCTCAGCGAGCGCTACCTTACATTCGAGCTCGACGACTGGCTCTTCACCACCGATGCCGCCACCGACAGGCTTCACACCCAGTTCGGCACACTGTCGCTCAAGGGCTTCGGGCTCCACGGCATGGACTCGGCCATCATCGCCGCCGGCGTCATACTCCATTATCTCGACATAACCCAGCACACCCGCCTGGGCCACATAACATCCATCTCGCGTATAGAGGAAGAGCGCTATGTGCGCCTCGACCGCTTCACGGTGCGCAATCTCGAGCTGATATCGCCGCTCGATCCCGACGGCAAGTCGCTGCTGTCGGTTCTCGACCACACCGTCACCCCCATGGGCTCGCGC
This sequence comes from uncultured Bacteroides sp., assembly GCA_964401095.1. GTDB lineage: Bacteria > Bacteroidota > Bacteroidia > Bacteroidales > Muribaculaceae > CAG-873. Next base: position 959 of record CAYNXG010000048.1, read on the forward strand.
CTGCTCCACCGCTGGCTGCTGTTCCCCCTCAAGGACCCCAAGGCCATCAACGACCGCCTGGACGTGGTGGAAGCGTTTTTCCGCGCCCCCGACGACCGCGAGGACCTTTGCGACGCCCTGCTGCGCGTGGGCGATCTGGAGCGCCTGCTGTCCAAGGTGGCCTCGATGCGCGCCACGCCGCGCGATCTGCAGCAGATACGCGCCGCCCTCGACACCGTGCCCGCCATCAAGGCCATGTGTCTGCGCTCGGCCGACGCCTCCCTGCGCGCCATGGGCGAGCAGCTCAATCCCTGCGACACCGTGCGCCGCCGCATCGCCGAGGCCATCGCCGACGAGCCCTCGGCCAAGGGCGACTATATCCGCGGGGGCTATGACGCCGAGCTCGACGACCTGCGCTCCATCGCATACTCGGGCAAGGACTACCTGCTTCGCATCCAGGCCCGCGAGAGCAAGGCCACGGGCATATCCTCGCTCAAGATAGGCTACAACAACGTGTTCGGCTATTACATCGAGGTCACCAATACCCACCGCGACAAGGTGCCTCCCGAGTGGATACGCAAGCAGACACTCGTCAACGCCGAGCGCTACATCACCGAGGAACTGAAGGAATACGAGGAGAAGATTCTGTCGGCCCAGGACAAGATAGAGTCGATACAGGCGCGCCTCTACTCGGCGCTGCTCAACGACGTGTGCACCTACATATCCACCCTTCAGCTCGACGCGTCCATCCTGGCGCGGCTCGACGTGCTGTCGGCGTTCACCCGCGTGGCCGCCGAGAACCGCTACACGCGCCCCGTGGTGGACGATTCGCTTGAAATCGACCTCAGGGCGGCGCGGCATCCCGTCATAGAGCGCCAGCTGCCCCCGGGCGAGCCCTATATAGCCAATGACATAAAGCTCGACAACGAGGGCGACCAGATATTGATGATAACCGGCCCCAACATGTCGGGTAAGTCGGCCCTGCTGAGGCAGACGGCCCTCAACGTCATCATGGCGCAGACAGGCTGCTACGTGGCGGCCGATTCGGCGCATATAGGCGTGGTGGACAAGATATTCACCCGCGTGGGAGCCTCCGACAACATATCGCTGGGCGAGTCCACCTTCATGGTGGAGATGAACGAGGCCGCGGCGATTCTCAACAACCTGTCGCGCCGCTCGCTGATACTCTTCGACGAGCTGGGCCGCGGCACCTCCACCTACGACGGCATATCCATAGCCTGGGCGATAATAGAATACATCCACGACTACCAGGACCTGCACCCCAAGACCCTTTTCGCCACCCACTACCACGAGCTCAACGAGATGCACCGCACCCTGGGCCGCATACGCAATGTGAACGTGTCGGTAAAGGAAATCGACGGCAAGGTGGTGTTCCTGCGCAAGCTGGCCGAGGGCGGCTCGGAGCACTCGTTCGGCATCCACGTGGCGCGCCTGGCGGGCATGCCGCGCTCGATAGTACAGAGGGCCGACAGCGTGCTGCACACGCTCGAGCAGGCCAGCCGTCGCTCGGCGGGCGCCGAGGGCGACGAATCGTGTAAGGATGTGCCCGCCGCCGACGCCGATGTGCGCGGGGCGCTGGCCGAGGCGGCCGCAGGCACCTCGCCGGGCATGCAGCTGTCGTTCTTTCAGCTCGACGACCCCGTGCTGGAGCAGGTGCGCGACGAGATACTGGGCATCGATATCGACAATCTCACGCCGCTCGAGGCCCTCACGAAGCTCAATGATATAAAAAACATTCTTACGGCCAAGTTCTGACAGCCCGGACCGACGGCGCAGGCTATATGCCCGCCAACTCTTGCCGCGCCAGCCACAGTGCAGCCTCCTTGCCCGTGTTGAATATCAGGTCGAGCACCGACAGCCCCGGGCGGAAGCCGAGTTTGTCGGCGCGCACCTGCCAGTAGGGCTCGGGGGCCGGAATCTCCAATACGGCGCGCCGCAGGTCGGCGACGTCGGGGCGGGATGTGTCTATGTCGGCGGCGTCGCGCCACTCCACCTCGCAGTCGAGCTCCAGTATGCCGCGGATAACGCTGTCGGCCAGGCAGTCGATGTCGATGGCCGACGGCCACGAATCCCAGTCGGCGGGCGAGCGCAGCACGCCGTCAAACTTGTCAATCAGAAACTCGAAGAATGGCGTGCGGCCGTAGGCCGATTCGAGCGTCACGCGGTGCCGGCGCCACCACTCGTCGTGGGTCGACACGGCGGCGTGGCGCCATGTGGGGCGCCCGTCGGTGTGCGGCTTGGCCAGGGGGACGGTGAGGCTCACTGGGCCGCGGGTGTCCACGATGTCGCAGCGGTGGACGGCCTTGCAGCGCTTGTCATAGCGCACGGCGGTGTCGACAATGACACGGCTGTGGCTCGCCATGGCCGCATACCAGGCCGTGGAGCCCATGAATCGCGGGGGCAGGATGGCCGTGGTGCGGGTCATTTGTCGGGATTGGCGTCGCGGAGGATGCGGTTCCAGCGTATGCCGCCGTTGAAGATGCTGCGGTCCTTGTCAAACGATATCAGCACGAACATGGGCGAGCCCACGATGTGGTCTTCGGGCACGAAGCCCCAGAAGCGCGAGTCCTGCGACAGGTCGCGGTTGTCGCCCATCATGAAGTAGTAGTCCATGCCGAAGGTGTAGGTGTCGGCGGGGCGTCCGTCGATGTACACCCGGCCGTCGTCGGCCAGATATGCGTCGGCGTGGCCCTCGTAGTTGCGTATGCAGCGCTCGTAGGTGTACCAGTTGGCCGGCGTGAGGTCTACGGTAGAGCCCTTGGCGGGGATGAATATGCCGTCCTCGCCGCCGTAATTGGACAGCGTCCACTCGGCGCTGAGCTGCGAGGGGAACAGGAAGGCCTGCTCGCCCGTGGTGGGGAATATCTCGTTGGTCTTCCTTATGCCGTCGATGTATCCGCGGGCCTTGAGGTCGGCTATCATGCTGTCGGTGAGGGGCAGCATGTACAGATAGGGCGAGCGGTCGGCGTTATTGAGCACGGCGGCGAGATAGCCGCGTTCCTCCGGTGTGAATTCAAGGGGATGCACGTCGCCGGGGGCGATGCCCAGCTCGTGGAGCATGTCGGTGTCGGTGAACGGGCGCGACGAGGCCACGATGTAGGAGAACTGGGCGTTGGCGGGCAGAGGCATGGGCTTGCCGTCGATGTAGATTGTGTCGCCGGCGATGCGCAGCACCTGTCCGGGGAGGCCCACGGCGCGCTTCACGAAGTTCTGTCGGCGGTCGACGGGGCGGTATTTGATTTCGCCGAATGTGGCGGGGTCAGATGCGATGCGGTCGCGGCCGTATTTTTCAACGAGCAGGTAGTAGTATTCGGGCGATTCCTCGAATCGTGTGGCCACGGTGTCGCCGGCGGGGAAGTTGAATACCACGATGTCGCCGCTCTCCACGTCGCGCAGGCCTTTGAGGCGGCGGTAGGGCAGGGCGGGCTTGTCGAGATAGCTGTCACAGCCTATTACGGGCATCTTGTTGTGTACCAGCGGGAAGTGGACGGGCGTCATGGGCACTCGGGGGCCGTAGAGCACCTTGTTGACCCACAGGTAGTCGCCGGTGAGCAGGGTTTTCTCAAGCGACGAGGAGGGTATCTGATAGTTCTGGCCCACGAAGGCGAATATGAAGTAGACGAGAATCAGGGCGTAGACGATGGCGTCGACCCATCCCATGACGCTGCGCACCGTTTTGTTGGGCGATTTTTTCCACCATGTGAAGGGGATGTAGCCGGTGATGTATATGTCGAGCAGCAGGAGCCACAGCAGGGCCAGCCACCAGTTGCCCATCCAGGCCACCCAGCCGAAGAACACGGCCGAGACGATGCCGAAGCGAATCCATCGGCTTGTCTTGATGTCGGCGAGCCGTTTTTTGAAATCGTCAGTGAATTTGCTCATGATAAGAAGCTGTTACAGGTCTTTTTTCCATGCGCGGCGGCGGCGGTGCTGCCGGCGTTCAAAGTATTCCCATTGGCGCTGCACGCTCTCGTTGCCCTCGAGCTCGAGGTTCGACTCGGCGTACTTGTAGCCGTTGGCGATATATCCGGGTATGAGGTCACAGAAAATGAGGGCGTTGACGCCTTTGCTCTGATATTCGGGCTTGACGGCCACCAGCAGCAGGTCCACCACGTCCACGTGGCCGCGGATGGCGCGCCACAGGTGATACCAGCCGGTGGGGAAGAATTTGCCGCCCGATTTTCTCAGGGCCGACGAGAGCGAGGGCATGGAGATGCCCACGGCCACGAGGCGGTCGTCGGCGTCGGTGACGACGCATACGTCCTCGAGGCGCAGGATGCCTATGTATTCGTCGATGTAGTGGTCGATCTGGCGCAGGGTGAGGGGCGAGTAGCCGTAGAGGTCGGCGTATGCCTCGTTGATGAGCTCGAACAGGGCTCGGCCATACTGCTCCTTGATTTTCTTGCGCGAGGTGAATTTCACCACCTTGAGGTTGTATTTGCGCTTTACGATGTCGGCTATCCTCTGATACTTGTCGGGGATTGCGTCGGGCACCTTTATGCGGTATTCCACCCAGTCCACGTCCTTGGTGTAGCCCATGCGCTCCATGTGGGCGGGGTAGTAGGGATAGTTGTATATGGTGGCCATGGTGCCCATCTCGTCGAAGCCCTCAATGAGCATTCCTTCGTGGTCCATGTCGGAGAAGCCCATGGGGCCCACGATGCCGGTGCAGCCGCGGGCGCGGCCCCAGTCCTCGGCGGCGGCAAACAGGGCGTCGACCACCTCGGGGTCGTCGATGAAGTCGACGAATCCGAATCGCATCATCTTCGAGCCGGCCTTGGAGTTGACCAGGTCGTTGATGATGGCGGTGATGCGTCCCACGGGCTTGCCGTCGCGCATGGCCATGAACGACTGTGCCTTGCAGTGCTCGAAGGCGGGGTTCTTGTCGGGCGAAAGGGTGTTCACCTCGTCGATGAACAGCGGGGGCACGAAGCAGTCGTTGCCCTTGTAGAGGTCGATACCGAAAGCCACGTAGTCCTCGAGGTTGGCTTTGGTGGGTGTTATGGGTTTTACTGTGACAGCCATTGTTGTTTCAGAAGTTCTTGTGGGCAGCCTCCCGGGGGTGGGGGTCAGTTGACGTTGACGGGTGTGGGCGGGAATATGGAGAGCCACACCAGTATCGCCACCATTATTGATAGGAAGGCTATTATGCAGATATACAGGCGGTTTGAGCTGCGGTTGGCCAGGGCGAGGCGCAGGTCGTGAATCGAGCGGTAGCGTCGGCGCTGGTCACGGTCGAGGCATCGCTCGGCCACGCGGCGCAGGGTGGCGTCCTCGATGCCCGTGGTGTCGAGCACCTGCTTTATCACCAGGCCGTAGTTGAAGATATCGTCGGCGGTGTCGCAGGGGGTGAGGGCGGCGCGCTGCTCGAAGCCCACGTCGATGAGCTTGAGGTTGCCTATATTCTCGGTGAATATTATGTTTTCGGGTCGCAGGGGATGGTGTGCGAGGTGGTTGATCTGGATATATTCGAGAGCGTCGACCAGCTGATTGCGCAGCTTGGCCACATGCTCTTTTGTCACCTTACCCTCGCGGAGCAGCTTGGCGAGCGAGTCGCCGTACACATCGTCGGTGATGATGCAGCGGCCTATTCCGGGCACGTCCTCCAGGTCATTGATCATGATGATGTTGGGGTGTGCCAGATTGTAGCGGACGTCAAACTCCTTGTCGAGCATGGCCTGCATGTCGGGGTTGTCCTTCAGCTCGGGTTTGAGAGTCTTGAGCATGACCCACTTGCCAAATTTCTTGGCGGTATAGACATCATAGAACTCCTCGTCCCATTCGGGCAGGTGCTCGATCTCGGTCCAGCGTGGTTGGTCTTTGTTCATCGGCAAATGTTTTATAAGCCTACAAAGTTAATAATAATCTGTCAAACATCAAAATCGGAGTTTTCG
>CAYNXG010000048.1:6952-12484 GCA_964401095.1 uncultured Bacteroides sp.
GTCCGTTGTGCCAAAAGGCGGGAAGGGCGGAGGGGGGCGTGTGTAACTTTGCGACGTAATAACCGAAAAAACGCTTTTTTATGATTGACAGTCTGTTGATGTCGCCTTCGGGCGAATCGGCCACCAAGGTGTGCCGCAACCTCTGTCCCGGCCCCGCGGGCGACGCCCTCTACGGGGTGGGATTTCCCGTACCCGAGAATATTCCCGAGGGCTGGCGGCCCGTGGGAACCGCCGCCGACGGCCGTCCCGCTACGCTTGCCGCGCAGGGGCGCCGTATAGGATTTGTGCGCCGCGGCGTGGTGATGTCGTGGCGCGAGCTGCACGCCGAGGCCGCCGACACTGCCGAGATTTACGGCAATCTCCTTGTAATAGCCGACACCGCCGGCGGCCTCTACCGCTTCACCATTGGCGACGACCTGTCGCTGACGCCCGTGCCCGATGTGGCGCCGTATGCGCCTCTGCTGCGGGCCGTCGCCGCCGGGACGGTGGACACCGCCCTGCCCGAGTGCGCCCTGTCGGAGCAGTTCACCACCTCGCTGCGCCTCTCCGAGGCCGACCTGAAGGCCATGGGGCGCGCGGCCGCCGAGGCATACAGGAGGCTCGACGCCTTGGCGCGGGCGGCGGCTGTGTGCTGGCAGCCCGTGATATCCCGCGTGAGGGTGCGCGACACCGAGGGACGCGTGATATATGAGTCCGAGCCGGCCTATATCACGCACCCCGACGGGCAGGAGACCGACGGCCGCTTCTCGTTCAGCCGTCTCGAATCGGCGTCGTCCACCCTGGCCTCGCCCGTATCGGCCCCGGCCTACCGCCTGTTGCTCTCGACGGGCGACATACCCGCGGACGTGAAGGCGATTATGGGCACAGTGGAGGTTCTGACCACGCCCGTTCTCTATCGCCACGATCCGTCGCAGACGCCGCAGGTGACCGCCGTGCGCGTCGCCGACCGCAGCACCCTGGCCCGCGCCATCCTTGTCTCCACGCCTACGGGCGAGGGCATATCGCCGGGCGAGGGGCGTCCGCGCCACATCCTCGACATCCTGGCGCGATTCGACGACATGGCCCGTGTGGTGTGGAGCGCACCGGGGGCCTCGCTCGCCGCCGGCGACGCCGTCGTGGCGATGAATCCCGCTGGGACGGTGGACGGCGACATAGCGGCGCTGCGCACGGCCTTGCGCCGCGGGGTGCGTGACAGCGCTCTGCGCGACGTGTTGCTGTCGCCGCCCCATGTCTTCACGGCGGCGCACACGGCCCGCGGGGCCGGCACGGTGCTGTATTCGGGGCTGCGGGTGCGGCGGGCGGCGGCTCCGTCGGTGCGCGCCATGGCCGCGGAGACCGCCGACGAGGCGTGGCACGCCGCGGTGAAGGTGGAATTTGCCGACGGCTCGTCGATAGTGACCGCCGACGAGGACGTGACCGGGGCGCCAGCGCTGCTGAGGCCCGTGCTGTCGTATCCCTCGCCCGACGCCGTGGCCATGACCGTCATACTGCGCTCGGCCGGCACGGGGACGCGCAGCGGGCGCTATGCCCTTGCCCCCGACCCCTCGGGGCGCCGGGCCGTGTATGTCGACCCGTCGCTGAAGCCCTTCCTGCCCGCCGACACGCTGCCCGTGTATGTGGTGCCGGCCGAGTCGCCCGCCGACATCGACCTGCCCGCCACGGTGGCCGTGGCCCGCGCCGACGCGCCGCTCGTGATAAGGGCTGCCGCAAGCCTTGCCGCGGGCACGGTCAACGCCCTGGCGGCGGCGCGCACGGGCCAGTCGGGCTGGGACTTCGGGCGCTCGCGCTACTATGTGTTCGCCACCTCGGGCATACACCTGCTCAACGCCGACGCCGCCCGCGGCTCCATGTCGCTGAGCCTGCTCGACGGCCGCGTGGCCGCCTCGGCGCAGGACGTGGCCGACACAGACACGGGCACGGCCGCCATAGCCTCGGGCGACATATTGCTGCTCGAGGGCTCGCGGGTGAGGCAGATTGCCGCCGTCGACGGTGCCCGCGGGCTGGCCTGGTGTCGCGACGGCCATGAACTGTGGTGCCTCACGCCCGAGGCCACCGAGGTGCTGTGCTTCGACAGAGGCTATGGCCGATATACCATGACCGTGGCCTATGCCTCGGTGTGCCGCGGGTTGCTTGTCGACGGCGAGGGACAATGCTTCCGCCCCGGCCATGGCGCTCCGGCGCTGTCGGCCGATGTCGAATGGTGTCGCGACGAGGAGCTGTACGCGCCCCGCGGCGGCCTGGCCGTGGCGAGCCTCGAGGCCCCGGGCACCCATGCCGGCATATCGGCGGGAATCTACCGACGCTGCGGCCCGCTTGTCGCGGCATCGCCCGAGGTGAACTTCACCGTCACGGGCCGCATTGTGGCGCCCCTGAGGCGCCTCGTGAGGCTCATGCCTCTGAGACAGATACGTATCAAAGTGGCAGGGCGCCTCGCCGCCGGCACCCCTCTGCCCGTCATTTCGGTGGCATTGCTAAAAAATGGAAGATAAAGTAGACGAGATTCTCGAAGAAAACCGCCGTCGCATGGCCCGGCGCGCCGCCGAGCCGCCCTACGACCCCGTGCGCGGAGCTGAGGGCGATGCAGGGCGTGTGGCCGTGCTGTCGGGCGTGCCCGCCGAGGGCCGCGTATATGTGCCGCGCGACATGACGGCCGACCCCGCCTGCGCCGCCGCGGCCTCCGATGCTGACGCGTGGCAGCGTCTGCGCTGCCGCTATGATTTTGAATACTGGTGTGCGGTGTGCTGCCGCATCAAGGACAAGATCACGGGCCGCGACATACCCTTTGTGCTCAACCGTCCGCAGCGGCGGCTGGCGGCGGTGCTCGAGGCCGACCGCCGCGCCGGACGCCCCCTGCGCCTCATCCTGCTCAAGGCCCGCCAGTGGGGCGGCTCCACGCTGGTGCAGACGTATATGGCCTGGATACAGTCGTGCCACTGCCGCAACTGGCATTCGATAATATGCTCGCAGGTGAAGGACACGTCGACCGGCATCCGCGGCATGTACACCAAGCTGCTCGAGAACTATCCCGAGCGGCTGTGGGACGGCGACGAGCCGCCGCGGTTCCGCCCTTACGAGCGGTCGTCCAACGTGCGCGAGATAGCCGGGCGCGGCTGCCGCGTCACGGTGTCGTCGATCGAGAACCAGGACTCGGTGCGCGGCGCCGACTTCGCCATGGCGCATCTCACCGAGGTGGCCTTCTGGCGGTCGACGCCCTCGCACACGCCCGCCGACCTTGTCCGCGCCGTGTGCAGCTCGATAGCGCTCGTGCCCTGCTCGCTGATTGTCATGGAGTCCACCGCCAACGGCGTGGGCAATTATTTCCACTCGGAGTGGAAGCGGTGCGAGGCGGGCGCGGGCGACAAGCGCGCCGTGTTCGTGCCCTGGTACGAGATAGACATCTACCGCCTGGCGCCAGTTGACGAGCGCGCCCTTGTCGAGTCGCTCACTCCCTACGAGCTGGAGCTGTTCCACGACCGCGGCTGCACGCTCGACAGCATCAACTGGTATCGCCACAAGCTGCGCGAGTTCCCCTGCCACGAGAAGATGATGGCCGAGTTTCCCACCACGGCGGCCGAGGCGTTCACGGCCACGGGTGCGGGCGTGTTCGGCACGCGCCACATAGAGCGCCTGCGGGCCGGGTGCCGCGAGCCCGAGCGCGGCGAGGTGTCTGACGACGCCACGGCCTTCGTGCCCGACAGCGCCGGGCGGCTGTCGCTGTGGGAGCGGCCCGCGGCGGGGGCGTCGTACACGGTGACGGTGGATGTGGGAGGGCGTTCGCTTAAGTCCGACTGGTCTGTGGCGGCGGTGATGCGCACCGATACCGCGGTGCCCGAGGTGGTGGCGCAGTGGAGGGGACACACCGACCACGACATCCTGGCCCTCACCGCCGAGCGCCTGGCCATGTACTACAACGAGGCCCTGCTGGTGGTGGAGAGCAACTCGCTCGAGGGCGGCGCCGGCGCGTCGATGTACATCCTCGCCGGCCTGGCGGGGCGTTACCGCAACCTCTACCGCCGCCGCGCCTTCGACAGCGTGACGCACGAGGAATCGAGCCGCGTGGGCTTCCACACCAACCGCCAGACCAAGGAAATGGCCGTCAGCGCGCTGGTGGCAGCCGTGCGCGAGGGCGCCTACGTGGAGCGCGACACCATGGCATGCGACGAGCTGGCCACCTACGAGCAGGCCCCCGACGGCTCGTATGCCGCGCGCCCCGGCTGCCATGACGACATCCTCATGACACGCGCCATAGCGCTGAGCGTGTCGCCCCGCCGGGCGCCGGCCATCGACCTGCCACGCCTGCCGCAATGGTAATTTTCCGGGCCTGTTTTTTCAGAAAAGACAAATTTGACGTAACTTTGCATTGCTAACACATACTTGTCAGAAATATGCGCATCGACATAATATCCGTCATTCCCGAAATGCTCGAGTCGCCCCTGGGGTGCTCGATTCTGAAGCGCGCGCAGGACAAGGGGCTCGCAGAGCTCCACGTGCACAACCTGCGCGACTATACCACCAACCGCCACCGCAAGGTGGACGACTACCCCTTTGGCGGCGACGCCGGCATGGTGATACAGGTAGAGCCGGTGGACCGCTGCATCTCGGCCCTGAAGGCCCAGCGCCACTACGACGAGGTGATCTTCACCGCCCCCGACGGCGAGATACTGTCGCAGCCGCTGGCCAACCGCCTGTCGATGCTCGACAATATCATAATCCTCTGCGGCCACTACAAGGGCATCGACTACCGCATCCGCGAGCATCTTATAACCCGCGAGATATCGGTGGGCGACTATGTGCTGACTGGCGGCGAGCTGCCCGCGGTCATCATCGCCGACGCCATCGTGCGCCTCATCCCCGGGGCGATAGGCGACGAGCAGTCGGCGCTGTCAGATTCGTTCCAGGATAATCTGCTGGAGCCGCCGGTCTACACGCGTCCCGCCGAGTATAACGGCTGGCGTGTGCCCGACATACTGCTGTCGGGCCATCAGGCGCGCATCGACGAGTGGAAACACGAACAGTCGCTGCTGCGTACCCGCGAACGGCGACCCGATCTGCTCAAATAACACGCTGCCCGCGCGCGGCGGGGCGTCAGACAGATTTGAGCCCTATGTAAATGACTATGAAGAACGCGGCTATGACCACCAGCAGCACTGCGGCTGCTATTATGGCGGTTATGGCCGTGTTTCGTATCGCATGGCGGCGCGATTTCAGAGCCAGGGCGCCGCATACGATGGCGGCCGCGGCTACGGCGATGGCCGCGAAGCCGTTGTAGCTGCCCGCAATCCATGCCGCCACGGTGAGAATCAGGGACACCACGGCCAGCCATACGAAGCGTCCGCTCTCCTTGGGAGCGGCGGCCTCTGGGGCCTCGGGCGCCTGTGCCGGAGCCGTGGCCTCGGGGGTGCCGGGTATTGTGTGGGGAGTCTTATCTTGAGTTATCATTGCGGATTTTTCAATACTTTTACAAATATAAGACAATTAATGTAAAAAAAAGTTTAATCCGCCGGTTAAAATATGTCCGCACGGAGATTTTTT
>CAYNXG010000049.1:0-12453 GCA_964401095.1 uncultured Bacteroides sp.
AATGTAAAAAAAAGTTTAATCCGCCGGTTAAAATATGTCCGCACGGAGATTTTTTTCCGCGCGGACATATTTTTGGAGATTTTTTAATGAGCTTCGAGCCAGTTGCGGCCCACGCCGGCCGATACTTCGAGGCGCACGTTGCCGCTGTAGGCGCGCTCCATGAGGCCAGTGACGAGTGTCTGCATCTCGGCCAGCTCGTCGGGAACGACGTTGAATATCAGTTCGTCGTGCACCTGCATTATCATGCGCGAGCGCAGGCCGCGGCGGCGTATCTCGGCGTCGATGTCGATCATGGCCACCTTGATGATGTCGGCGGCCGAGCCCTGCAGGGGCGCGTTGATGGCGTTACGCTCGGCATAGCCGCGCAGGGCGCCGTTGCGCGAGTTGATTTCGGGCAGGAAGCGTTTGCGGCCGCGCACGGTGGTGACGTAGCCGCGCTCGCGGGCGCCCTCGATGCACTCCTGCATGTAGGCCTGCACGCGGGGATAGCTCTTCAGATAGTTCTCGATCAGCTCCTTGGCCTCGGCGCGGGGTATGCCCAGGCGTTCGGAGAGGCCGAAGGCCGATATGCCGTAGATGATGCCGAAATTGGCCGTCTTGGCGTTACGGCGCTGGTTGTCGGTTACCTCCTCGATGGGCAGGTGGTAGATTTTTGCCGCCGTGGCGCGATGGATGTCCTTGCCGCGGTTGAAGGCGTCAATCATGTCGGGGTCGCCGCTGATGTCGGCGATGAGCCTCAGCTCTATCTGTGAATAGTCGGCCGACAGAATCAGGTCGCCCGGCTCGGGGATGAAGGCGCGGCGGATCTCGCGGCCCTCCTCGGTGCGCACGGGGATGTTCTGCAGGTTGGGATTGGCCGATGATATGCGCCCGGTGGCGGTGACTGTCTGGTTGAATGTGGTGTGAATCTTGCCCGTGCGGGGATTGATGAGGGCGGGGAGGGCGTCGACGTATGTGGCCAGGAGCTTGCGCAGCCCGCGAATGTCGAGAATCAGCTGCACTATGGGATGGGCCGGGGCATACTTCTCGAGGACTTCCTCGGTGGTGCTCCAGGCTCCGCGGCGGGTCTTCTTGGCGTTGGGGTCGATGTTGAGGCGTCCGAACAGCACCTCGCCCACCTGTGCGGGCGAGCTGACGTTGAACTGTGTGCCGGCAAGCTCGTAGGCGCGGCTCTCCAGCTCGGCGAGGCGCGCCGAGAGCTTCTGTGACATGGCGTGGAGCTCGCGCACGTCGATGCGCATGCCTTCGAGCTCCATGGAGGCCAGCACGGGGATGAACGGAATCTCCACGGTGTTGAACAGCTCCATGAGCGACTCGGCCTCGAGGGCGTCGGTCAGCAGGGGCCTCAGGGCGGCCACCACGGCGGCACGCTCGCCGGCGGCAGCGGCGGCCTCGTCGGGGGGCAGCACGCGCGCCTTCTTGCGCTCGGTGGCCGACAGCTCGTAGTCGAGGGTCTTGTGGCGCAGGAATGCCAGGGCCACGGTGGGCAGGTCGTGCTTCATCTCGGGCGACAGCAGGTAATGGGCCACGGAGGTGTCGAAGGGGCGGGCCTTCCACTCCACGCCGGCGCAGCCCAGAATCACCATGTCGCGCTTCACGTCGTGGCTTATCACCGTGAGGTTTTCGGCGGCCAGCAGGGGCGCCACGCGGGCTATGATATCGGCGCGCCCGGCGGCGAAGTCGCCTGCGGCGATGTAGACGGTCTCGGAGGGCGTGGCCACGGCGAAGCCTTCGATACGGGCGTCCATGGCATTCTCGCCGGGCGCCTCGATGCTGAATCCCACGGCTTCCTCGCGGCAGGCGGCGGCGATGAAGGCCGATACCTCGTCGGGGCTGTCGATGACGCGCACGGCGGGCATGGCGAAGGTTGTTGCCACGCTGTCGGCGATGCCCCGGGCGGGGGCGTCGGGCGCGGGGGCGTCGGGCACCTCGTCAAAGAGGCCGGGCATGGCGTCGGCCGGGCGTTCGCGGCGCGGGGCGGGGGCCGCCGAGGGCGTGTCGCGCCTTATACGGGCCGCGAGTGTCTTGAATTCAAGCTCGTCGAACACCTCGAGCAGCTTATCGGTGTCGGGCTCGGAGCGGCGCAGGCTGTCGGGGGTGATGTCTAAGGGGACATCGGTCTTGATGGTGGCGAGGAATTTGGAGAAAAGAATCTGCTCGGCGTTCGACTCGATTTTGGTCTTGATGGCGCCTTTCAGCTCGGCCGAGCGGCTCAGCAGCTCCTCCACGGAGCCAAACTCGCGGATGAGCTTGGCGGCGGTCTTCTCGCCCACGCCGGGACAGCCGGGGATGTTGTCGCTGGCGTCGCCCTCGAGGGCCAGGAGGTCGATTACCTGCAGGGGCGAGGATATACCGTAGCGCTCGCACACCTGTTCGGGGCCGCGGATCTCAAAGCCCTGGCCGCGCAGCGAGGGGCGGTACATGAACACCGACGGCGTGACGAGCTGTCCGTAGTCCTTGTCGGGGGTCATCATGTAGGTGGTGAAGCCCTCGGCCTCGGCGCGGCGCGACAGGGTGCCTATCACGTCGTCGGCCTCATAGCCGGGCATCTCCACCACGGGGATGCGGTATGCCTCGAGGATGCGCTTGATATAGGGGATGGAGAGGGTGATGTCCTCGGGCTGCTTGTCGCGCTGGGCCTTGTACTCGGGATATGCGTCGTGGCGGAACGTGTGGCCGCCGGCGGGGTCGAAGCACACGGCCAGGTAGCCGGGATTTTCCTTGCGCAGCACCTCGTCGAGGGTGTTGCAGAACCCGAACACCGCCGATGTGTTGAAGCCCTGCGATGTGACGCGGGGCGAACGCATCAGAGCGTAATATGCCCTGTATATCAGGGCGTAGGCGTCGAGTAAAAACAGTTTCTTTTCTTCCATATATCAAGTGGGGGTAAACGGGGCTATTTGATACAAAGGTATGCAAAAAACGCGATTTTTGTATTACCTTTGCGAAAAAATATAAAGCATTATTAAAGCATTATGAACTTCAGAATAGGAAACGGATTCGATGTACACCGGCTCGTCGAGGGCCGCAGGTGTGTGATATGCGGCGTGGACATCCCCTGCGACCGCGGACTGCTGGGCCACAGCGACGCCGACGTGGCGCTGCATGCCCTTACCGACGCCCTGCTGGGCGCCGCGGCCCTGGGCGACATAGGCCGGCATTTTCCCGACACCGACCCGCAGTGGGAGGGGGCCGACTCGCGCGTGCTGCTGCGCGGCGCCGTGGAGCTGCTGGCCCGCGAGGGCTTCCGGCCGGTCAATGTCGACATCACCATCATAGCCCAGGCGCCCAAGATGCTGCCCTACATAGAGCAGATGCGGGCCAATGTGGCCGCCGACCTGGGGCTGCCCGCGGGCTGCGTGTCGGTGAAGGCCACCACTACCGAACGTCTCGGATTCACGGGCCGCGGCGAGGGCATAGCCGCCCAGGCCACAGCCCTGATAAGCACGGCCGATTAACGCGCGGCCTTCTCGCCCACCAGGCGTATCACCGTGGTGGGGTGGAGCGGGTCGTTGGATATGACGGTGAGGCGCGCGTTGAGTATGTCGGCGGGCAGGGCCGAGGGGTCCACCGTGGCCGTGACCACGGCGCTCTTGCCGGGCTTCAGCGATGTGGCGCCGGCCTCGGCGGTGATGCCGGGGTCGGCCGAGTAGACACGCCTTATCTCGAGTGTAGAGCGGCCGTTGTTGGTAATCCTGATGCTGCGGGTGACGGGTGCGCCTCCGGCGCGTAGCATGCCGTAGTCGATGCGGTCGGCCTCGGGGGTAATCACCGGCGCCTTGGCCATGTCGGCGGGGCTGAGGCCCGAGAAATCCTCCTGCACTATCATGGTGAGGGGCAGGGTGAATGTGTCGCCGCGGTCGGTGGCCATGGTCACGGAGTCCTCCACCAGGCCGTAGAGCGGGCATGTCTCGCCGTTGACAAATGCTATGAGGGTGAGCTGTTCGCCGGGAGGGGCCACCTCGGGCGCGGGGGCCACGGACACGTATTCCGGGGCGCGCACGGCGGTTATGCGCAGCGAGTCGGACGAGCGGTTGTAGCCGTCGAAGTAGACGGTCTTGAACCGTCCCTTTGTCACCTCGCCCATCATGAGGACTGGCTTGGCGAGCTTCACGGCTCCGAAGTCGGCCGGATATCGGCGTGCGATGGTGACGGCTCCGCCTATCACCACGCCCGACACGTCGAGGCGTGTCTTGGTGTCGGAGGCGTCCGTCTCCACGTATATCTGTTTATTGAATCGTCCCGGGCGGGCCATGGGGTTGTATTCCACGGATATATAGGCGGTGTCGCCGGGGGCCACGGGCTTGCGGGGAAACACGGGTGTGGTGCATCCGCAGGTGGCGCGGGCGGCCAGGATGGCGAGGGGGGCGTCGCCGGTGTTGACCAGCGGGAAGTCATACGACACGGGGCCGGCCTCCTCGTCGAAGGCTCCGAAATTATAGCTCGTGACGGGAAAATGGGCCACGGGCCCTGCGGCCGCGGCCATGGCGGCCACAGCGGCCGCCGCTGTAATGAGTTTGCTTAACATGCTGCAAATTTACATAATTGCCGCGCGAGTGCAAAGCGAAATCATCAAAATCAGTAGGCAAATCCCACGTTGTCGACGCGGAAGGTCATGCCGGGCGTCCCCACGTAGGGCTCGCCCGAGCCCGACGAGAACATCACCATCACGTGTGTGGGCGTGGCGTCGGGGGAGTCCCAGCCCACTTCGCGCACGGGCACCATCTTGCCCTTGGAATTGCGGGCATAGTAGCTCTTATCCTTGGGTATCAGGCCCATATAGGCGCGATAGAAGGGTTTGCCGGTGATGTCGCCGTAGTTGACGGTGAGGTGGTGGCGGTTCTGCCATCCGCCCGACGATTTTTTCAGAATCTCGCGGCCTGTGCCCACGCGCTTGGCGTAGATGTTGCCGTCGGCGTCTTCCCAGCGGCGCTGGAGATATACGAACACCTCGGCGTTGTCGTGGCCCTTGATGGTGCGTTTTTTCGAGAAGCCCGACGAATATATGCGGGTGTCGGTGTCGGGGATAATCAGCTCGTAGTCATATACCAGGGCTGTGGGGCGGCGCGTGAACGGCACGCCCATCTCCATCTTCGAGTAGGGATCGCTGGTGCTCTTGATAGGCTCGATCATCTTGCCCAGGAACATGCTGCCGGCCACCATTACGTCGATGTTGATGATTCCGAGGGCCTTGCAGCTCTCGAGGCGCGAGGTGAGCCTGGCGCAGCGGCCGTTGCCGGGGCGTTCGTCGGGGAATACGGCGTTGGAGGTCTTGGTGATTCCGGCCACCTTGGCCATTACGTTGGACGTGGCCCAGGGGGAGCCGCCCGTGTTGGTGTATGGCGCGTCGCCGGTGATGTGTTTGTCGGGCCCGATGGCGTAGACCTGGCGGGTGTTGCCGCCTATGATGCGGCTTTCCTTGATGTCGCGGGTGACCCAGCGGTTCATGTCGCCGTAGGCTATCGGCTCGAATGTCTCCGAAAAAGCGGCGAACGGCACAATAGAAAGAAGTATGACGAGTAAAGATCTTGCAGACATAATGGATTTCAAGTTAAAACGATTGTAGACTCAGCAGTAAATCTTAGGGTTATATTAAAAACACCCGGCAGCAAATTTTGGTTTATACGTCCGCAAAGGTACATAAAACTCTCGGTTTTGGAAAAATTTTCATAACTTTGCGCAAAATACTTAAAAACATGCATACTTTTTCAAAACACTATCTGAAACACATTGCCGTAGCTGCGGCGGTGGCCCTCTCCATGAGCGCCATGACATCATGCTCCGATTCTGACGAAGACGACCCCGACGTTCCGTCGCCCACAGGCGTGAAGCTCCCCGCCCACGGCCTCTTTGTGGTGAACGAGGGCAACTTCAACTACAGCAACGCATCCATAACCTTCTACGACCCCTCGACGGGCGGCGTGGAGCAGAATATATTCCGCACGGCCAATAAGGTGCCCGTAGGCGATGTGGCGCAGTCCATGACCATGTCGGCCGACGGCCGCTCGGCGTGGATTGTGGTGAACAACTCCAACGTGGTGTTTGAGGTAGACGCCACCACCATGGCCGAGAAGGGCCGCATCACCGGCCTGGTGTCGCCCCGCTTCATGCACATCGTGGAGGGCGACGACGACAAGGCATACGTGACGCAGATGGGCGACAGCCGCATCGCCGTCATTGACACCGACGACTATGAGATCGAGGGCTACATCGACGTGCCCGGCAACGGCTCGTCCACCGAGATGATGGTGCAGGTGGGCCGATATGTATATGTCAACTGCTGGAGCTATGACAACCGCATCCTCCGCATCGACACCGAGACCGACCGTGTGGCCGGCGTGCTGCAGGTCGACATTCAGCCCAAGAGCATGGTGAAAGACCGCTACAACAACCTGTGGGTCCTCACCGACGGCGGCTATGAAGGCTCGCCCTACGGCTACGAGGCCCCCTGCCTGCTGAAGATAACCACTTCCGACTTCAAGGTGGCCCGCCGCTTCGAGATGACCAAGGGCGACTATACGCCCACCCTGGCCGTCAACGGCGCCGGCGACCGCATCTACTGGATTCGCAATGACATCTACAGCATGTCGGTCGACGCCACCGAGCTGCCCGCCGAGCCCCTCATCGCCTGTGGCGGACACTATTACTACGGCCTCACCGTCGATCCCCGCGGCGGCGACATATATGTGGCCGACGCCGTGGACTATGTGCAGACCGGACGCCTGCTGCGCTACTCGCAGGGCGGCCGCCTCGCCGGCACAGTCGATACGGGCATCTGCCCCCACGCCTTCTGCTGGAAGTGACGATGATCCGCCGGGCCTTACATAAGCTCAAGACCGTCGGGACATTCCTGATACTGACACTCATTGCCGCGCAGAATCTACGGAGCGAGGAGCCCGTGGCCCTGCGCGGCATTTCTGTGGCTACACGCCGCCCCGCCGACACTGGACGCGAGGAGACACGCATCGACTCGGCCGGCCTGCGCGAGAGCGTGGCGCAGTCGATGGCCGACGTGCTCGGATTCAACTCGGCGGTATTTGTCAAGAACTATGGCCGGGCCACGCTGTCCACCGTCACCTTCCGCGGCACCTCGCCCTCGCACACACAGGTGACATGGAACGGCATGCGCATATCCTCGCCCATGCTGGGCTCCACGGATTTCTCCATGATACCGTCGTTTTTCGTCGACGACGCCCGCCTGGTGCACGGCTCGTCGTCGCTCACCGATGTGGGCGGTGGCATAGGCGGCCTGGTGAAGCTGGCGTCGACGTCGCGCGGCCTGCCCGACGGCCTGTCGGCCACGTATGTGCAGGGCGCGGGCTCGTGGTGCACGTTCGACGAGTTCCTGCGCGTCGGCCTCTCGCGCGGCCCCTGGGAGGTGTCGGCGCGTGTGGCGTATTCGAGCTCGCGCAACGATTTCAAATACATCAACCACGACAAACGCGAGAATATCTACGACGACAACAATCAGATCATAGGCTGGTATCACCCCGAGGAACGCAACCGCCCCGGCGCCTACAAGGACTTCCACGCCCTGGCCTCGGCGAGCTATGACGCGGGCCGCGCCGGACGCTGGAGCCTGGACGCGTGGTACATGTCGTCAAACCGCGAGATTCCCATGATCAGCACCGACTATGGCGACAGCCGCTCGCTCGAGAACCGTCAGCGCGAGCAGACCCTGCGGGCCGTGGCCTCGTGGGAGAAGGGCGGCACACGCTGGCGCGCCACGGCCCGGGCCGGCTACGTGCACTCGTGGATGGCCTACGACTATCGCCGCGGGCAGGCCGGCGGCCAGGGCGAATCGGTGATGACGCGCTCGCGCTCGCGGGTCAATACCTTCTACGGCGCCGGCTCGTTCGCATGGTATCCGTCGGCCGTGCTGCATGTCACCGCCGGGGCCGACGTGCACGCTCACAGCGTGTCGAGCTACGACTACGCGGCCATGACGGCCGTGGCTCCGGGCTATGATCGCTCGCGCGGCGAGGCGTCGCTGTCGGCGGGTGTGCGCTGGCGTCCCGTGAAGCGGGCCGGCGCGGGCATCACCGTGCGCCAGGAATTCTATGGTAGCTCCACGGCCGCCCCCGTGCCCGCCGTGTTTGCCGACTATGTGCTGATGCCTGCCATCGGCCTTACGGCCAAGCTGTCGGGTTCGCGCAACTATCGCTTCCCCACGCTCAACGACCTCTACACCGTGCCGGGCGGCAACAGCGAGCTGCGCCCCGAGAAAGGCTGGACCTACGACGCCGCCCTCTCGGCCGGAGCCTCACGCGACGGCCTGTGGCACCTGGAGGCGTCGGCCGGATGGTTTGACTCTTATATCGACGACTGGATTCTGTGGCTGCCTTCGCCGCGCGGCTTCTATGTGCCGAGCAATGTGCGCGAGGTGAGGGCCTGCGGCGTGGAGACCTCCGCCACGGCGCGCGTTACCCCCGCCCGCGGCTGGGATGTGAGCCTGAGCGTCAATTATACATGGTCGTCGTCAATCAACCGCGGCGAGGCCATGGGCGACGGCGACCGCAGCGTGGGCAAGCAGCTGCCCTACGTGCCGCGCCACTCGGCATCGGCCGTGGCCCGCGCGGGCTGGCGCGGATGGTGGCTGGCCTATGCCTGGCAGTGGTATTCCGAGCGGTTCACCATGTCGTCCAACGAGGACAGCATCACGGGCAAGCTGCCGCCGTATTCGGTGAGCAATCTGTCGCTCGAAAAGCGCTGGCGTATGTGGAATCTTGATTTCTCGGGAAAGCTGACAGTCAACAATTTGCTCGATGCCGACTATCGCACGGTGCTGTCGCGCCCGATGCCCGGCCGCAACTTCGAGATATTCCTCTCGGTAGGCTTCTGACCGCCCCGCCCCCAAGCCCCAGACCTGATGAATGTCGCGATTTTTACCACATAAGCGATGCGAACGCCCTTCGGCTACTTGACTTTCGGCCTTTTTAACATTATTTTTGCAATTGTATATACGGCTCCGTGTGTCTGTTAGTATAGTTCAAGTATATTGTCATTTACCATAGCCGCCGAAAAGACATAAAACAAGACGTTCAACCCAAACCAATCACAAAAAATACAATTGCTTATGAGAAAACTGATAATATTGTTGCTGCTTGTAATCTGCGGGAGCGTGGCGGAGGCGCAGACATTCCATGTGGGTGTCGAGGGCGGATTCAGTACAGGCAATGGCGTGCATAATAAAATCCAAAGCTATAATGTCAATGCGTCATATACGCATAATTTGCCCTGGGGACTGACTCTTACACCGCAGTTGGCTGTGTTTTATGAATATATTGACAAGCCCGAAACGGCCATGGATGGCTTGCCTTTGTTAGATGATACCTATACCTGGGGCACGCGCTTCGCATTTTTTGCGGGTAAGAGCCTGTTCAAGCCGATATATGTTTTTACGGGGCCTATGGCTGCGATAAACTTCCATCGCGATAGACGAATGGCAGACTTGCACAGGTCATATATGCAGTGGCGTTTCGGCCTTGGCGCCAATGTGTGGCGTCTCCGCATCACGGCACAGTATGACGTGTATGTCACAGATCGTTATGTTACTTATGGCAAGGAAAACGGCATATTGTCGTTCTCGCTGGCATGGCGAATATAATTTTAACCAACAAGTTTATTATGAGAAAACTGATAATATTGTTGCTGCTTGTAATCTGCGGGAGCGTGGCGGAGGCGCAGACATTCCATGTGGGTGTCGAGGGCGGATTCAGTACAGGCAATGGCGTGCATAATAAAATCCAAAGCTATAATGTCAATGCGTCATATACGCATAATTTGCCCTGGGGACTGACTCTTACACCGCAGTTGGCTGTGTTTTATGAATATATTGACAAGCCCGAAACGGCCATGGATGGCTTGCCTTTGTTAGATGATACCTATACCTGGGGCACGCGCTTCGCATTTTTTGCGGGTAAGAGCCTGTTCAAGCCGATATATGTTTTTACGGGGCCTATGGCTGCGATAAACTTCCATCGCGATAGACGAATGGCAGACTTGCACAGGTCATATATGCAGTGGCGTTTTGGACTTGGCGCCAATGTGTGGCGTCTCCGCATCACGGCACAATATGACATTAATGTCACAAATCGATATGTCTATAATGGCAAAGGGAACGGCATATTGTCGTTCTCGCTGGCCTTCGGATTCTGATTTCGAGCGGTAAATATATCGGCGCTTCCCTTTATGCGCGTGCGGAGGGGAAGCGCCGTTTCTGTATCAGTATGCGATGCGGGGACGGGTGGAGGGTTATGGCCGGATGCCCGTTATGGACTCGTAGTGCTCGCGGATGAAGCGGGGCACGGCGTCGGCGGTGTTGGGGCCTATGACATGGTGTGCTATGGCCTTCACCTCGGGCAGGGCGTTGCCCACGGCCACGGCTATGTCGGCGGCTTTGAGCATGGGTATGTCGTTGAGATTGTCGCCGAAGGCTATGACGGTGTCGGCTCCCACGCGGCGGCGCAGCCTTTCTATTCCGGCGGCCTTGGATACGCCCGGGGCGAAGACCTCGAGCAGCCACAACCGGGGCGAGTAGGTGTCCTTGTAATATGACACGTAGCAGCCACAGACGGCGCGCAGCCTGTCGGCGACGGCTACGATCTCGTCGTGCGGGCCCATGGCGAAGAAGAGAATCATGCGGTCGTGGAGGTCGGCGGGACAGCTTGTGGCGAGGTGGAAGGTCTTGAGGGTGAGGTGGGCGCGCTGCTCCACGAAGTCGGCTTCGCGGGCCGAGAGGGTTGCGGCGGCGTGGTAGACGTCGATGTGCGAGCCGTCGTGGCGCAGGGTGTAGCAGAAGGGGGCAATGGGTGAACTGTCGAATACGGGCATCATCAGGGCCACGTCGGCGGCGGGGAGCATGTCGAGGTGGTCAAAGCGTGCGTCGGGGCGGTTCCACAGCCCTGCGCCGGTCATCACCACCAGGTCGGCGGTGGTGTATGCGTGGGCGAGGAGGTTTACCACGGTGGCGGGGGTGCGGGCGGTGGCCACGCTGATTAGTGCACCGCTGTGGCTCAGCGAGGTGATGATGCGGGCCGAGGTGTCGGAGAGCTGTCCGCTGTCGTCGAGCAGGGTGCCGTCGAGGTCGGTGACGTAGAGCGGTTTCATGCGCCGTGGACGGGGTCGGATGAATCCTCGTAGATGGTGGGGTCGGGGATGCCGGCCAGGGCGAAGGCCTCGCGGCGCTCGGTGCATGTGCCGCAGCGTCCGCAGTGGCGTTCACCGCCCTTGTAGCATGAATAGGTGTGAGAGTAGTCGATGCCGAGGGCTGCTCCGCGGCGGGCAATGTCGGCCTTGGTGATGTCGGTGTACGGGGCCACGATGTCGATTCCCTCGTATGTGCCGGCGGCGATGGCGGCCGACATGGCGTCGACAAATGCGCGGCGGCAGTCGGGGTATATGGCGTGGTCGCCGCCGTGGTTGGCGAGCATGAGGTGGCGCAGGCCGCGGCTCTCGGCGAGGCCTGCGGCGATGGCGAGCATGATGCCGTTGCGGAAGGGCACCACGGTAGAGCGCATGTTATCGTCGTCGTAGCTGCCCTCGGGGATGGCGTCGGCGCCGCTCAGCAGCGAGCTTTCAAACAGGCGTCCCATGAAGGGGAGGTCGATGACCAGCAGCTCTATGCCGAGGAGGCGGCAGTTGTAGCGGGCACATTCGATCTCGCGGGCGTTGTGGTTTGAGCCGTAGTTGAATGTCACGGCCAGGGCTATGCGCGAGGCATACTCGTGGAGCATGGTGGTGGAGTCCATGCCTCCGCTCACCACCATGAGCGTGTCTTTATCGGGGGTGTTCATCATATAGTCGGTGGGTGGGATGTGTTATGGCTGATTACATGCCGGCGCCGGCGTTGAAGGCGGCGAGCATGCGCGCGGCGGCGAGCTCGCGGTGGTCGTCGTCGGCATACTGGGCGAAGGGGTAGATGGATATGCCTCCGCGGGGCGTGAATATGCCGCGCACTTCCAGATAGCGGGGGTTCATGAGCTTCACGAGGTCTTTCATGATGATGTTGACGCAGTCTTCATGGAAGTCGCCGTGATTGCGGAAACTGAAGAGGTAGAGCTTTAGGCTCTTGCTTTCCACCATGTCCTCGCGCGGGATGTAGTTGATGATTATGGTGGCGAAGTCGGGCTGTCCGGTCTTGGGACAGAGCGAGGTGAACTCGGGACAGTTGAATGTCACGAGATACTCGTTTTCGGGATGTTTGTTCTTGAAAGTCTCGAGGATTCCGGGACAGTATTCCGTGGGATATTTCACACCCTGATTGCCCAGCAGTGTGCAGCTTTCTGTTTCCTGAGGTGTACGCATGACGGGGATATATTTTACGCCTCCATGGGCGGACTTATACAAATAAAAAAAGGGCAAGCTTACTACATCGCACCGCTACAACCCGCTACCCTTGCTTCGGTCAAGACCTGGGGGATTCTCAAGGAGCTGGTCGTGTAGGACTTACCC
>CAYNXG010000050.1:0-12243 GCA_964401095.1 uncultured Bacteroides sp.
TCATTGCATATTCCGATAAAGTGTCAAATTGATATTCGGTGCAAATATACGAGCGTGGTGGGATGTCCTATCACCAGCGCGGGGCTCATGCCGATGTTGAGGCCGTCGGCGCCCTTGAAGCGGCGTGCTATGAGGTTGCGGGTGGCCTCGCTGATAGGTTTGAGGCCTTCGATGAACAGTACGGTGACACGCGGTATCAGCTCCATCACGGCGCCCATCTTTATGCCCAGCCCCAGGATATAGGGGATGCGGTCGATGATTTCGGCCATCGACGTACATGTAAGACAGCCTATGCCCACGCCGACGATAACGCCGAGGAACAGAGGCTCGCCCAGTACGCCGAATTTCTTCTTGAGGCCCTCGGCGTCGATTTCGAGGCGGTTCATGCCCGGAATCTTGTCGAGACCCTTGCTGATGGCCCAGGCGAAAGGCATGAAGCCCGCGCAGAAGGGTTGAGGGATGGATATGCCGTCCATGCCCTTGTAGAAGCGCTGGAAGCGTTTGGCCGAGATATCGGCCAGGATGAGGGTGATGATGTAGCAGATAACTGCGCCGAAGAAGCCCGCGGCCAGCGAGCCCGAGGCGAAGTAGATCACCGCGCCGATGAAGGCGAAGTGCCAGTAGTTCCACAGGTCGATGTTCACCGTGCGGGTGGTTTTGGTGACGAGCATCAGGATGTTGACACCGAGGCATACCGGAATGATGAACGCGCCCACGGCGGTGTTATAGGCCACGGCGGCCGCGGCGGGCCAGCCCATGTCGAAAACCTTGAGCTGCAGGCCATAGATGTCTACCACTGAGTTGAGCGCCGGGCCGAGGGCCGATGTGAGCAGGGCCGTTACGATGGACAGGCCTATGAAGCCCACGCCCACTTTCAGGCCGGCCTTGAGCGAGTCGCCGAGACGGATGCCTATGCATACGCCGAGGATTGTGAAAATCACCGGCATCATGACGGCCGCGCCGAGGCCGATTATATACGAGAAAACTGACTCCATTGCTATAGAGTGATGATTGACGGTTTATTCAGCGGGGGAATGGGTTCAGGGCTGCTTGCCTATGTAGGCGAGTATGCCGCCGTCGACATAGAGAATCTGTCCGTTTACAAAGTCGGAAGCGTCGGACGCCAGGAACAGGGCGGGGCCCATGAGATCCTCGGGGGTGCCCCAGCGGCCTGCGGGAGTCTTGGCTATGATGAAGCTGTCAAACGGATGGCGGCTGCCGTCGGGTTGGCGTTCGCGTAGCGGAGCGGTCTGCTCGGTGGCGATATAGCCCGGACCTATGCCGTTGCATTGTATGTTGTGCGCGCCGTATTCCGAGCAGATATTGCGTGTCAGCATCTTCAGGCCGCCCTTTGCTGCAGCGTAGGCGCTGACGGTCTCGCGGCCCAGCTCGCTCATCATCGAGCATACGTTTATTATCTTGCCGTGGCCCTTGCGGATCATGCCGGGGATAACGGCCTTGGCGCAGATGAAGGGCGCCACAAGGTCTACGTCCACCACGCGGCGGAAGTCCTCGACGGGCATTTCCTCCATGGGCACGCGCTTTATGATGCCGGCGTTGTTCACGAGGATGTCGATGGTTCCTACGTTGGCCTCGATGTCGGCCACCATGGCGCGCACGGCCTCTTCGTCGGTGACGTCGCAGAGATAGCCGCGGGCGTCGATGCCGAGCTCCTTGTATGCGGCCATGCCGCGGTCGACAGTGGCCTGTCGCGAGCAGTTGAACACTATTTTTGCGCCTGCCCCGGCCAAGGCGCGGGCTATGGCGAGTCCGATGCCGTAGGCGGCACCGGTGACGAGGGCTACTTTGCCTTCAAGTGAGAAGTTTGTCATTATCAGGATTAAGGAGTTTTTTAATGGTATTAAACAAGCTCTTAAGCGCCGGCACTTAGTGCCGGTATGCAAATTTACCAATTCCATGCATAACGGCGGGGTGCATGGTTGTGTTTCGTGAAATTTTCCTCCTCAATACAATAATAATTCCCCCTCGACGGTTCAGAAAGTGACGCCGATACGGCTCCACAGTGCGCCGGGAACCATATTCCACAGGGCGTTGAGCACTCTCCAGCGGAAGTCGACGGTGGCGACGCGCCTGCCGCGTAGTATGGCGGCCTCGATGCGCGGAGCGGCGTGGTCGAGGCTCATCACCATGGGCAGCTTCAGCCCGCGGCTGTCGTTCAGCAGGTCGGTGTCGATGAAGCCGGGACGTATGTCCGTGATGCCGACGTTGACATGCTGCATGTGTGCTAGCTGGTCGAGGGCCTGCAGGTATTTCTGCTGATAGCTTTTCGAGGCCGAGTATGCCGCTGATATGCCGAGGCCGCGCGTTGCGGCCACCGAGGTTATCACGGCTATGCGGCCGCGGCTATTGCCGGCCTTGGCCTTGAAATATCTGTAGGCGGCATTGCAGATGGCAGTCATGCCGGTGACGTTGACGTCGATGGTGCGCCGGGTATCGGCCTCGTCGAGGTCGGGATTATACCAGCCGCAGCCGGCGGCGTAGAGCATGATGTCCATGCCGCCCAGGCGCTCAACAAGGTCGAGAAACCTGTCGACGGCATCGTCGGCCGTCACATCGATTTCCGCGTATTCCACGCGGTCGGGATACATGTCCTTGATTTCGCGCAGCCTGTCGCCGCGGCGCGCGGCGATTCCCACGCGCATGCCGTAGCGGGCAAAGTCGAGCGCCACGCGGCGCCCTATGCCCGATGACGCTCCTATGATTACAATGCTTTTCATATCAGTTATAACGCCGGGCAGGGGGAAAAGTATGATGTCTACCGCGAAAAAAGCGTGTCAGGCCTGCATCTTGTCCCTGTCAAGGCCGAGCGGGTCGTACCGGTCCCAGTCGACCGACGGCGATGCGCTCTGAATGAGAGCCGCCACGTCCTTGAGGAACATGCGCATGCCGTGGCGCTCCACCACCGAGCCGGGCAGGCGGCTCTCGGTGTCGAGCATGTCGAGCATGGTGGAGGCGGCGTCGGCGGCCATCTTCATGCGTCGCGTGCGCAGCAGCATGGTGATATACATGGCATAGCAGCGGTACAGATTCTCGGGTAGGCGCAGGGTGCCGCCCGGCTCGGCGTTGACAAACATGCTTATCGCCGTCTCATACGACTTCATGTCGTACAGAATGCAATACAGCAGATAGTCGTGGTTGAGCGGGCTGCCCGATTTTGCCTCGTAGGTCTGCATCACCAGGCTCACGGTGGCGTTGCTGCCGGTGGCGTATGCCCGCTCGGCCAGCCGCTTCCACTCGTCGCTGTCGCCCGTGCCGTAGTCGTATGCCTCGCCCAGTATCGTAGACAGTTCGGGGTGGATATAGTCCACGGCTTTTCCGGCGATTGACATGGTGGCCCGCACGGAAGGCTCCATGTCCGATATGAGGTCAATAATCTTCTGACGGTTGCCGCGGTCTTCGGCCCTGAGAACGCACATGTATGCCGTCTCGGCGTCGGCGGGGTCGAGGCGGTGTACGCGTTCCAGGATTTCATCTATTTCCTCGGAATGCGAGTCGGCGGGGAAGATATGCAGCTTGGCCTTCAGAGCCTCGATGTTGTCGGGCTCGATGGCCAGGGCGTAGTCTATCGCCGATGCTGCGTCGTCGGGGCGGTTGTGCCGCGTGTATGTGAACGACAGCAGCGTCCAGTAGTCGGCGCAGTAAGGTTCTATCTCCGTGAGTTCCTCAAGCATGGCTATCGCCACGGTGTCGAGCACGGGCGACTCCTCGGCCGTCACCGCCACCTCGTAGAGCAGGGTGGGGAGGTATGACACCTTCGAGCGTATGCGGCCCAGGTTGTCCACCAGCCATTTGTCGAGGCCCAGCGAGTGGGCCATGCGCACAAACTGTATCACGGTCTCGTCCTCGTCGAGCTTGCCTTCCTCGAGAAAATGCTCCATGGCCTGCTGCGAGTTGCCGCGGTCGGGATAGGTGTCGCTCATGCGCATGATGTCGACCAACGGATTCGACAGGTCGGGATGGTCTTCGAGAAAGTTCTTGAACGATGCCGGGTCGCGTTCGCTGTAGAATATGGCGCGGCGGGCCATCAGCTCCTCGCTGTCGGGATACAGGCGCGAACCGAGCACGATGACCTCAAAACGCAGATAGTCATCGTAATAGTCGCCTGCCGAGTCGAAGATAGTGACGAGCTCGTCCTCAGAGTAGTATCGCTCTGATACGGGGCGCTTGAGGTCGGCACGGAAACGCTCGCGCAATTCGTCGCGCGAGTCGGGTTCTTGTTCTGAACTCATTAATTCTTTTTCTGCTCTTTTTCCCAGGTGTCGCGCAGGCCTATGGTGCGGTTGAACACGAGGTGGCCGTCGGTTGAGTCGTAGTCGGGGGTGAAGTAGCCGATGCGCTGGAACTGGAATTTCTCGCCTTTACGGGCGTTGCGTGCCACGAACGGCTCTACCTTAATCTGCTTCACCACCAGCGAGTCGGGGTTGAGCATCTCGCGGAAGTCGCGGTCGGGCTCGGCGGCGGGGTTCTCGACATCGAACAGGCGGTCGTACAGACGGGCCTCGGCGTCCACGGCGTGTGCGGCCGATACCCAGTGGAGGGTGCCCTTCACCTTGCGGTTGGCGCCAGGCATGCCGCTGAGGGTCTCGGGGTCGTAGGTGCAGTGCAGCTCGGTGATGTTGCCGTCGGCGTCTTTTATCACATCCTCACACTTGATGATGTACGCACCCTTGAGGCGCACTTCGTTTCCGGGCGAGAGACGGAAGAATTTCTTAGGCGGGTTCTCCATGAAGTCCTCACGCTCGATGTAAAGCTCGCGCGAGAAGGGCATGTCGTGTGTGCCGCTGTTTTCCTGCTCGGGGTTGTTTTCCATCTGTACGGTCTCTACCTTGCCTTCGGGATAGTTGGTGAGCACCACTTTCACGGGGTTGATGACGCCCATCACGCGGGTGGCGATGGCGTTGAGGTCATCGCGCACGGCATGTTCCAGCAGGCTCACCGAGTTGAGGGCCTCATACTTGGTGTAGCCGATGGTGTCGATGAACTTGCGTATCGACTTGGGGGTGTAGCCGCGGCGGCGCATACCCGAGATAGTCGGCATACGGGGATCGTCCCAGCCCGACACTAGGCCCTCCTTGACCAGTGTGAGCAGTTTGCGCTTGCTCATCACGGTGTAGGTGAGATTGAGTCGGTTGAACTCTATCTGACGGGGACGGTAGGTCTCGTCGGCCAGCTCGTCCACGAAATAGTCGTAGAGCGGACGGTGGGGTACAAACTCCAGCGTGCATATCGAGTGGGTGACACCCTCGAAATAGTCGCTCTGGCCGTGTGCGAAGTCATACATGGGGTATACCTTCCATGTGGTGCCGGTGCGGTGGTGGGGGTGCTTTATGATGCGATACATTATGGGGTCGCGGAAGTGCATGTTCGACGAAGCCATGTCGATTTTGGCACGGAGAACGCGCGAACCTTCCTCAAACTCGCCGGCGTTCATGCGCATGAAGAGGTCGAGGTTTTCTTCGGGAGTGCGGTCGCGGTAGGGGCTCTCGGTTCCGGGCTCGGTAGGCGTGCCTTTCTGGGCGGCTATCTGCTCGGAAGTCTGATCGTCGACATAGGCCTTGCCTTCCTTGATGAGGCGGCAGGCGAGGTCGAAAAGTTTGGGGAAATAGTCGGAGGCATAGTATTCACGGTTGCCCCAGTCAAAGCCGAGCCAGTGGATGTCCTCGCGGATGGCGTCGACGTATTCCACATCCTCTTTCACGGGATTGGTGTCGTCGAAACGCAGGTTGCATGTGCCGCCGAATTTTTCGGCGACGCCGAAGTCCATGCAGATCGCCTTTGCATGGCCAATGTGCAGGTATCCGTTGGGTTCGGGCGGGAAACGAGTGTTCAGGCGTCCGCCGTTTTTGCCGGCCTGCAGGTCGGCGTATACTTCCTGCTCAACAAAGTTGAGACCGCGTGTTTCATTGCTTTCAGCTTCTTTTATTTCGGCCATAGCTATATAGTGGTTATATTATTTCTTTTTCCAAGACTGCAAAGTTAATAAAATTTTCCCACTGCTCCCGTATAATAGTCCTATAAACTATAAAAATGTGTCAGCGTGGGGCCTTACTGAGGCCGGGCCTGAGGCTGATGAGGTCGGCGCCGCCCGTGAACGGTGCTAGATAGCGTCTGAACGGCTCGATGAGCAGCAGGGTAAATGACAGTGTCACGGCGAATATGGCAGCATCGGCAAAGGGGATGCCCCACATGGTGATATAGGGCCTGGCAATATCTATGATTATTTGATGCAGACACAGGCATATCAGGCTGTAACGTCCCATGTAGCCTATAACAGGCAGGCGCCGGGCGTGCATGCCGACCACTACCGCCGCCGCGATGCCCGATATCATTATTAACCATGTGTATGCGGGCCAGATGTGCACATATAGCGAGTATTCGGCAGGTATAGGCATGAATATTATCAGCGACAGCGCGACTGCCGTGATGCAAACCGACAGCATCCGCCCGGGGCGTCGCTTGTGCAGTCCGGCCGCGGATGCGAGATAACCGCAGTACATTATCGGCAGCATTATCATGGCCTCGGAAATATGGATGCGGTAGAGAAAGCGCACTAATTCATTTGCCATAATGTGACCGAAATCATGTAAAATCATTGTCCGGTAGGCTGATGACGCATACAGACCGGCAACCGTGGCGGCGGCGATGACCACGGGCGCTATGAACGGGCTGCGGCCCCGGGTGTGTCTGAGTGTCACGTGCAGCATCATGCTCGATATGAACAGGCAGGGCAGAAACCACAGCGGCACGTTTGTCGGATTGAAAATGCAGGTATACAGGTCGTAGATGAGTCCTTGATGGCGCCCGACCGGATTGCCGGCATTTTTGAACACATCGACGCTGAAGTCGGGAATGACAACAGCTGCGGCCATATAAAGCAGCGAGAAGAACATCATCGGCACTATGAGACGGTTGAAGCGCCTTAGCGCAAAGGTGCCCGTGGCCGCGGAGCCGTTGACAAACATGCCGCTGATGAAGAAAAACATAGGCACGCACACCCCGTTGGCAATGTGGGAGAGCCATCGCGGCGCCTCGGAATATACATGAATTGCTATTATGAAAAGCATGGCTATGCCCTTCATGATATCGAGGTATTCGATACGTCCTGTTCTGTCGTTTGTGTCGGTAGGCATTTGAGAACTGTCGGGAGATGGTCTGTCATCTTTCGGCGGGACGCAGGAGAGGAATGCGGCTGATGAGGTCGGCGCCGCCCGTGAACGGTGCCAGATAGCGCCTGAATGGCTCTATGAGCAACAGGGTAAGTGCCAGTGTTACGGCCAGTACGATTACACCTTTAAAGGGTATGTCCAACATGAAGATATATGGCTTGACACCATCAATGATTATATAATGCAGGCACAGGCATATCAGGCTGTAACGCCCCATATAGTGTATCACCGGCAGGCGTCGGGCGTGCATGCCGATGACGACCGCCGCCGCTATTCCCGATATCGTTATTAACCATGTATATGCGGGCCAGATGTGCACATATAGCGAGTATTCGGCAGGTATAGGCATGAATATTATCAGCGACAGCGCGACTGCCGTGATGCAAACCGACAGCATCCGCCCGGGGCGTCGCTTGTGCAGTCCGGCCGCGGATGCGAGATAACCGCAGTACATTATCGGCAGCATTATCATGGCCTCGGAAATATGGATGCGGTAGAGAAAGCGCACTAATTCATTTGCCATAATGTGACCGAAATCATGTAAAATCATTGTCCGGTAGGCTGATGACGCATACAGACCGGCAACCGTGGCGGCGGCGATGACCACGGGCGCTATGAACGGGCTGCGGCCCCGGGTGTGTCTGAGTGTCACGTGCAGCATCATGCTCGATATGAACAGGCAGGGCAGAAACCACAGCGGCACGTTTGTCGGATTGAAAATGCAGGTATACAGGTCGTAGATGAGTCCTTGATGGCGCCCGACCGGATTGCCGGCATTTTTGAACACATCGACGCTGAAGTCGGGAATGACAACAGCTGCGGCCATATAAAGCAGCGAGAAGAACATCATCGGCACTATGAGACGGTTGAAGCGCCTTAGCGCAAAGGTGCCCGTGGCCGCGGAGCCGTTGACAAACATGCCGCTGATGAAGAAAAACATAGGCACGCACACCCCGTTGGAAATGTAAACGAGCCACATCGGCCCCTCGTATACATGATAAGTTATTATGATAAGCATGGCTATGCCTTTCATGATATCGAGGTATTCGATACGTCCTGTTATGTCGTTTGTGTCGGTAGGCATTTGAGAACTATAAGTGTATGGTCGGTTATCTTGCGGCGGGACGCAGGAGAGGAATGCGGGTGATGAGGTCGGCGCCGCCCGTGAACGGTGCCAGATAGCGTCGGCAAGGCTCTATGAGCAGCAATGTGGCGGCCACGGTGACGGCGGCTGTCGCAGCCTCGGGATTGACCGTGACATGCGAGTAGATAAATGGCTCGATCAGGGCGATGATTATGTTATGCACACACAGGCATATAAGGCTGTAGCGACCCATATAGCTCACCACGGGCAGATGGTCGACATTCATGCACACGACCATAAGCAACACGATGCCCGCAGCCGAGTAGAGCCACATTACCGGAGTCCATACATGAAGATGCAGCGAAGGCATTACAGGCACAGGCAGGAGAATCAGCATGACCAACGCGCCGACGGCAAGTCCGACCGAGACAGCTCTGCCCGGACGACGCTCGTGCAGCCCGGCCCCGGCCACGAGATAGCCGCAATACATGACAGGCAGCATTATCATTGACTCTGAGATATGCATGCGATAAGTAAAACGGATGAATTCATTCAGGGGACCGTTGCCGAAATCATGCGTAACGACAGACCAGTGGCTTCGGGCTAAAAATAATCCGACTGCGGCCAATACCGCTATTGCCGCCGGAACAAGTATACGGCTGTGTCGGCGGCATGCCTTGATGACGAAGTGGAGAATCACTGTCGCTGTAAACAGGCAGGGCAGGAACCACAAAGGGCCATTTGCCGGAACGACAAAGAATATATACAGGTCGTATATCAGGCCGTGGTGATCGCCTACCGTGTCGCCCGCATGACTGAAGTGAATCTCTCTGAGATGCGGCACTGCTGCCACGATAGCGAGGTACACCAAGGAGAAGAATACCATCGGCACAATGAGACGGTTGAAGCGCTTGAGCAAAAACTGACCCGTGGGCCGGGCCATTTTTACAAACATTCCGCTGATAAAGAAAAATATCGGGAGCCGTATGCAGGTGAGGGTTATGTCGAGATTCTCGGGCAAATATAAGTTGGTATGATGCAGTATGACCCCGAGTACAGCTATACCTTTCATCAGGTCGATATACCTGATGCGTCCGTTGTCGTCGCGAAGATTCGTGGTCATGATAGGTCTATAAGAAAGCCGATAGGAATGATTGGTAATACAAAATTACAAAATATCTGAATACAACGGAATATTTTATCAACTGATATGCTATTTTAACGTATCTAAACCGCCCCGCATCGCTTGTGGCAGGCGGTGCGGGGCGGCGTGATACGGTTGCCGTATATGTGGGACTATCTGAGGATTACCTTTTGGCTGATGCCTCCTTTGCGCATGATGTAAAGGCCGGCGCGGTCGGGAGTGCCGGGCAGGGGAGTGCCGGATATGGTATAGTAGACGGCGGGTGCGTTGTCATCTGCCGCAATGTCTTCCACTCCCGACAGGGCCTCGGGCGATACGCGTATATAGCCCTGTGTGCTCTTGCCGGGCGAGTTAAGCCGTACATACATGTAGACCGAGTTGGTTGTGAGGTTTCGGGCCGCCTGATCGATTACGAAAGTTGCCGAGGTATTGGTGGCGTAGGAGATGGGCTCGCGTTCGTTGCTGTTGAGCGTCACTACCCCCGAGCCTTCCGTGGGGCCGTAGATGAATGCGTCGATGTTGTAGGTCTTTTCATACGAGAGTCTGAAATTGTCTACCACAGGCACCTCGGCGTGATAGTAGCCGGTTGTGGCCGAGCCGGGAATCTCTACTACGTCGGATGAAGATGTGCCGGATACCATGAACAGCGATGCCGGATACTGCGGCACGTCGGTGCCCTCGGCCGATGTCACGATAATCATGTGGGTGGCTATGCCGTCGATGTCGCGCGAATAGAAATCAAAATCGTATGTGCCCGGTTCCATCAGTGCGATAGTCTGTTTCGGGCATATCGTCAGCGGGCTGGGGACATTGAGAGGTATGGGCTGCACATATACGGCTGCAGGGCTGTAGAACGTGCTGTAATTCGTCGTGGAGCTTTTCGCGTATATGGCGAAAGAGGCATGCGGCAATGTCACGCCGGAGATGGTGAGGTGGTTGTTGCCGTTGTCGGTCATGACACGCATCCCTTCGTAATTGTTGTCGCTGTCGGGCGAGCCGATGTTGCCGTCGGCATCGGTGGGGATGATGAAAAGTTCGCCTTCCTTGGGATTGAACGTAGAGGACTGGGCGTTGATGCAGAAAGATGTCGCGGCGGCGATATACACTGCCAGTGTGAGTAAAAATCTTGGAGTCATAGCGGAAAAAATTTCAGGTTGTTTAAAAAGAAACACCTGCGGCCGCTATGAAGTTCAAAGAGCTTATTCTTCCGTGTCTTCCGTAAAACGCTCGGGTATGGCTTTTTTCGACTTTATACCCAGTTCCTGCAGGCGCTGGGCCAGGCGCACCACATTGTTGTTGCCTGTCGACAGGCGCTTGGATGTCGATTCGTATGACTTGCGCGTACGCTCTATGGCATCGCCGGTCGAGGCCAGGTCGGTCATGAAGGCTGTGAGGCTGTCGAGCAGTTTGCCGGCGGTCTCGGCTATCTTAATGGAGTTGACGGTCTGGTCTTCGGTTTGCCACATCTGTTCCACAAGCCTTACTACGGTGACAAGGTGGGTGGGCGACACCATAATGACATGGCCGTCATATGCCTTCTGCCACAGGTCGGGATTGGCGTTCATGGCGGCTATGTAGGCCCCTTCGTGAGGCATGAACATCAGCACGAAGTCGCCTTTTTTGGCTCCGATATTCTTCTGATACTCCTTCTCGCGCAATTCGCGAATATGGGCCTCGACAGATTGCAGGTGTGCCTTTGCCAGGGCCTCGCGTTCCTTGTCGTCTTCGGCCTCGAGCAGGCGCAGATAGTGGGTGATAGACACTTTGGAGTCGATGAATATGTCGCGTTCGCGCGGACAGTGGATTATGGCGTCGGGACGCAGGCGCGAACCCTCGTCGTCGGTCTCCGACTTCTGTGTCACGAACCATCGGCCTCGCTGCAGCCCCGAGTGCTCGAGTATGTTGGTGAGCACCATCTCGCCCCAACGGCCCTGGACGCCCGTGTTGCCCTTGAGCGCCGAGGTGAGGCGGGCAGCCTCGCGGCCCACGCGGAAGTTGAGCTCGTGGAGCGATTTGATTTCTTCGCGCAGCGACAGCCTGTCGCGGTTCTCGATGGCGTAACATTCGCGATAGCCCTTGGTGAATTCCTCCAGGCTGGTTTTCATGGGCGACAGCACGGCCTCGATGCCGGCGCGGCTGCGTTCGTCGAGCTGGCGCGAGTTGTCGCGCAGGATGTCTGAGGCCATGGCCTTGAATCGCTCGCCCATCATCTCGCGCTCGCGGGCAAGGGTGGCCTCGTGCGATTCCTTCAGCTCGGCGAGGCGCTTTTCGGCGGCTTCGTCGTGTGCTTTTACCATGCGCTCGGCGTCGAGGCGCAGACGCTCGCATTCGTCGCGGTGGCGCTTCTCCTCGTCGTCGAGCTTTGCCATGGCGGCGGCGAGGCGCTCCTCGGCGCGGGCTTTTTCCTCGGCCATGCGGGCCTCGCGGGCGGCCGCATCCGCGTCGGGGCGACCTGCGCTGTAGAGCCTGTAGCACAACACGAGCGACGCGGCCAGTGCGACGGCTATTATGATTATTGCTGTCTCCATTACTTGTATCGGTCGGCGCAGTCGAATATAGCGCGGAACAGCCGGCGGTGGGCGTCGTTCAGCTCTATGCCGCGGCGTGCCATGACACGGGCCGCTATGGCGAAGAATTCATTGAGATTCACGTTGTCATAGCCCGCCGTGCCGCCCTTTAGGAACGAGGGGATGAATACGCGCGGCATGCCCTCGCTGACTATGTTGCAGCCCACGCCTATCACTGTGGCGGTGTTGAACGAGGTGTTGATGGCGCTCTTGGAGTGGTCGCCCATGATGAGGCCGCAGAACTGCAGCCCGGTGCGCAGG
>CAYNXG010000051.1:0-12201 GCA_964401095.1 uncultured Bacteroides sp.
CGCGGGCGGCGCCGTAGGTCATCTCGCCGATGGCGGCGGCGTTGGCGTCGTTGGTGATGGCTACGGGAATGCCGAATTTCTCGCTTACGAGCTTGGCAAAGGGTATGGGGGTGGGCCAGGGCAGGTTTACACCGTCTTCGATCATGCCGGTGAAATAGTTGGCGTTGGGGGCGCCGATGCCGATGCCGTGAACTTTGTCTACGGCGTCGTTGGCTTCGATAAGGCGGCTGGCCTCGGTGTATAGTTCGTCAAGGTAATCCTCGAGTTTGTTGTGTTTTGCGGTTTTGATGGAGCCGCTGGCGATTACTACGCCGCGTGCGTCGACCAGGCCGAACACTGTGTTTGTGCCGCCTATGTCAATGCCAAGTACGTAAGGTTTCATATCGGGTATTCAGGTTTAATGGTAATATCAATGATAAGTGAGCCGGTGAACGGATGTATGATTGATGCGACAAAGTTAATAAATTTTCCGCGTCGCTATATAAGAATCTGTCACCAAAAGTGTTTATTTAACTAAATTTTTTGATTTTTGACCCGGCGGCTTCCGCAACCGCGGCTATAAGGCCTCGCCACTGGCCCTTTCCGTCGGTGGCGCGGGCATAGGCCACGGCATGCGAGGGGCATATATGATAGCATCGCAGGCACAGGGCGCAGTGGTCGGCCCAGCGCGGGCGACGGCCGTCCATGTCGATATTGCCCATTGGGCATGTGGAGGCGCACAGGCCGCAGCCCACGCAGCTGTCGAGGCTGTGGAAGGGGCGCGGCGACATGGCATGGCGCACAAACCAGGGATATATCACCCCGGTCTTTATGCGGGCAAAGCGTCCGCGCAGCACATCGGCTTCGGGCTTGTCGCCGGGCTTGCGGCCGAGGATGGCGGCGGCGACGGCATCGGTGCGCGGGGCGGCGTCGCGCAGCTTGGCGGCGGCCACGTCGGCCGGGTCAACGTCGAAGCCTTTCATGAGCACGTAGGTATTGGGCATCTGCACCGTCCACGCGCCGGCGGCGCGCCATCCGCGGCGCTCTATCATGCGCGTCCACATGCGGTCGGCATATCCGGCGTCGTCGCCGCAGGTCATCACCGCGAAGTGCTCGCAGCGGTCGGCGCCTTCTATGTCAATGTCTTTTATAATTGCGGACACGGCGGGCGGCACTCCCCATGAATACACGGGGAATACCCAGATCACGCGCCGCGCAGCCTGCGGAGCGGGCACGTCATGGCCGAGGGGAAGAATATACAATGTGTCGCCTGTGGCGGCGGCGAGGCGCCGGGCCACCCACAGCGAATTGCCCGTGCCCGAAAATACCGCTATCATTTTATGGTGACCTGAGTGGCGCCGAATCCGTATTCCCTGAACGAGGCGTCGGCCACGTCGTGGCCTTTGTAGCGGTGATTGAGCTCCTTCATCAGCGCCGAGCGCAGCACGCCCTCGCCCTTGCCGTGGATGAAAATGATTTTCATGCCATGATTCTTGAGGTTGGCGTCCATGATGTGGCGGAAGGTATCAATCTGATAATTCAGTATATCGGCTTTTGACAGCCCGCGCAGGTCGTCGAGCAGCTCGCCGGCGTGAAGGTCGATTTCGAGCACTTCGGGCACGGTCTTCGAGCTTTTCGACTGTTTTTCGACGGGGCGGGTGCGGCGGCGGTCTTCGCGCTGCTTCTCGGTCATGGCCTTGCGCAGCTCCTCGGCATCGATGTGTGCGGCGCCCGGCACGCGGTCGTTCCTGACGATATCGAGGGCCAGCACCTTGCCGTCGAAGTAGGGATTGTCGGCAAAGCAGTGCAGACGGGCGAACTTTGTGGCGTCGAGGCGCTGCTCGAAGGTAATCGCGGGCTTGAGCGAGTATTCGCCGGATGTCTTCATGGCGATGGCCTGTACGGCGATGCGGTCGATGTCGGGAAGGTCGGCAGGCGTGAGCTCGAACAGGAATTCTATGGTGGCGGGCTCGATGAATCCGCGATAGCGCAGAGTCCATTTGTCCGACTCGTTGGGGCGGGTGGCTACGGAGAGGTAGAGGCCGTAGTTGGAGTCGTTGACGAGCGAGGCGTCAAACGATGAGTCGCTGAGGCGGCGTATGTCGGCCGGCTCAAATCCGAGCACTATATCGAGCACCTCGCCTTCGGGCGTCTCCTCGACCGGAGGCAGCACGGGCTGCGGGGCGGGCTGCGGAGCGGGCGCGGCGGCCTGTTCCGGTTCACGGCGGCCGGCTGAGCGGCGGTTGTCCTCGGGTTTATAGAACGAGGCGTCGGAGGTGACGACGACACACTCGCGCAGCAGTGCCGGTGTCTCGAAGCCGTCTTCGTCAACGTAGGCAATCTGCCCCTCGACTCTGATGACGCGTCCGCCTCCCACCGAGTTGAGGAAGCGAACGATATCTCCTGGTTTTGCAGTCATATCTTTTTTTCTGCAAAGTTAGCAAAAAATGCGATGTCGTCAACAATATACCGCAACCTGCCGCCTACAGTTTTTAATCATTTAAGGGCTAAACAGGGCCTAAAACCTGATAAAAACAAACAAAACTGTTAAAAAGTTGAAATAATTGGATTTTTTCTGTTACAAATATTGACTTTTGATTGAAAAAATGTTTACTTTGCAGGCAGTTTAGTCGCTTCATTACCCTGTAAGCCTCATCTTTCGGGCAAAAACTAATCAAAAATAATAAACTGTATTTCTATGAAAAAACTTTACTCACTGTTCCTTCTTGTCCTGGTGACAGTCTTCGGCTTCTCGGCCTCAGCCGTTACCATCACTCTCGACATTGACGATGCATCGCATGTGTCTGTCGAAGTCAACAACGAACCTCTCACCGACATCGTTTCCGGCGTTAACACCCTCGAGGTGGAGCAATACGCAACAATGTATGTGAAGGCCATCGACGGCTATTCGATTCTTTCGGCTATGAACGTCGAGAGCGGTTATCCCATGTCGGTATATGACAATCAGGTGTATGTAAGCACCTATGCCGACAGCAGCTACAAGATCGTCACCGGCAATCTGGCCGAGCTGCGCAACGCGTCGTTCACCCTCACCATAAACGGCGATGCTTCCATCGTACGCGCCATGTTCACCGGTACCAGCTCGCATATTGATGTCAAGGAAGGCACACAGACAGTGGCTTTCTCGCCCGAATATGACAAGACACTCGCCCTCTCGAGCAGCGGCGAGAAGCCTCTCTACAAGGTTATGCTCGACGGTAAAAATGTAAGTGGCGACTACTCCTACGAAGTGCTCATTACCGATGGCTGCGAAGTGGTTGTCGAACCCGAATTCCCCGACACCCCCATTACCATCAACTTCACTTACGGCGAAGGTATGGATGATTGCCTCGACGAGGTTTCTGTAAATTATAATACCATAACTCTTGAGAACAACTCGTTCGTATGCCAGCCCGGCCAAAACATCCTGATCTACTTCAAGAGCGAATATGCCATCGACGAGGTGACGTTCAACGGCGAGCCCATGAACGTATCTTATTCCAGCGCTTACTTCACAGCCAAGGAATCCGGTACAATCCATGTCGAAGGCCACAAGTACGGCGACACCCACTTCGTGGTGAATATCACCGATCCCGCCGCCATCACGCTTTATCATGGCTACTCCTATCTTGAAAAAGTGATTACCCTTACCGCCGGCCGCAACGAAGTGTCCGTTCCCGAGAACGACAACATGATCACGTTCACC
Organism: uncultured Bacteroides sp.; assembly: GCA_964401095.1. Taxonomy (GTDB): domain Bacteria; phylum Bacteroidota; class Bacteroidia; order Bacteroidales; family Muribaculaceae; genus CAG-873. Next base: position 3,686 of record CAYNXG010000051.1, read on the forward strand.
AAGAACTCCGGTTATGTAATCGAATCAATCACCGATGCCGAAGGCAACGACTACACCGTAAGCGACAATATCACCGTACACGAAGGCATGGAGCTCACATTTACCACCGCTCCCCTTGCCCTTGACAACACCGCCGTAGTATATCTCGACGACAGAGACGCCGCACAGTACTTCTTCCACCTCCAGAACTCCTCACGTGAAGAGATGGGCGAATTCAAGACCGGTTACAACACCTTAAAGTTTGACAGCAGCTACAATCCCTTCCTGCTGTCCTGGGGTCCCTCGGCCAACTCGGGCGTATATATCGACGGCGTGCAGATGAAGTCCGAATATGAGACAGGCAACAACTACTCGCTGGAACTCACCGACGGCGCCGTAGTGAAAGTCTTCATGGCTGCCGCTCCCGTAGAATGCAACGTTGAATTCAATGTAGCCGAAGGCTGCGAACCCGAGATTCTCCGCGACCTCATCGTGCCCGTGGATCCCGCAGTAAACGTTCCCTGCTTCAACGGCACACAGTTTGACATCACCGGCGAAAACCTCGTCGTAAAGGTTGATGATGTTACCCTTGAACCCGCCGAAGGTAAGTTCACATTTGCTGTTGAAAAGGACGCCAAGGTTGATATCCTCAGCAGCGGTTCAGACGGTATCGACAACGTAGCCGTTGACGGCGTTGCCGGTGGCGCAGTGTACAGCATGCAGGGTATACGCGTGGCCAACAGCCTCAAGAATCTTCCTGCCGGCATCTATGTAACAGGCGGCAAGAAGGTCATGGTCAAATAAGATAAGGTCATCATGACCCCGAAACCCAAATAATATGCGACAGTTTGTTTTCTGATTTGTCAGAAGACAAACTGTCTGCGTATTTATCCATAGGAAACCAATAAACTATCTGACATAAATATTTCTATCAATGAGAAACCTGATCATTGCAACTTTGCTTACAGGCACTGTGGCATCGGCCGGATATGCGCAGCTGAGCCTTACCGACCGCATGCTGCTGCACAGTCAGCAACTCGAGCGGATCGGCGTCATGAATGCCACCTCGCCGAGAAAAGCTGCTCCCGCTGCGTCTGAGAACCACACCACCATGGCTTTTATAATGATTGCCGAAGGCTATGACGCCGACGATCTGCGGGCCGAAGGCGTGACGGTGTCCACCGTACGCGGCGATATCGCTCTTGCCACCATACAGACCTCCGACGTGGAGCGCGTGGCCGCTCTGCCCTGCGTGGCAAAGCTCGAACTCTCGCGCATGCGCACGCCCATGATGGACAAGGCGCGCAAGTCGGCCGGCGTGGCAGACCTCCATGAAGGTGTCGAAATCAGCCAGCCCTATACCGGCAAAGGCGTCATCGTGGCCTCTGTGGACCAGGGTCTTGATCCCAACCATGTGAATTTTAAAAACACCGACGGAACATCCCGCATAGGCTATCTCGGACATATCTATATCGACCAGAAGAGCCAGAGCGGATGGAGCGGCGTGCGATATGACCGCGACAATATCTGGCGCTTCACCACCGACAACAGCACCACATTCCACGGAACCCACACTCTCGGAATCCTGGCGGGCAACTACCGCGGCGAGCTGCTGGCAGCCGTGGCCGACGACGACAAGCTGTCGCACAACGAGACTATCGCCAACCCGTATTACGGCGTGGCTACCGGCGCCGACGTAGCCGTGGGCTGCGGCGACCTCGCGGATATGCTCATCGCCGAGAATATCGACCAGATTCTCAATTACAGATATCAGGAAAACAAGCCCTGTGTACTGAGCCTCTCGCTCGGCTCGAACACCGGCAGCCACAACGCCAACTCCCTTATGGGCCAGTTCCTCGACCTTGCCGCCAAGGAGTGCATAATAGTTATTGCCGCCGGCAATGAAGGCAACCTGCCCCTGGCGCTCAAAAAAGACCTCTCCGAGGGCGACTTGGAGGCCAAGACATTCCTGCTGCCCACCTACCGCGACGATGTACGTTACGGTCAGATTCAATTCTACAGCGAAAAGAAATTCAACATGCAGGCCGTCATCTTCAATAAGAAGCGCGGCGCCATCGCCTACCGCATGGCCGTAGGCGACGCACAGGAACAGGGCGTGCCCCAATATTACTGCTCGGAAGACTATAAGGAAACCTCCACCGATGTGGTTTCACCACAGTTCTCGCGCTACTTCAGCGGTTACTGCGGCGTGGGCTGGGACATGGATCCCTATACCGGCGAATACACCTCGCAGATTGATATCTATGTCGAGAACAACACTACAGACAATGCCGAAGGCAACTATATTGTCGGCTTCATCGTAGAGGGCGAGCCCGGCCAGCATATCGAGTGCTATACCGACGGCCAGTTCATGGTATTCGACGACTATGATTGCGAAGGCTGGGACGACGGCTCCACCGACGGCACAATCTCCGACATGGCCTGCGGACACGACGTGCTCGTGGTGGGCGCATACAACACCCGCGACGACTATCCCGCCACCGACGGCTTTGTCTACAACTATGAGGGCCGCTTCACACCCGGCAAGGTGACACCCTTCTCGTCATGGGGCACTCTCCACGACGGCCGCAGCCTGCCTCATGTCTGCGCTCCCGGCGCAGCCATCCTGTCGTCGACCTCCATGTATTATGTGGAGAATCCCGACAACGGCGTGCTTGAAAACGGCATCGTGGCCTATACCATCGAGGAAAACCGCCGCAACTACTGGGCTCCCGCCATGGGCACATCGATGGCTACCCCGTTCGTGGCCGGCAGCATCGCCCTGTGGCTTGAGGCCGACCCCTATCTCACCATTGACGAAATCAAGGACATCGTGAACAAGACCGCCGTCAAGGACGCCGATGTTGCCGAGGGCAATCCCGTGCAGTGGGGCGCCGGCAAGTTCAACGCCTATGAAGGCCTGAAAGAGGTGCTTCGCCGTTCGGGTATCAAGGACGTCGCCGTAGACGAGTCGCCCCTGATGGTAAGCCGTTCGGGCGATATGTTCACCGTAACGCTCCCCGGCGCCGCCGATATCAACGCCGCCGTCTATTCCCTGTCAGGCTCGAAGGTCATGGCCGCCTCATCGGCATGCGACGAGCTGACAATCGACGCATCTTCCCTCGCACCGGGCGTTTACGTGCTCAACGTCAACGGCGCGCACTCGCGTAAAATCACAGTGAAATAACCCAATCAAAAAAAATATATTATGAAAAAACTCCTTACATCCCTTGGAGCCGTGATGGTTGCCGCCGGCATGTCCGCGTTCGCAGCTGAATCCGAGCCAATCATCACATTCAGATCCATTGTCGCTCATGAGACAAACGCAAAGAGCTATTCCATCAGCATCGGTACGACACAGACGACATATATCGATGTGGACGAGGGTTTTGGCAAAGTGGAGTATGAAGTGACTCCCGCGGTTTTTAACCCCGAGACCGGAGCCGTAAAAAGCACTGTCATCACCCTCACCCCTACAAGCAGCGGTGTAGTCAAAATCTACGGCGATGCATCGCTGGTGGACTTTTTCGACGCAGAGGGCGCATATCTCGAATCATTGGACCTGAAAGATTGCACCAATCTCGATGTTCTGAATCTCTCGCATAACCGTCTGAAATCGCTTGATTTGTCGAAATACACCAAACTTTCGGCCATCTATCTGACTGATAATCCCTTCACTCCCGAATCTCCGTTGGTAATCGGTAAGGATCATCCCAATCTCTCTATCCTTGAAGTGGATATCGTGGATCACATGGAGCCTGACTTCGACATCACCACTTTTCCCGAGCTGATGGTGTTTGACGCTTATGCCAACCGATCCATAACCCATATCGACCCCACGAAGTGCCCCAAACTGGTCCGTCTGTCACTCGATTTGTGCGCCGTGTCGACTCTTGACGTAAGTAAGAACCCCGACTTGCTGGTCCTCAACATCGAGGATACCCGCATCACGGAAATCGACCTCAGCAACAACCCCAACCTCATGCAGTTCTATGCTCGCAACGAGTCGGGAACCGTCAACGTGGGCTATCATCTGTCGAAAGTGGATATCTCCAAGAATCCCCTTCTGACAATCTGCACCCTCGGCGGCAACGACCTTGAAGAGCTCGACCTGTCGCAGAACAAGTACATGCAGCACCTCAATGTAGCAGGTAACAGACTGAAAGACATTGATGTCAGCATGTGCCCCGACCTCTATTACCTCAACATCACCAATAACGACATGGGCTTCAAGCAGCTGCCCCTGCCTCTGCCCAATTGGATCGAGTATTACTACGAGCAGCGTCCGCTTGTGACCGAGCGTTCGTATGCCGAGGGCTCTACCATCGATTTCAGCGACCTCGTGCTCAGAGAAGGCACAACGACCGGCGCCGTACTCTGCGCCTATGACGCACGCAACAACGCCGTGACAGAGCTCGACAACTCATACTATACCTACAGCAACGGCAAGATTCAGCTGCTCAAGGCCCACAGCGATTCGCTCTACGTGGCCTTCAGCAACACATCGTTCCCCGACGCCAACCTCGTATCGCAGCATTTCATGGTCAAGACCGCCGAGAACTACGGCAAGCCTACGGCCATGGTTACATTCACCACGAGCCTTGCCGCCGGCAAGCCCGTGGAGCTGAGCCTCGGCCTCGCAGGTGCCACAGCCGCCACTCCCCGCACTGTCAAGGTTGACTTCGGCGACGGCGTGCTCGTTGACTATGCAATCACCACCGAAGCCCTCGGCGAAGCAAACGTCAAGGGTGTCAAGGCCGGTTACGGCGCCGTGACGGTATATACCCCCGAGGGCGAGACTCTGACAGCTTTCGGTGCCGACGGCATTCCCATGTATTCGGTGGATTTCACGGCCGCCTCAGGGCTGCGCGAACTTATGGCTCGCGGAGCCGGACTCACCACCGTGGATCTTGGCATGAACAATGCTCTTCGCAGTCTTGATATGAGCAACAATAACTTCACCGCTTTCTCGCTTGAAGGCACGACCGGCGTCCTCGGCAAGAGCTTCCTCCAGGATATCAACCTCAGCAACAACAAGCTCACCGAAGTTACCCTCAACGACACCCGCGCTATCCGCAACCTCAACCTGAGTCACAACAATTTCTCAGAGTTCAGCTACAAGGAGTTTGAGTACATCAAGAGCTTCGATATAAGCCATAACAACCTCACCGACGTCAATATCGTCTATATGTCTGCCGCCGAAAAGGTGGATCTGTCATACAACAGCCTCACGGAGCTTACACTTCCCGAGACCAACGTGTTCAAGTCGTTCAATATCTCTCACAACAAGTTCTCGATGAAGAGCGTGCCCGCTACCACAGGTCTCGCAGGCTATGTATATGCTCCCCAGGCACAGGTTGTAATACCCACCAAGGCTCCCGGTGCTGACCTCTCGGCTCAGGACCGTGTCGACAACGGCGTAGCCACTAAGTACACCTGGAAGAAGGAAGACGGCACCGTCCTTACCGACGCCCAGGTGAATATTACCGACGGCAAGGCTCGCTTCCTCGATGACAAGGTCGGCAAGATTTATTGCGAGATTACAAATGCCTCGCTCCCCGACTTCGCCGGTGAAAACGTTCTGCGCACCACACTCGTGGAGGCTGCCGCCATGCCTACCAACCTTATCGCCGAATTTACGACTCCCGAAGCATCGAATGTCGAACTATCCCTTACCGCGGCCAAAAACGGTACGGCTCTTTATATCGACTGGAGCGGCGAAGGCTATGACCTCGAGCAGTATCAGCTCGGCGAGACCTACACGCTTTTCCACGCCACTACAAGGGCCGGCGCAACAGCCAAGGTGTATACATACGACCCTTCAGAAAAAATCACCGTGTTCTCCATCAGCGATGCCAAGATGAGCTACATGGATGCTTCCAAACTTACCGATCTAATATGTCTCGGTGTCAACAACGCCGGACTCTCGGACATAAAGCTTCCCGAGACTACGGGGCTGATGGAACTCTATCTTGACGGTAACGAGCTTGACAATATTGACCTGTCGGTATATCCCAATCTGATGGCTCTTACTCTCAACTCCAACAATCTTACCACACTCGACCTGTCACCGTGCAAGAATCTCGGCATAGTAGCGGCCGTCAATAATAAGATTGAAAACCTCGTGCTCGACAATCCCATGCTATGGGGACTTGACGTCAGTACGAACAATCTTTCCGAGATAGATCTTTCGCGCGTGCCCGACATGCAGCAGCTTATCCTGAGCCATAACAATATTTCCGATATCGATGTGAGCAATCTGCGTCTTATGGTGCTTCATATCGATCACAACAGGATGTCGTTTGCAACACTTCCCGTATTGAAAAATGCAGTCTATGAGTATGCCGACCAGGCTCGCCTTGATATTGAATGTATCGATGGCAAGGTTGACTTAAGCGCTCAGGCCATGGTGGCAGATATTCCTACGGTCTTCCGCTGGTATATCGGCACTCCTTACCTTAACGTGAGCACAAATATGTATGAGGGTGAGGAACTCTTTATTGACAAGGAATACACGCTGGCCGATGGCGTAACAACGTTTATTGACAGCTTCGACCGTGTATCGTGCTTGATGACCAATGCCAAGCTGGACAAACTGACGCTCCTTACAAATGAAGTAAAGGTGGTATCAGGCATCGAAGATATCGAGGCAGAGAACGGCATGTTCTCCGTAACAGTTATCGGTGACGATATCCATGTGGCCGCCGATGTAGCCGACGGCACTCCCGTAGGCCTCGTGGCCCTTGACGGCCGCACCATCGCACAGGCTGTGATGCGCGACGGCAAGGCTGTCCTCAACGGTGCCAAGGGCACATTCGTGATTGCCGTAGGCAACCGCGCCGCCAAGGTAGCCGTAAGATAATACAACCACTGCGACTTATATCAACGACGCAGGCCCCGCCCCGGGGCCTGCGTTTTTTAATGTTTGAGAAGAAATTATTATAGGTAGGACAGGAACAATACGAGACCTTCTACCCCGCTCACAGAGGGCGTAAGGTATTCAGCCCCTCCAAGAGTGCTGTCTCAAACGAGACGAGTGGCTCGCCAAACTAAACAAGTAACCAACCTTTAGCTCGGCGAGGATTGACCGAGCCAATGCCATATCAGCGAAGAAGGCGGTAAAGCGTGATGCTCCACCGCCTTCATTTCGTCCAAAATTTCGGCCGCCACAGGCGGCATTTTGAGCAGTGTGCCAAGTCGCACTCCTTTGTCACTGATATATTTCAGAGCAGGTTTTCACGCTCGGTGATTTCTGCATCTGTCATGGTATAGTCGCCGAGACTGTCGGCTTTGGCCTGGATACAGATGTAGGTCATCGGTTCTGCCGAGGTGCATTTGAGGTTGCGGTCGCAGTTGGTGGAAACGCGGATTACGGAGCCTTCGGCAATATTGAATACTTCGTGGTCAACCTGAAACTTTCCGGCTCCGGAGAGTATGATGTAGTTCTCCTCGTTCATCTTGTGGGAATGGAAGAAGGGAACTGCAGCCCCGGCGGGAAGAGAGCCAAATGAGATTTCGCACGATGTGGCGCCGATAGCGTCCTTAACAAACTGTTTTCCCTCGAAGCCGTGGAGTGAGCCTACCGAGGCGTGGGCATATTTTTTACCCGAGTTGAGAGTCTTTATTTCGCTCATATTTTTTGATTTTGAATTTTATGATTAACTTTGCAGCAGTAAGCCGCTTTCGTTTTGATAGTGCAAAGTTAATCGATAATTTTAAGCTATGCAATACGTTACGCAAATGTAATATACTTACCTCGAAGTAACTATTTTTGAAAATGAACGCCTTGCCGTTGAAAGAAAATCTGAAAAAATATAGGAGCATCTCGACATGTCCCGTGCGAAACATCATAGCTCGGTTCTCCGGCAAGTGGGCCATGCTCGTCCTTTGCATACTTGCCGAGAACGAGGCTACCCGTTTCAATGAAATCGGCAAGGCTATTCCCGACATTTCTCCGAAAGTGTTGACAGAAACTCTCAAGGGTCTCGAAGCCGATGGTCTAATTTCTCGTAAACTTTATGCTGAGATTCCGCCACGAGTAGAATACTCCCTGACCGAACTCGGAAAAAGTCTGATCCCTGTTCTCGGCAACCTCATAGGATGGGCACTTGAGAACTTCGATGCCATCGCTAAGCGATAATGTCTCTGAGTTATCATCTCGGCCGCCTCAGGCGGCATTCTGGATTACGCAGTTATAAGGAGTTGATTACATCCTGTAACTTGCCAGTAAAACCGGCGGCATGGGCACCGTCCATTTGGGTGTGATGGAACTGGAATGATATGGTGAGCCGGGTTTTGAAGAAGCCTTTGCGATAGCGTCCCCATATCAGGAAAGGATTGTTGAATACTCCGCTATACATTCCGACGGCTCCGTCGATGTCGTATTGCGCCAATGCCGACGTACCTATCACCATGCTGTCGGCGATGTCGTGGTTTTCGCAGGTTTCGGCCACCTTATTGGTCAGGCGCAGATAGTCGGCGTTGAAAACGGAGAGGTCGTCGGTATAGGGTATGTCGCATGAACTTACCTCGCCTTC
>CAYNXG010000052.1:0-11419 GCA_964401095.1 uncultured Bacteroides sp.
AGGAGGAAATCCTGATTGAAAACACCGAGACCCGCGACCAGCCCAAAAACAAAGAAAACGCTCTGCGACAGCTGCGTTCTATCCTCTATGACAAGGAGCTGCAGCACCGCCTTGCCGAGCAGGCCAAGGTGGAGGCCGGCAAGATGAAAATCGAATGGGGCTCGCAGATACGCTCGTATGTATTCGATGACCGCCGCGTTAAGGACCACCGCACCGGATATCAGACCTCCGATGTCGGCGGCGTCATGGACGGCGACATTGACGGCTTCATCAAGGCCTTCCTGATGGAGTTTGCCGGAAAACAGGACGAGGAGCAATAAAAACGGCTTCCGCCCGACTCCCGGCCCAACCGATGCAATGAAAAGACTGAGGCAAACCATACGTGCCCTGCTGGTGACACTGCTGCTCATGGCGGCGGTGTTGCCCGTGGGGCTGTATATTGTCCTGTCTACACCTTGGGCGCAGGAGCAACTGCGCGGGGTGGCCTGCGCGCAGCTTACCTCGCTTTTGGGCACACCCGTGGAAATAGGCCGTGTGGACTATCATCCATTCAACACTATATCTGTCACAGATATCACCGTGCGAGACAGCTCGGGCATGGCCGCCCTGGCCGTGGGCCGTGTGTCGGCCCGGTTTGAACTGTGGCATTTCCTGCGCACCCGCAGGCTCGTTTTCGACTATGCCGTGCTCGACGCGCCAGAGCTGCACCTGCGCCGGCAGGCCCCGGGCATGCCGCTGAACGTGCAGCCCATACTCGACCGTCTGAAGCCCCGCGACACCAGGCGCCCGCCCACACATTTCGACCTAAAGATAGGCACCGTGGTAGTGCGTGCCGGACGGTTCACCTACGATGTCATGTCGGCTCCCGACTCGTCGGCGGTGTTCAATCCGCAGCATATAGGCGTCACCGACCTTTCGCTTCATGCCTATCTGCGCCGGGCCATGCCGGGCCATTTTGACATTGATCTCGAGCGGTTTTCGCTGAAAGAGCGTTCGGGCCTTGACCTGCGCTCTCTTACGGTGGATGTGATGCTCACCGACTCGATTCTGGCGGCACGCGATTTCAGCCTGCGCCTGCCCGATTCCGAGCTGACACTTGTACCGTTGACAATCCCGCTCAACGGTCTGTCGGACATTGCGGGAGCCCTTAAACGCTGCGATGTGTCGCTCGCGCCCGTGCGCCCCGTCAGGATAGCCACATCCGACCTGGCATGGCTGTCGCCCCGCGTGGCCGCGCTCGACCGCGTGTTCAGTGCCGATTTCAACATCATGGCCTCGATGGACAGGGTAGGGATATCCGATATTGATATTTCCGACAGCCGCGGCCTGAAACTAAGGCTGAAGGGACGCATTGACCACCCCGCGTCAGCAGAGGATGTCAGGGCCGAGATAATGCTGCAGCGCCTCGTGTCTCCCGCGCGTGAGAGCGCCGCCCTGGTGTCGCGGTTCAACAAGGCCGCGGCCGGATATATCGAGCGTGCCGGCGACCTGTCGGCGGCAGGCCGCATTGACGCCGACATGCGCCGCGCCGATATCAGCCTTGAAGCGTTGCTCGGCAAGGGCCGCATAGACATAGACGGAAGTGTCACCACTCCCGACCGCTACCGCAGCGTTAACTTCGACGGCCGCGTGACGCTGGCCGATATCCCGGCCGGCACAATACTTGCCCGTACTGATTTAGGCAATGTCTCCGCTACAGCCGAGGGCACCGGTTCGGCCGGACACGGCGACATAACGGCCTCCGGCACGCTGGCGGTATCATCGCTGGTATGGCGTGGCCATGACTATAACGACATAACCCTGACAGTGAGCCAGGACGGCGGCTCCACCACAGCCGACCTTGTATCGGCCGAGCCCGATGCCGGCTTTGACCTGCACGCTGTGGCCGACCTGAAGTCGCATGTCAAAAGCCTCGAGCTGCAGCTCGACGTGAAGCGCTTTGTTCCCGGCCGCCTCGGCATAAAATGCCCTCGTAACGGACTTGAAGCCTCGGGCAGCCTCGCGGCCTCGCTGCACGGCAGCAATCCGGACGATATCGAGGGAACGGTGGAATTCACCGGGCTGCGATTTGCCGACGACACGGGCGACAGCCTGCGCATAAACCGTCTGGCAGTGATGGCCGACCGCTCGTCCGAGCCTGAATCAATAACGGTGGAGAGTGACTTCCTCAACGGTTCGATAGAAGGCATCATCAACCCGTCATCGCTGCCGGCGGTTGTCCGCGACCTCGCCTCGCATGTGGTGCCGTCGCTGCTGACGCACGATGACAATCTTCATAAGCGACTCGACGAATCGGGCCGGCACAATATCTTCCATGCCGATTTTACATTGGCCGATGCCGAGGACATTACCCGGTTCATGCATCTGCCCGTTCAGATTATCTATCCTGTCGAAATAGACGTGCATGTCGATTCCGACAAGGGCTCGGCCTCGTTGTTGCTCGACGCTCCGTACCTCCAGCAGGGCGATAAGATCATAGACTCCACCGTCGCCGGGGCGTATGTGTCGACATCCGAAAACCGCGCGTCGGTGTATGCCACCACCCATATGCCCACCAAGAAGGGGCCGATGGCCGTCGTGCTCGGCGTCAGCGGTGCCGACAGCCGCTTCGACACCACGATTGACTGGCAGATAGAGCGCAAAATCCCGCTTAACGGCCGCATAGACTTCTCCACGGCCCTGTCGCGGGCCGAGAGCGGCGGTGTATGCGTCGACACGCAGTTCAATCCCGGCCGCATCAATTTTGGCGATGACGTGTGGAACATAAAGCAGTCGGGCCTCAGGTGGTGCGACAAGGTGCTGACGGTCGACGGTTTCGCGCTCGACGCGGGCAAGCAGCGCATCGAAATCGACGGCGTGGCCTCGGCCTCGCCCGATGACATAGTGACAGTCAAGCTCGATAAAATCAACCTCATATCGATATTCGAGACCCTCGAAATCGAGAACGCCATGATCGGCGGCACGGCCACCGGTACATTCACCGCGTCGCAGGCCCTGTCGAAGGTGCCAGTGCTCACGACCGACAACCTGCATGTCGACAATATCGGTTATAACCGATGCACGCTGGGCGACGCTGACATCACGGCCCGCTGGGACAACGACCGCGCGTCGTTCTTCCTCGATGCCGACATAATCAATCCGCAGAATCAACACTCGCGTATATACGGAGACATATTCCCCGCCTCCGAGAGCCTTGACCTCAATTTCGAGGCCGAGAACGTCAAGGTGGGCTTCATGCAGCCGTTCATGGCCGCCTTCGCCTCCGACGTGCAGGGCTATGTGTCGGGCCGCGCCCGTCTTTTCGGCACATTCAAGAACATCGACATGGAGGGTGATGTTTTCGCGCGCGATCTCAAGCTGAAAATCGACTTCACAAACACCACCTACACCGCCACCGACTCGATACACATCCGTCCTGGCCGTATCGAGCTGAAAGACATTACCATAGCCGATGTCAACGGTCACACGGCCAAGCTCAACGGCCTGCTCACTCACGATTACTTCCACGCGCCGGTATTTGATTTCAAGGTATCGGACGCCCGCAACTTCCTCAGCTACAACGTCACTTCCAAGATCAACCCCGATTGGTACGGCACAGTGTACGGCAACGGCGGCGCAAGGGTAAAAGGCCGCCCCGGCGTGATAGAGATAGATGTCGACATGACCACGTCGGCCGGCTCGACGTTTACCTTCGTGCTGTCAGACAGGCTCGAGGCCGACCAATATCAGTTTATAACCTTCAACGACGTGACGGTATACTCCGAGGAGGAAATACTGCGCGCCCGCGACGACGTGCCGGCAGTGGTGCGCGACTTCCAGAAGCGCATGATGGCGCGGGCCGTGGACTCGCCTTCAAATTATATAATGGATATAAAGGTCGACATAACGCCCGACGCACGCATAATCCTTGTCATGGACCCCGTGGGCGGAGACCGCATACAGGCCTACGGCAGCGGCGACCTGCGCATGACCTATGACGCATTCGAGAACGACCTGCGCATGTACGGCACATATACCCTCGACCGAGGTAGCTACAACTTCACCCTCCAGGACATCATCATCAAGGACTTCACGATAGAGCCGGGTAGCTCCATAACCTTCCGCGGCGATCCGTATTCGGCACAGCTTGACCTCGAGGCCGTATATCAGGTCAACGCCAACCTCAGCGACCTCGACAAGTCGTTCACGCAGGACAAGGACCTCAACCGCACCAATGTGCCCGTGCAGGCGCTGATGAAGGTTACCGGCGACATGCGCCAGCCCGACCTTGATTTTGACCTGCGCTTCCCCACGCTCACGTCCGACACCTACCGCAAGGTGTGCTCCATCATATCCACCGACGACATGATGAACCGTCAGATAATCTATCTGCTGGCCCTCAACCGCTTCTATACCCCCGACTATATGGCATCCACCACGAAGGGCAACGAGCTGTTCTCGGTGGCCTCGTCGACTATATCGAGCCAGCTGTCGAGCATGCTGGGCAAGCTGAGCGACTCGTGGAGTATCGCGCCAAATCTGCGCAGCGACCGCGGCGATTTCAGCGACGTGGAGGTTGACGTTGCCCTGTCGAGCCGCCTGCTCAACAACCGCCTGCTGTTCAACGGCAATTTCGGCTATCGCGACAAGTCGCTAAACACCAACCAGTTCATAGGCGACTTCGACATAGAATATCTGCTCACGCCGCGCGGCACATGGCGCCTGAAGGCCTACAACCGCTACAATGACCAGAACTATTATGTGCGCACGGCCACAACGACGCAGGGCGTGGGAATCATGTTCCGACGTGATTTCGACACCGTTCTGCCCGGAATTTTCAGCAGAAAGAAACGGAAGGCCGACCACAAGACGCCCGCCGATACGACAACGGCGCCCGTCGACAGCATAAATTACCCTCGCGAGGGTATTTCCGAAGAGAAGGATAAGAAGTAACTTTGCACACAGAAAGATGTCAAGATTAAAGCTTTCTATAGTATTTTTGCAACTACATTCAGTCTTTACTCTCAGCTACCCCTGCCGTGAGGCAGCGGGGTGGCAGGGTGAGGCGGGAAACTCATGCCTGACATAAAATGCAACGTTATACAGCAACCGACCGCATGCGCGACCTCGTCTCGGACAATATACTGCTGTTGCCCGCTTTGAGCCGCTTCGGCATATCCCTTGGTTTCGGCGACAGCCGTGTGGGCGACGTGTGCACGTCGCGCGGCGTCGATACGCCCACGTTTCTTGCCGTGGCAAATTACATTAGCGGCAAGCCGTACGACGACCGGTGCATATCGGCCCACTCGCTTATCGAATACCTCAAGAACGCACATTCGTATTTCCTGGACTACAAGCTTCCCGACATCCGCAGCCGTCTTATCAGCGCCATCAGCACGGGCGGGACGGCCGATATATCCCTGGTGATACTCAAATTCTACGACGAATACGTGGATGAGGTAAGACGCCATATGGAGTATGAGAACGAGAAGGTGTTCGGCTACGTGGAGAATCTCATCGCCGGACGCAACAGTGCGGGATTCTCCGTGGCCGAGTTCCGCGACAATCACCATCCTATCGCCGCCAAGCTCAAAGAAATAAAGGAAATACTGATCTGCCACTTTGCCACGGACAGCGCGCGTGTGGATATGCTGAATACCCTGCTGTTCGACATCGTAATGTGCGAGCGCGATCTGATAGCCCATTGCCGCGTGGAGGACGAACTGTTTATCCCCGCCGTAGAGCGGCTCGAGGCGGCGTTGCCCGAGACCGACTGTGACATCCCCGGCGCCGGCAGCCCGTCGGAGCTTGATGCCAACGGCGATATAATGCTGACTCCGCGCGAGCGCGACATCGTGGCCTGTATAGCCCGCGGACTGTCGAACAAGGAGATAGCCTCACGCCTGTTTCTGTCGGTTCACACCGTGGCCACCCATCGCCGCAATATCTGCGCGAAGCTGAATATACACAGCGCCTCGGGCATGACGGTTTTCGCTATCCTTCACGGCCTTGTGAGCATCGACGAACTAAACTGACAATAACTAAACTGACATAAAAAAAGCACCTCACCGGTGCTTTTTTATGTTAACTTATTGTCAATCTTAGAACAGGTATGCCACTCTGACTGTCCACTGGCGCGAGCGGGCTGAAAAATCGTCGAGCAGCTTGGTCTTCAGGGCGTAGGTCATGCCCCATGTGTAGGAGCCTGACACCTGCCAGTTGCGGTACAGTTCCACGCCTATGCCTGCGGTAAGGCCCAGGTCGCCGCCCGAGCATTTGAAGGCCGAGGCGTTGGAATGGCCCACCTGGATGGAGAAGTCGGGGCCGCCGTAGACAAAGGGTGCTATCTTTTCCTCCAGGCCGTTGAGGCGAGTGTATTTGAAACGCAGATGCACGGGGATGGAGATGTTGTGGAGATATACGCTTTCCTTGCCATAGCCCAGCGACGACCATATCAGTTTTTCGCCGAGGTTCACTTTGGCGCCCTGCTGTGTGTATATGAATCCGAGGTCGATGCCGAAGCCTATGCCCGGGAACATCAGCTCGCCCATGATGCCGGCCATGCCGCCGGGTGTCGACGATATCGACACGAGGTCCTGCTTGAACACAAGGCTGTTTATGGTGGCGCCTGCCACGGGGCCGTATCTGAACTGGGCCGAGGTGCTTATGGGAAGGGCTGCCGACGCAACCGCGATTACAATCAGTAATAGAAGTTTTTTCATCATGACGAAATTTGTGACAAAGGTACGCAAATTTCTTATGTTGGCCGTCACGTCAGTGTTAAAATTAGTTTATCTGCCGCCTCTACATATAAAACATACGGCCCTCCGACCGTGCCGGAGGGCTGTATGTAAGTGAAAGGGGATAGAGATGCGTATCGTCTATGCTGCCTTTAGCGGAGAATCAATAGTTCCACTGGCAGGCAATCATGTGCAGGTTGGGGCAGGCCTGGGTGCGGAGGTCGACGATCTGATTGTAGCGGCAGTTGATGTAGGTAAGAGCCTGGTCAAACGATACGTCGAGCATTGTGAGCTGGTTGTTGCTGCAGATGAGGCGCTGCAGGAAGGTGAGGTTGCTCAGGTCGAGCTGGGTGAGGTCGTTGTACGAGCAGTCGACAAACTGCAGGTTGGGGGTCGATTCTACACTGAGCTGGGTGAGGTCGTTATAGGAGCAAACCAGGTCGAGAAGCGATTTGCAATCCATCACGCCCAGAGTCTTCATGTTGTTGTCGGAGCAGACGAAGAAGGAAAGGGCGGGAAGGTTCGATACCACCATGTTGGTGAGCTGATTGTCGTCGCAATTGAGATTCTGAAGGTTGGTGAGGCCCGAAAGGGTGAGGGCTGTGAGCTTGTTGTAGCCGCAATACAGATTCTTCAGGGCCGTGCAGTTGTCAACTACCAGGTTTTCGAGGTGGTTTGACTGACAGTTGAGAGTCTCGAGAGTCGAGGACGAGCTTACGTTGAGCGAAACGAGATAGTTGGAAGCTACATTGAGGTCTTTGATGAACGGCGCGTCGCTGATCTCGATTTCGGGAAGACGGTTGTTGTTGACAGCGAGCTTTACGATCTGCGAGCATCCTGTCATGGTAAAAGACGTGAGGCGGTTGCGCGAGGCGTTCACCTCCGTAAGGGCTGCGTTGCTGGTGAGGTCAAGACCGGTGAGACGGTTGCGTGATACATCGACTTTTCTGAGAGCCTTGAAACCCGAGAGGTCAAGGTTGCCGGCAAGTTTCTTACCTTTGAAATCGATGGCTGTCACATGGCCGTTCTCGACTGTGACACCCTCCCAGGCACCGACATTCTTTGTATCCTGAATTTTCAAAGCCTCGGCATTTGTGGCTGCTTCCTGAGCAGGCTGTGCGAGGAAAGCCTGTAGCTGTTTGAGCTCGTTTTTTGCGATACTCTGGGCCGATGCCGCAAAGCTACAGATAGCGACTGTTAAGAATAATGCGATTTTTTTCATATCTCTAAGAATTAATGATTTTAGGATTTTTGTTATGTTTATTTATAGAACAAGACATAGCTAAATATGGTTTGCTCAACGATATAAAAATTTTTAATTAAAATTTTGAAATGTCCGGGCTTTGTCTTTTCACTCCTTATTTCGTATCTTTGCAACGCGACAATTATCTAACCCGATAGAAAAAACTTTAAATGAAAAGACTGTTCAAACTGCTTCTCGCGGCATCGGCCATAGCGATGGCTCCGGCAATGGAGGCCCAGCGTATCGCGGTGCTGAGCGATGTACACGTCACTCCCGGCAATCCGTCGGAATCAAAATTGCGCGAGGCCGTACGCGAGATAAACGCTACAGACCTCGACCTGGTGGTAATGGCCGGAGACTTCACCAACGAAGGCTCCGACGCCGAGCTTGCCAATGTAAAATCCATACTCGACTCCATCAGCCATCCGCTGTATGTAATTCCCGGCAACCACGAGACCACCTGGAGCCAGTCGGCCACAAAGACATTTTTCGACCTGTGGGGCAATGACCGCTTCGTGGCCGAGGCCGATTCGCTCGTAATAATAGGTATAGGCTGCGGCCCGTACATGAAGATGGGCGACGGGCACATAAAGACCGAAGACCTGGCCTGGCTGCAAGCCACCCTCGACAGCCTCGTAACTCCCGGCAAGCGTGTGCTGTCGTTCAACCATTATCCGCTGAAAGACGACCTCGACAACCTCCCCGAATATGCGGCCGCCCTGAGCCGCTATCCGGTCATTGCGCATATCAACGGACATTATCACCGCTGGATCAATTATACCTCAGGCGACGCGGAGGGTACGTTGCAGGGCGCCATGGTGCGTGCGCTCGACATGCACGACGGCGACTACGGCTACTCGATAGTTGAAGTGTCGCCCGAATGGATACACATATATAATAAGCGCCTTGGCGCGCCCCGCGAGCCCAAATTCGCCTTCCCCGCCCGCACGGATTACAAACCCCTCGTGCGCGAGCGCGTGAGCCGCGGCGAGGTCGACGGATTCGATATCGACGAGATATGGGCCGATACGGCCTCGGTGTTCACCCGCGTGGCTGTAGACCGCGACAACGTGTACTTCGGCAACTCGCTGGGCAGTGCGGTGGCCGTTGACAAGAACGGCGGCGGCAAGCGCTGGGCCGTGCCTACGGGGGCCTCGGTGTTCTCGCGTCCCATGGTACTTAAAAACGGCAGGATAGCATTCCCGGCTGCCACCGGCACGTTCATCGCCTCGCGCGACGGCAAAAAGACCTCCATGCTGCCCTCGCGCGAAGGCCCGTATGTGGCCGACGGCATCATGACGCCCTTCGGATGGGGGCAGGGCGGCTACAAGCGTCTTGAACTTCGCAATCCGGCCGACGGCAAGGTGAAGTGGACCTACGACTCAATCTTCAACTACTGTCAGGGTGCCCCGGCCATCGACGGCAATGATCTGGTTTTCGGTGCCTGGGACACAAACCTGCGATGCATCGACCTTAAAAAGCGCCGCCTGCGCTGGACCTGGAACAACGGCAAGGAGGCCAATATGCTCGGCCCCGGCAACGTGGTGCCCGTAATAGCCGGCGACAGGGTATATGTCGTGGCTCCCGACCGCTACATGACTGCCATCGACCGCGCCGACGGACGCACCCTGTGGCGCGACAACAGCCACCGCTACCGCGAGTCGCTGGGACACAGCGCCGACTTTACCCGCATTTATGCCAAGACCATGGACGGCGAGCTGGTGGCAGTTGACGCCACCGTGCCTGAATTCAAGGAGCTGTGGACCGTGGACATGGGTATCGGCTATGACCACGCGCCCTGTATCGTGCTCGAACACGACGGTGTGGTGTATGCCGGCTCGCGCCGCGGCATCGTCACGGCGATAGACCCCGCCACGCGCAAGGTGCTTTTCAGCGAGCCGCTTGGCGTAAGCGAAATCAACGGCTTCGACATCGACCCCTATACGGGCGATGTGTATGCCTCGCTCGTAGAAGGACGCATCTTCCGCATTCGCCGCAAGTAACGGAAACGGATGCAAAAAACACAGCCGCACGGATTCAATCCGTGCGGCTGTGTTTTTGCATCTGAAAGAACGAGTTTATTCTACGTTGAGAATCTTGCCGGTGGCGTTGAAATATGAAGCTGTGAGATGATAGATGTCCGTAGCTCCGTATTTTTCCATGAGTCCGTCGAGTGCTGATTCCTGCACGGTGTCAAACTTGCCCTGCTCGTAAGCGGTCTCGATGGCATCGGCGTCGGCCTCGAATGTGTCGGGGCTCATCAGATCCATTTTTTCATCGTGGCGGAATTCGGCCTTGGCCACTTCGCGCCCTGCTTTGCGGTAGTCGTCGACAATGCGGCGTACCACCTTTTCTGTTGAAGGTCTCATATTATGAAAAAGTTGAAGTCTTAAAATTAAAAAATATATACTTGAACGTCAGGTAAAAAGAGAGGCGCGTTTATTTCGAGGGATCGTTGCCGCTGATTGCGGGATGCGATATGGTGGCGGTGGTGCCTGTCTCGGGCAGGTCGTCTTCGCTCTCCACGACAACCACCTCGTATGCGAGGGCTGCGAAGGCCGGCGACTTATCCACGGCGTAAACGGGCATCGTTATCTCGAGAACATGATTGCCCGGCTCGATGTTTTCGGGAATATAGATCTTATATCCGTAAGGCTCTATGACACTCTGTCCTATATAGCGGTAGTCAAAATAATAGTTGGCATAAGGGATGATGGCTGCCTTGCCCTGTTCGTTGTTGACAATCTTTATGGCCTCAACCTCAAAGTCGGTGCCGGCCACGGCGTATATGCGGCCGTTGTCAATCACGGCGTCGTCCACGGTGATGCTGATGTCAACATCGGGCATGTCATTGTCATCATCGTCACAAGATGTAAAAGCCAGAACGGGCAACGCGCAGAACAGTATGTAAAATATTTTTTTCATGACGGGAAAAATGTTTGATAAGTATGAATAAAGGTATTTTATAAAATAATAACTCGGCCGCCTGCGAAAATGTTCACAGGCGGCCGAGTTTTTGTATGTGGATCTTAGTTGCGGAATACGAGATTGTCAGTGGCCTCGTCGACATCGATTACGATGGGATGGTCTTTGTCGACTTTCTGTGCCAGTATGTCCTTGGACAGCTGGTTGAGGACCAGGCGGTGGATGGCTCGCTTGACGGGGCGTGCGCCGAATTCCGGGTCGAAGCCTTCGTCGGCCAGCAGCGACAGGGCGCGCGGCGTAACCTTAAGCTCTATGCCGCCCGACTGTCTGAGCATCTTCTGTATCGAGCGAACCTGCAGGCCCACGATTTCCTCGATTTCAGCGCGGTTGAGGGGCGTGAACATTATGATTTCGTCGATACGGTTGAGGAACTCGGGACGAATCGTCTGCTTGAGCATCTCCAGTACCTGCTCTTTGGTCTTCTCGATGGTCTCCGTGCGGTTCTCGTCAGTCATTTTTGCGAAATTGTCGC
>CAYNXG010000053.1:0-11419 GCA_964401095.1 uncultured Bacteroides sp.
CCCCCTATGTCATCGAGACATCGATCGGCGTCGACCGCATGTTCCTGTCTGTCCTCACCTCGTCGTACGAGGAGCAGCAGCTCGAGGGCGGCGAATCGCGCGTAGTACTCCATCTGCCCGCGGCTCTCGCACCCGTGAAGTGCGCCGTAATGCCCCTTGTGCGCAAGGACGGCCTGCCCGAGAAGGCACGCGAGATCGTCGACGACCTCAAGTTTGACTTCTCCACCCACTATGACGAAAAGGACTCGATAGGCAAGCGCTACCGCCGCCAGGACGCCATCGGCACACCCTTCTGCATCACCGTGGACCATCAGACCCTCGAGGACAACACCGTCACCCTGCGCCACCGCGACTCCATGGAGCAGGAACGCGTCAACGTGGCCGACCTGCACCGCCTCATCCACGGCCATGTGTCGCTCAACTCGCTGCTGCGCAAGCTCAAATAACCCCTCTCCCAATATTTAACCGATATGAAAAAATTCTCAAAATCGACGATTATAATCGCCATCGTCGTCATCGTACTTGTATTCCTGGGATCATGGTATGTGAGCGCCCGCAACGGCCTGGTGGCCATGGACGAGAACGTACAGGAACAGTGGAGCAAGGTGGAGGTGCAGTATCAGCGCCGACTCGACCTCATCCCCAACCTGGTGGAGACCGTCAAGGGCTATGCCACACATGAAAGCTCCACATTCGAGAACGTGACCCGCGCCCGCGCCGGCCTCTCCGACGCCTACAACACCGCCAACGCCCTGCAGGGCACCGAAGCCGGCGCCACCGAGGCCGACCTCGACCGCTACAACGCCGCCCAGCAGAACCTCGGCAAGGCCCTCAACATCTATGTCAACGCCGTGCGCGAGGCATATCCCGACCTGAAGGCCAACACTCAGTTCACCGACCTGCAGACCCAGCTCGAAGGCACCGAAAACCGCATCGCCACCGAGCGCGGACGCTACACCGAGCAGGTAAAGGCCTTCAACGTGGCCGTGCGCACATTCCCCCGCTCCATCGTGGCATCGATAGCCGGCTTCAACGTAAAGCCCCAGTTCAAGGCCGACGTAGAGGCTGCCACCGCCCCCAAAGTGACATTCTGATAAAATGAGAAAATTACTTTCAGCAATCGTAGCCGCGGCTCTCGCATGCACCGTCCTGCCCTCGTGCGGCACGGATGACGACGACAACAGCATCGACCTCAACGACTACAAGGAATGGAGGGCCCGCAACGACGCATGGCTCGCCGAGCTGCAGGCCAAACGCAACCCCGACGGCACGCCCTACTACACGTCTGTGGTGCCGGCGTGGAATCCAAACGTGTTTGTGCTGATGCACTTCTTCAACGACCGCAGCCTCACGGCCGGCAACCTCGTGCCGCTCTACACGTCCACAGTCGATGTGCGCTATGTGGGCCACGACTGCGAGGGCGAGCGGTTCGACTCGTCGACCAACGTAAACCAATACGGCAAGCTCGGCGTGGCACGCTTTGCCTGCAATCAGGTGATACAGGGCTGGTCGATAGCGCTGGAGAACATGCACGTGGGCGACACCGCCGAAATCATCGTGCCCTACAACGTGGCCTACGGCACGTCAATCCAGCCGAAAATCAAGCCCTACTCCA
Source organism: uncultured Bacteroides sp. (assembly GCA_964401095.1). GTDB lineage: Bacteria > Bacteroidota > Bacteroidia > Bacteroidales > Muribaculaceae > CAG-873. The sequence continues at coordinate 1,616 of CAYNXG010000053.1, forward strand.
CCCTGCGCTTCAACGTGCGCCTCGAAGACATCTATAAATACGAGGCCCGCAACTGACTTCTGCCACGCCCCGCGCCGGTAGGGCGACAGCCGGCTGTGGCCACATCAAGGAAAAATCCATATAAAAGTTTGCCGACTTGCATGAGTTGGCAAACTTTTTCAATATCCTCAGACGTTTTAATACAAAGTCTAAAGCTTGTTTAATAATCTTATGAAAAAACGCGGACTAATCTTCGGCTCCACCGGCTTCCTGTTGCTCCTTGCCGTGGCCGCCCTGTGGCTGCCCTGGCTCGGCTCCACCCCGTTCTTCACCAAGGGCGAGCCGCGCGAGGCCATCGTGGCCGTGTCCATGCTGCAAAGCGGCGACTGGATCCTGCCGGCCAATTTCGGCGATGATATCCCCTACAAACCGCCTTTCCTGGCGTGGATCATAGCCATATTCGCCTGGATATTCAACGGAGGCGTGGTCAACGAATACATATCGCGCCTGCCGTCGGCACTGGCCGCCATCGGCATGGTCATGGCCGGATACATGTGGGCCAAAAAGGCGCAGAGCAAGGAATTCGCCGTCATCATGGCCCTCGTCACGGCCACATCAATCGAGGTGTTCCGCGCCGCCGAAGCCTGCCGCGTGGACATGGTGCTCACCGCCGCTATGGTTGGCGCCATATATATATTATATGAAATACGCGAACGCAAGGGGCGCGACAATGTGGGATGGTATGCGGCGGCGGCCGCGCTGCTCACCGTGGCCACGCTCACCAAAGGCCCCGTGGGCTCGCTGCTGCCGTGTCTGTGCGCGGGCATATACCTGCTGCTGCGCGGCGACAATTTCTTCAAGACGCTGGGCAAGATGTCGCTGCTGTGCGTGGTGTCGTTCATCCTGCCGGCCCTCTGGTACTATGCCGCATGGAAGCGCGGTGGCGACATGTTTCTCGACCTTGCCTGGGAGGAGAACATAGGCCGCCTCACCAACACCATGAGCTACTCGTCGCACGACAAGCCGTTCTGGTATAACTTCACCTCGATAATGGCCGGAATGTTGCCCTGGACGCTGCTGGCCCTGCTGGGCCTGTTCAGAGCCAAGACTTTCCATCACTGGCCGTTCCGCCCCTCGGGGCTGCTGTCGATGGTGACGGCCTGCACAGTGGTGCTGTTCTACTGCATACCCGTGAGCAAGCGCAGCGTGTATCTGCTGCCCGCCTACCCCTTCATGGCCTACGGCATAACGGTACTGATCGAGAGCTTCAGAGGCGAGGCGCCGATACGCTTTTTCGGCCGCACGATGGCCTTCCTGGGCATAGCGGCACCGGTGTGCGTGCTCATACTGTCCGTGACAAAGAATCCGTTCGTAAACGATTTCCACATCCACGGCGTGCTGGCGTGGCTGCTGCTGGCGCTTCCCGTAGCATTCTCGGCATGGTGGTTTGCGGGCCGCTCAAAATCGCCCGTAGCGATGCCTACGGTGTGGTCGCTGCTGCTATGCTACTCGGGCGCGGTGATGCCGTCGCTGTTCGCCATGCCGCTTAAAAGCGCCGAGACGACTGAGCGCTTCGAGGCAATAGTGAAGTCGAAAGGCGACGTCTATTCGTTCGCCCATCCCTCGCTAAAGGGCTCCACCTACTGGATGAACTATTACCTGAACGACCGCATGCGCAGCATCCCCGACGCCAAGGCGGCGAATGCGCTTCCCTATAAAACCGTGCCCACGGTCATAATCTTCTCGGGCATCTCCGACACCCTCGGAATCGACTCGACCTGGACTCTGCAACGGTTCGGATACAACCCCGACACGCGCCGCGACGCATGGATGGCGGTGCGAAAAAAGCATCCTGTGAAAAAGATTAATTAAAATTATCACCATAACAAAAAGCCGAGCTTCTCAGCCCGGCTTTTTGTTATGGTCTAACACTAAATACCTAAAACCATTTAAAAATCCTTGTTTGTCTTTACTGAATAATCCTAAATAATAACCTTGAATCTTAGACCTAAAAATTATTTACACTGCAAAGTTACAACACAGATCAGCCCTTGTCTATAGTATTAAGGTGTAATATAAATCATATTCGCGGAAATATAAATATACATGATTGTGTTACAATAATTTAAATATTGTCATAATACCGCAAAATATAACATCTAATCAAGCGCTAAACACCTATCTGCATGATCTGCGACTCGAATTTCTCGCGGTCTATAGCGCGGTTTTTCATTCGGTTGCGGTAGGTGTATATCGTGTTGAGCGACAAGCCGAGGAATTTAGACAGACGGCTGCTTTCGGTTACGCCCATCCGCATGAATGCCACGATACGCAGTTCGGGCGACAGCCGGCCCTCCGAGGGGAGCGTCACCTGCTTGTCGGGCTGCAACAGTGAGTTCACATCTTTCAGGAAGTCGGGATAGATGTTGAACACGGCCGAGTCGAAGATGGTGAAGAAGCGTTCGGTGTTGTCCTGCAACACTTTTCCCGACTCGATCAACTTGTACAGGTCCTGCGTCTGATTGGCCTTGAGCTTGCGGCCGACGAGGCGGTTGAAGTCCTCGAGACCCTCGACATATACCGAGCACAGCTCGAGGAGGCGGCTTATATATATGTCGCGCGAGGTAAGCGATGCCGAAAGCTGCTCAGTGTGGCTCTTGTCACGGCGGTTGCGGCGTGCTATGTACCATAGCATCACGGCACATACGACCAGCACCAGCACTGTTACGGCAAGCCATATAGCCAGGGCGCCCGTGCGCTCTATCTCGCGCTTGCGCATCGATTCTATGAGCACGGTAATGGTGGGGGCAAGCTCGGAATACAGCACTTTCGAGCCCGAGCGGTGTATGGCCTCGCTCGAGGTGGAAAGATAGCGGAACGCGCGGTCGAGATCGCCGATACGGAAGAACTCGCGCCCGAGATGCATCAGCGAGGCCATCTCGCCATTGGCGGCGTTGGCATCGGCGATAGACGAAAGTGTCAGATAATAAAGGTATTCGTCCTCTTTCTCGGGGTTACCGCGATAATACCTGGCCAGCATCCCTGCCGCTATGGCATAGGCGGGGCTTTCGGGCGGCAGCGTCTCGAAGACCTCGTTAAGCTCGCCCAGGGCCATTGTGGGATTGTCCGACACATATTGTATCTGCGCGTCGGTGAGGCGTCGGGCTATACTGCCCGGAGGCAGCAGCACGGCCATCGAATCGAGAGCGGCCACAGCCCTCGTCTTGTTTAAATCTTTCAGATAATCAAGCGAATGCACTTGCGACGCGTCGATATATATCTGCGCGGCCACCTGATAATAGCGGAGACGTCCGCGACGGTCGAACGAGTCGGGACTGATGGAGTCGAGTATCATCATGGCATACGGGAAAATGGCCGACTTGGAAAGCTGCGATGCCAGCTCGATTGATGCGCGGCGCATGCCCATGGTGTCGCGCGCCGCTTCGGCGGCCTGTTCGGCCCTGTAATAGTATATCATGGCCGAATCGGTGCTCACACCCACGTATGCGTCGCCGAGCCTCATGTACTCGACATAGTCGGGCACCTGTGCCATGGACACCTCTGTCTTGAGCGAATCTATGCGGGCCACGCGGGCCAGGTAAGGCACGCGCATACGCGACAGGGCGGCGTCGAGTTCCGACAGGGCTTTATCGAGTTTTGCAGGCCGCGAGGCGTGCATTTCAGCCACTCCCGACATAAAAATGGCCGAAAATACCATAATGAGGTATATAACTCTCGTGCTTAACAGGTTAGATTTCATACTGCAAATATAATGAAATATTCCCGAAACACGGCAAATAAGGGCAAAATATTTGTATAGGGGTCGATTTATGTTATATTTTTGCTATTATTTGCAAACAGACAACTCTCTGTAAATGGTAGATATACGAGTGTACTGTATTTATATTTTGTCATAAATCGGCAAGATTGTGTTGCAGGAGGGTACGGGGCTGCGTAACTTTGCAGTGTCATTGATACATGACATAGGACAATTAGAAAGGACATTTTCAACAAAATAGATTGTTTACGAATTTATAGGTTTGTATATCACATCATGAACGCCGGCTCGGGAGAACCGGCGTTCATGCGTATTCGGCTATATTTTTTAAGTAAAATCCGATTGGTTTAAGAGTAATTTTATAATTTTGCATAAAAAATGAATCAAGTCAGCGCGACACACGACAATGCCGGGCCAATACAGATTGATGTTGGCGCGGTGATACGCACCCGGCTGGGCAAAAAAGCCTCGCGGGTGCCTGAATGGATTGTGCGTAAGCTTGAAAAAATCATCTGCCAGGACAAGCTCAACGAAATGCTGCGCATCGCCTATCCGAGTCGAGGCGCCGATTTCTGCCGTGCCGTTCTCGATCATCTTGACATCAAGGTAACGGTGAAGGGCGAGGAAAACATGCCTATCCCCGAGCACGGACGCGTGATATTCGTGTCGAACCATCCTCTGGGCGGCCTCGACGGCCTGGCGCTGATCGACTTTGTAAAGTCGCACTACGGCAAAGAGCCGTATTTCATCGTAAACGACATTCTGATGGCCGTAGAGCCGCTGTCCGACGTATTCCTGCCTATCAACAAGCACGGCGCCCAGAGCCGCGCGTCGCTGCAGGCCATCGACCGCGCCATGGCAAGCGACCGGCCCGTCATCATATTCCCCGCCGGCCTCTGCTCGAGACGCCGCGGTGGCACCGTCCGCGACCTCGAATGGAAGAAAACCTTCGTGCACAAGGCGCGCGAATTCCGCCGCGACATTGTGCCCCTGCGGTTCGACGCATGCAACTCTCCCTCGTTCTACAAGGCCGCCCGCTGGCGCGAACGCCTCGGCATAAAATTCAATATCGAGATGATACTGTTGCCGGGCGAGATTTTCAAGGCCGCGGGCAGCGAATTCACCATAAATGTAGGCCGCACGGTGCGCGCCGGCTCGCTGTCGGCCGATGCAGCCGCCGAAACTCTGCGAATAAGACAGATTTGTGAAAACCTTTGACGCCCTTTAATTGTCAGTATAGAAAAATTGTTATCAGATGAACCGCAAGATTATCGAACCAGTAGCCCAGGAATTGATAGAAGCAGAGCTTACGCCCGAGCGTTTTCTACGCGACACCAACAAGGGCGGCAATAAAATATATATCGTGGACGCCCACAACTCGCCCAACGTGATGCGCGAGATAGGACGTCTGCGCGAGGTGGCTTTCCGTTCGGCCGGAGGCGGCTCGGGCAAGGAATGCGACATCGACGAGTTCGACACTATGGAGCCGCCCTGCCGGCAACTCATCGTATGGGACCCCGACAGCAAGCTCATCCTTGGCGGCTACCGCTTCATCTGCGGCAAGGACATACGCACCGACGAACAGGGACGTCCGCGCATCGCCACAAGCCACATGTTCCGCTTTTCCGACAAATTCATCAAGGATTACCTGCCCTACACGCTGGAGCTGGGACGCTCGTTCGTAAGGCCCGAATACCAGTCGTCGCGCGCGGGCGCCAAGGCCCTGTATGCCCTCGACAACCTGTGGGACGGCCTGGGAAGCCTCACGGTGATAAATCCCGAGATAAAATACCTTTTCGGCAAGGTGACGATGTATCCCAACTACACCGAGCGCTGCCGCGACCTAATCCTATATTTCCTTCACAAGCACTTCCCCGACCCCGAGGAGCTGGTGCGCCCCATCACGCCGCTACCTGTAAACACCGACCCCGAGGAGATGGCCGCGATATTCACCGCCGACAATTTCAAGGACGATTACGTGATTCTGAACGCCCACGTGCGCGCCCACGGCGATCATATACCGCCCCTGGTGAACGCCTATATGAGCCTGTCGCCCACGATGCACATGTTCGGCACCGCCATCAACTATGAATTCGGCAACGTGGAGGAGAGCGGCATATTCTTTGCCGTTGACGAGATTCTCGACGCCAAAAAGCGCCGCCATATCGACACATTCCATCCCTCGCAATCGGGCGAAGGCTGCTGACCCGGCCCCGCCGCAGCGGCTATCGCGCACGCAGGAACGCGTCAAGGTCGGTCGCACGGCCGAGACCGAGTTTCCTGCGCAGACATTGCCATGCCCAACCGACGTCGGCACGAGATATGCCCGCGGCAAGTATCGTTAAAAAACAACTGTTTTATCGGATTCTCCACCTATCGATTGTTTTATCTATAGGTGGTCTATTGTTGTGTATATAAAAGACCGCAAATATAACACAAATTGGCCATAAACCCGCATGAACAGCGGCTTCCGGATAGCTATATCTATTGAATTGTCTATCAGGTTTCCATTATTATACGGGCGAAATATTATAATTTTACAGCGTGAAAAGAGCGCCGGCCGTCCGCGGCCACCCTCCTCCACTCACAATCCGGGCGATATGTCCGACACGAAAAAGACGAGAACCTTTGTTTACACTATTCTAAATTGGCATGATATTTCGAGCTACGCGGTTCGGACAAAGACATGGCCGACGGTCAGGAAAAAGATCGGATTACCTTAACAATATCGACCCGGCGCATGTCTTTTCCGAACCGCCTTTTTCATAATCTATATGAACACACATGCCGGCCATCGCTGCCGATGCCTCCCCTTTCGCCGCCGTCCAGCAATCGAATTAGCCGCGCCGACATTCACCGTCAGCGTCGGCCTCTTGCTTGCATATCTGACCGATTATTAGTAATTTTGCTTATAATTGTATCCGATGGCTCGCTTTAACTCCTATCTCGACAATTTGGATCTCGCGAAGATAACAGCTTTTTTCCGAGAGAAAGGTTGCGCATGCCATTATCAGAAAGAAGATATTTTTATCCAACAAGGAACTGTGGCGCGATATGCCGCATTGGTTGTTTCGGGCTATTTCAAATTAACCACCACCAACACTGCGGGCAATGAGGCGGTAGTCAACTTCGCGTTCCCCGGCGAGTTAATAACTGATTTTCATTCTTCTTTATATGGAGAAAAATCTGAAATGTCGATTATCGCCGGAACCGACAGCGAAATCTTGAGAGTACCTCTGAAAGATTTTGTTGCCATTCTGCCGCCCAACCTATTGAATGAATATCGATCATTATTCAAGATGGTTTTGCTTCGGCATCTCAATATCTATCGTAAATCACCTGTTCAACGATATATTGAACTTTGCGAGCTTTATCCTGATATAATCAAAGTCGTTGCTTTGAAAGATATTGCTTCATATCTCTTGATAACTCCCAATCATTTAAGCCGCATCCGCCGCAATTTGGCTGCTGAAGCCAAAGAATAATACGAAAATAGCGCGGGCTATACATTTGTTAAGTCGAAATCGGAATTTAATGCCGAACTTTGACACACAATCAATCAAAGTCGGTATGAAACATAAACTGAATACTTTATTTCGGGCCATCATGGTTGCCTGCTTTGCGTCAGCCTCCATTAGCTCATTTGCTTCTTGTGAAGGAGCAATCAATGCGAATACTCAAGAACTTAAACCTGATTCGTGCAATGTCGTAAGATGCTGCAATATCACCGTTTGCGATTCAATCAATATGCCTGTATTCATAGTTGACGGAGTCGAGGTTCAAATGCAGGATTTGGACTCTCTCCCGACAGACGATATTGTGAGTATGAACGTCGTACAAGACGAGGCTGTAAGAAAAATTTTCAGTCCACGATTGGGTGCAGTGATTTTCCTCACCACCAAATCCAAACGATTCTTAACACCCGTATTGGAGAATTATAATCGCATGAAGAAAGAAAAAGAGCAAAACCGCATTCCGGGGCAGCTCCTTATCAGAGGCGATTCAATCAATATGCCCGTATTCATAGTTGACGGGGTCGAAGTTCAACTGCAGGATTTGGATTCTATTCCAAAGGAAGATATTGAACGCGTGGAAGTCATTAAGGACGAAAAAATCAAGAGAATTTTCAGTCCGCGATTAGGCGGTGTGGTTCTCTTCACCACCAAAACCAAACGATTCTTAACACCCGTATTGGAGAATTATAATCGCATGAAGAAAGAAAAAGAGCAAAACCGCATTCCGGGGCAGCTCCTTATCAGAGGCGACTCAATCAATGCGGCTCCTTTTAAGTTGGTCAACCCTCATCTTAAACCAAGTTTTCCCGGAGGCGAATCTGCTCTATATGAATTTATAGAATCAAATTTGCAGTACCCCGAAGAAGCAAAGAAAAACAATGAACATGGCCGTGTCATAGTTACTTTCTGGGTTGAGAAAGACGGGACAATAACTAATGCCCGCATACTACGTGGCCGTACACCTCCTTTAGATGCCGAAGCGCTCCGTATTGTTTCCATTATGCCAAAATGGGAACCGGGCAAAATGAACGGAGAGCCAAAGAGAGTCAGTTGCTGTATTCCTATCACATTCAAATAGAATTACAACTCGATAAATCTCTGTCTTTTCATCATAGCGGGCGATACCATACTTTCGAGGTATGTTATCGCCCGTTTTCATATCAATCTCACCTTTGCAGTCTTTTACCCGCTCTGCACATGACCGTACATCTGCATATCGCTTAACGAAATACATTAAACGATATTCATTCATGCAGACAATCTCCATCACTTCCTCGTGCCTTAGGCGCGGCACGAAAAAGACAAGAGCTATAGTCCCTTCAACACCTCAACACTCATCAACTCATCACACTCATCAACTCATCAACTCATCAACTCATCACACTCATCAACTCATAAACTCATCACACTCATAAACGACTGCGAAGTATTTCTTTAATACCTCGCTTAAAATGCTTAATTTTGTGACATGAAACCTCATTATAATAAACATATTTTCCCTATCTGTATAGGTCAACGACCTATTAAAATGACCCAAATTGCAAATTCAGGCGAAAATTGTGGGTATTCTTATAACGTGAAAGAAATTCAACAAATTTTTTTCTCTCTCTACGATTTTCCGCTCACAACAGAATTGGAAGCTCTCATCAAAGATTTTGGTAATAAACTTATTCAAGTCGATTACGAAGAATGGTATCCTTGTGGAGATGAAAACCATTTCCAATGTGATAGAGAATTGACCTCTAAAATGTGTTTTTTACTCAATTCTTATTTCAACTTGAAATATCCTTATTATCGAATAGAATTTATACCCGGGAACATTACGGTAAATGAATCTCAATTCAAAGTTCATGGTCCATTCTATTATTATATCGACATCGAGCCAAACAGTTTAATGAGCTAAATAAGCGTCATTTCGCACAACACATAACGTCCATAACTTTGTGACATATATCACTCAGTTATGGCCTTTTCTTTTACCGAACTCAACTACAACTACATCGAAACGCAGCCGAACGATAAAGCCCGCGCCCCGTTCACCGTCAACTCATCAACTCATAAACACTCATCAACTCATCAACTCATCACACTCATCACACTCATCACACTCAATATAACAGCGGCCTGCCTCCATTGACGGAAGCAGACCGCGTGAGTTATATCTTATGTGGATCAGTCGTTGATAATTTCAACGATTTCGGCGTCTTCGGCAGCGGATGCACGGTCGAAGTCATCGGCCGAGCCTACCACGAGGTTCTGATACTCGCGGAGGCCTGTGCCTGCGGGGATGAGGTGGCCGCAGATCACATTTTCCTTCATGCCCTCGAGAGTATCGGTCTTGCCCTGGATGGCAGCCTCGTTGAGCACCTTGGTGGTCTCCTGGAACGATGCGGCCGACATGAAGCTCGAAGTCTGCAGGGCGGCACGTGTGATACCCTGAAGAATCTGCTCGGATGTTGCGGGCAGCGCGTCGCGCACGGTGACTGTGCGGAGGTCGCGGCTCTTGAGGGCCGAGTTCTCGTCGCGCAGACG
>CAYNXG010000054.1:0-11232 GCA_964401095.1 uncultured Bacteroides sp.
CGAGCCAGTCGATCGACTCGGCGTCGAGGTGGTTGGTGGGCTCGTCGAGCAGCAGTATGTCGGGCTGCTGCAACAGCAGGCGGCACAGGGCCACGCGTCGGCGTTCGCCACCCGAGAGGGTATCGATTTTCTGGTCGTCGGGCGGACACTGCAGGGCGTCCATGGCGCGCTCGAGCTTGGAGTCGATGTTCCAGGCGTCGGCGGCGTCGAGTTTGTCCTGGAGTTCGGCCTGGCGGGCTATGAGCGCCTCCATCTTGTCGGGATCCTCGAGTACGTCGGGGTCGCCGAAAGCCTCGTTCACCTTGTCGAACTCGGCGAGGAGGTCCATCACGGGCTGCACGCCTTCGCGCACCACGTCGATGACAGTCTTGTCGGGGTCGAGCTGAGGCTCCTGCTCCAGATAGCCTACGGAATAGCCCGGCGAGAACACCACCTCGCCCTGATAGCTCTTGTCCACACCGGCTATGATTTTCAGCAGCGATGATTTACCCGAGCCGTTAAGACCGATGATGCCTATCTTGGCGCCGTAGAAAAATGACAGATATATGTCCTTGAGGACAGTCTTTTGGGGAGGGTAGGTTTTGGATACGCCTACCATCGAGAAAATTATCTTCTTGTCGTCAGCCATAAGTAAGTTATATTATCCGGAGTTATTTTTTACGGGGTGCATATCTCACGGGGTAGTCGCAACGCACCTTGCCCGTGACGATATTGTTGAGCTTGGCACGGATGAGCTGCTTGCGAATGGGCGAGATATGGTCGATATATACGTGGCCCTCCAGGTGGTCGTATTCATGCTGTATGATACGGGCCAGGAAGCCGGTGAATTCCTCGTCATGGGCCTCGAACTTCTCGTCGAGCCATGTGAGGCGGATATGCTCCACGCGCTTCACGTTCTCGGAGATTCCGGGCAGGCTGAGGCAGCCCTCGCCGCGGGTCACCTCCTCGCCTTCGAGCACCTCGAGACGGGGATTGATGAGCGTGAGCTTCACGCCGGCCAGCTCGGGGAAGGATTCCTCGAGAGGCGAGGCGTCGATCACCACGATGCGGTCGTTGCGGCCGATCTGCGGGGCTGCGAGTCCCACGCCGTCAGAGGCATACATGGTGTCGAACATATTCGCGAGAAGCTCGTCGAGCCCCTCGTAGTCGCGGGTTATGTCGGCCGACTCCTTGCGGAGCACAGGATGGCCGTAGAGATATATCGGCAGTTTCATAATCTTGTCTGTTATGTCCTTGGAATTATATATTGTCAGCCGTGCGCCGCATCACAAGCCGGCGTCGCGGCTCTGCAAAAAATCGTTGAGCAGAATCGTGGCCGAGATTTCATCCACGATGGCCTTGTCGCGGCGGTCGCTCTTTTTCATGCCGCCGTCGATCATGGCGCGGTGGGCGAGCACGGATGTGAACCGTTCATCGAAAAAAACCAGCGGCACCGGAGCTATGTCCTTGCGCAGGCGGTTGATTACGGGCGTGAGATATTTCATTGACTCGGACGGCTCGCCGCGAAGCGTCGTAGGCAATCCCACCACCACCTTGTCCACACCCTCGCGCGCGATGTATTGCCTCACAAATGCCGACAATTCATGCGTGGGCACGGTGCCTACACCGTTGGCCACTATGCGCAGCGGGTCGGTGGCAGCTATGCCACAGCGTTTTCGCCCGAAGTCTATTGATAATAATCTTCCCATAATCCATGCAAAGTTACGCAGTTTTTCGCTATCTGACAAAATAGCATACCCATATAAACAAAAAAATTATCCGTCATCACGACGAATAATCTTCTTACCTTAAATCTAATACCATGAAAAACTGATGCAAAGGTAAGCGTTTTATGTTATATAGCATAATTTTTGAGCAGAAAAATGCTTTCATTTAACAACTTTTAATATATGCAACAGTTTTTCAACATGATTTGAGGGGTTTACGGCCATCCCGCGCATGCCAGGCTCCCGCGCCCGCGGGCCCCGCTGCGCGTCCCGCGACACCGCCGCCGCAAATTATCCGATAAAAACATTCATAAAGCCTGTATATTTATTGTGAATTTAGTAATTTTGCATCGTGAAGCCCCCCGGGGCCGCAAAATATCCGAAATGAAAATATTTTCTACTGACGAAATAAAGGCGATACGCCAGTTTACCCTGAAGGAGCAGGGTATCACCGAGCGGCAGATGATCGAGAACATAGGCGAGGCGCTGTCGTTCGAGATCATCACCACCCTGGCGCCGGGCCACAGGCTGGTGCTCTTTGCCGGGCCCGACCTCAACGGCGCCTACGCCCTCACGGCGGCGCGCCACCTCACCCTGCAAGGCTACAAGCCCGAAGTATTCATGTTCAATATCGGCGGCAACCGCGCCACGGCCGACTGTGCCGCCGCCCGCGACAGGCTGCGCGAGGAATGTGGCGACGACGCCCTCACCGAGGTCACCGGCATGCAGTTCTCCATGCCCGACCTGCAGAGCGACGTCACCGTAATCGACGGCATATTCGGCTCGGAACGCACCACCCCCCTCTCGGGCGGCTACCAGAGCATCGTAAGGTATATCAACGAGATGGGGCCGCGCGTGGTGTCGATCGACGTGCCTTCGGGCCTGCTGGTCGACTCGGTGGACAGCCTCATAAACCGCAACATCATCCATGCGTCGCTCACGCTGGCCATCGGCTCGCCCGGCGTATCGTTCTTCATGAAGGAGAACGCCGAGCTGCTGGGCCACTGGAAGGTGGTGCCAGTCGACTACAGCGCCACGGCCCTTGAACGCGCCCCGTCGAAATACCGCCTCGTGGAGAAGGCCGACATACGCCACCTCATACATCCGCGCTCGCCCTTCGCGTCGAAAGCCGACTGCGGCGACGCCGTAATATTCGCCGGCAGCTACGGCATGCTGGGCGCGGCCGTCCTGGCCGCCCGCGGCGCCATACGCGGCGGCGCCGGCAAGGTCACCGTCCACGCCCCGCGCTGCGGATTCTACGTGTTGCAGACATCGGTGCCCTGCGCGCTCTACGAGAACGACCCCGGCGACGTGGCCATAACGGGCATAGAGCTGCGGCGCGACTACAAGGCCGTGGCCATAGGCCCCGGAATAGGTACCGCCGACATCACCATCGACGCCCTCGACAACTTCCTCAAAATCGCCAACGCCAACTCGCGCCCGCTGGTGCTCGACGCCGACGCGCTCAACTGCATCGCCATACGCCCGTCGATGCTCAATCACATCCCCGTCATGAGCATTCTCACGCCCCACGCGGGCGAGTTCGACCGCCTGTTCGGCCGTCAGCCTTCGTCGATGGCCCGCCTGCTGCGCGCCGTCGAGGTGGCCCGCCGCCGCCACATCATCATAGTGCTGAAAGGCCGCTACACGGCCATCGTGCGCCCCGACGGCAAGGTGTATTTCAACTCCACCGGCTCGCCGGCCCTGGCCACCGCCGGCACCGGCGACGTGCTCACCGGCCTGCTCGCAGCCTTCCTGGCCCAGGGCATGCCGCCCGAGTTCGCCTCAATAGCCGCCCCGTATGTCCACGGACTCGCAGGCGAGCTGGCCGCGCAGCAGCACGGCACATTCGGCGTCACCGCCGGCGATGTAGCCGACATGCTGGGCCGCGCCATAAAATCGATAATCGAATGATACAATATATGAGACCCTTACGCACAAGCATAGCAATAGCGGCGATACTCACCGCATGGGCCGGCGCCGGAGCGCAGAACACCCAGCGCCTCACCGCATCGAAAGCCACCGAATACGGCCTCGTGTACTCGCTGCCGGTAACCGACCTCGACATCACCGTCGAGACACGCCACACCCGCCGCGTACCGGGCGAATTCCACAACTACGCCCGCCGGCACCTCGCCATCAACGACGCCATCACCGAGCCGTCGACCACCGTCGAGGTGGCCTCGGTGACCATCACGCCGCGCGGCGTGGCCGACCCCGACAACCGCTGGCTGGTACAGTTCAAAAACGGCTCCACGCCGTTCATGCTCCTCACCCCCGACGGCATCCCCCTCACGGTCAACTCCGACACGCCCGCCGAGCTTCCCGACAATGCCCTGCCCGAGGCCGCCGGCCCCGAGCCCACCATCCTCGAGCGCGACATCGCCCGCCAGGCCATGACTCAGGACATGATACGCTCGTCGTCGACATCCAAGCGCGCCGAGCTGGCCGCACAGCGCATCTTCGAGCTGCGCGACACACGGTCGGACCTGCTCTCGGGCCAGGCTGACAACGCCCCCGCCGACGGCAAAGCCATGCAGCTCGTTCTCGACAACCTCGCCGGCCAGGAAGAGGCCCTCACGGCCATGTTTGCCGGTACGACACAGACCTGGACCGATGTGGCCACCGTCACCGTCCGTCCCGATTCGTCCGGCATAGCCCGCCGCGTCATTGCCCGCATATCGCCCTTCGACGGCATCCTCGACGCCGACAACCTTGCCGGCGCGCCGCTGTACCTGTCTGTCGAGGTGATAGAGCCGGGCCGCCTGCCCGTCAACGACAAGGGCGAGGCCAAGAAATTCCCCAAAGGCGGATTTGCCTACGGCATCCCCGGCACGGCACGCGTATCCTTAATCTATGAGGGTACCGAGATAGCCTCGAAAGAGGTGGCGCTGGCCCAGCTCGGCGTTACGTTCGGCCTCGACCCGGGACTGTTCTCCGACAAGAAAGCGCCCGCACAGCTGCGGCTCGACCCCGCCAACGGCGCCATACTCCTCCTCGGACCCGCAAACTAAGAGCTATGGCAGTAATACTCAATATCGACACCACCACCTCGGTATGCTCGGCGGCCCTCACAGCCGAGGGCATGATTCTCGCCCATGCCGAGGATTTTGAAGGGCGCAACCACGCGGCGCTCCTTAGCGGCTTCGTGAAAAAATGCCTTGATTTCGCACGCGAAAAAGAGCTGAAAATCGATGCCGTGGCCGTCAGCCTCGGTCCGGGCAGCTACACGGGCCTGCGCATCGGCCTCAGCGAGGCCAAGGGCCTGGCCTACGCCCTCGACATCCCCCTGATAGGTCTCGGCACCCTTGAGATAATGGCCACACGCGTCATGTTCTCCACCGACGACGTAGACCCCGACAGCATCCTCGTGCCCATGATCGACGCCCGCCGCATGGAGGTGTTCACCGCCGCCTACGACTTCGGCATGGCCGAGCTTATGACTCCCGGCCCGCTGATTCTCGATGAAAATTCATATAAAGACCTCCTGGCCACGGGCCGCCCCGTGCTGTTCTTCGGCGACGGCTCCGACAAGGCGCGCGAGGTGATCAAGGCTCCCAACGCCGTGTTCGTTCCCGATGTAACGCCCCTGGCCGTTGACATGGTGGCCCTGGCCGAACGTGCGTGGGCACGGCGCGACTTCATCGACCTCGCCTACTCCACCCCGCTCTACCTCAAGGAATTCCAGGCCACAAAACCGAAAAGCAAGATATGAACCTCTCCGACCCGGATATAAGACAGGACATAAACAGCGCGGTAGACACGCTGCGCCGTGGCGGCATAATCCTCTATCCCACAGATACTATCTGGGGGCTGGGCTGCGACGCGCGCAACGAAAAGACCGTGCGACGCATCTTCGACATAAAGCACCGGGCCGACTCCAAGGCCCTGATAACCCTCGTGGACTCGCTCGCCATGCTCGACGCCACGGTGGAAGAGGTTCCCGAAGTGGCCGAGCAGCTAATCGAGGCCGCCGTAGATCCCGTCACCATCGTCTACGACAAGGGCCGCGACGTGGCGCCCTCGCTATTGGCCCCCGACGGCAGCATAGGCGTCCGCCTCACCCGCGAGCCGTTCTCGGCCGCCCTGTGCCGCGCGTTCCGCGGCCCCGTCGTGTCAACCTCGGCCAACATCAGCGGCGCGCCGTCGCCCATGTGCTTTGCCGAGATAGATTCGGAAATCATCGGCGCCGCAGACTATGTATGCGCCTCCCGCCGCGACGAGCCTCCCGCCGCCAAGGCATCGTCGGTGATAAAGATATCAAGCGGCGGCCTGTTCAAGATTCTCAGAAAATAACCGTAACCGCCCCGTATAGCCGGTCATATATCACACCATCATTATCGTGAGCAACAAGACAACATACACCGCCCTGCGCCTGTGCTATATCGCCAACGACTATATAATGTCGCTGGCGGGCATATTGCTGTTTGACGTGTTCCGCTACCATCTGCAGCCGCGATGGATGGAGCCGCGCAGCTTCGACGAATGGCTGCTCGACGATCCACGGGTGAGGCTCAGCTATCTGCTGTTCCCGCTGATGATGATGGCTATATACGCCATATCGGGCTATTACAACTACGTGGAGGCAAAAAGCCGCCTCAACGACATATACAACAGCGCGGTATCGGGCCTCATCGCCACCCTCGTCATTTACTTCCTGATACTTATCGACAACTACCTGCCCGTACGCGCCGAGAACTATCAGATGCTGCTGATACTGTGGACATGCATGTCGCTGCCCGTATGCGCGGGCCGCATCATCATAACGGCCGTGAGACGCAATGCCATGCGCAAGGCCGACGGCATCTACCCCGCCATAATAATCGGCACGGACAAGGCCGTGGCAAACATGCAGCGCAAGGTGAGGCCGGCCAATTCGCGAGCCATACCCATGTTCCGCATATCGGCCACCGCCGGGCCCGACATATCCGACGACGACATACGCCGCCTGATTGCCGACACGGGAGCCTCGGCCATCATCATCACGCCTCACCCCGACGGCCTCCAGGCCACAATGAATCTGATAGCGCGGCTGTATCCCCTCAACCTCTCGCTGTATCTGCCCCACGAGCTGCACAGCATCATAACGTCGCACACAAGAATCACCAACGTGGCCTACGAGCCCCTGATAAACATCTCCAATGCCAACATCCCGCCGGCCACCGAAAACATCAAGCGGCTGTCCGACATCATATTCTCCTCGCTGGCCCTCGTGGCTCTCATGCCCGTGTTCGCGGCCATAGCCGTGGCGATAAAACTCGACTCACCCGGCCCCGTATTCTACCGCCAGCCGCGCGTGGGGCGTCATAAGAAAATATTCAATATCATAAAATTCCGCACCATGCAGGTCCACGCCGAGCCCAACGGGCCCACACTGAGCGTGGCCGATGACCCCCGCGTCACCCGCACGGGACGTGTGCTGCGCAAATACCGTCTCGACGAGCTGCCCCAGTTCTGGAACGTGCTGCGCGGCGAGATGTCGGTGGTGGGCCCCAGGCCCGAGCGCGAATACTTCGTGAAGCAGATCGTGAAGCGTGTGCCCTATTACTCGCTCATCCACCAGGTGCGCCCCGGCATCACCTCGTGGGGAATGGTCAAGTATGGCTACGCGTCAGACGTCGACGAGATGATCGAACGCCTGTCCTACGACCTGCTATATATCGAAAACATATCATTTGGCGTGGACATCAAAATCCTGTTCCACACCGTATCCACGGTGCTGACAGGCAAAGGTCTCTAAGGTAAACAAGAAAAGCAATGTCTCAGAAATATATTCACGACAACCGGCTCAACTCCCTGTTCATGCGATTTGTGGTATGGCGCGAGCACCATATCTCCGAACGCACGTTCCTCATATTCCTGGCCCTGCTGGTAGGCGTCTTCGGAGGCCTGGCGGCCCAGCTGCTCAAATTCCTCATACACACCATTTCGGGCACGCTGACATCGCGCATCGACCTCCATTCGGGCAACTATCTCTACATCCTCCTGCCCACCCTCGGCGTGGTCATAACCGCCCTCTACGTGCGCTATGTGGTGAAGGACAACATCAGCCACGGCGTCACACGCGTGCTGTGGGCCATATCGCAGAACAAGAGCCGCCTAAAGCGCCACAACGTATACACATCGGTGGTGGCCAGCTCGGTAACCATAGGCTTCGGCGGATCGGTGGGAGCCGAGGGCCCGATCGTGTACACCGGCGCGGCCATAGGCTCGAACCTCGGCTCCATGTTCCGCATGTCGCCCAAGGTGCTGATGATTCTCGTAGGCTGCGGCGCCGCCGCCGGCATCGCCGGCATATTCAAGGCGCCTATCGCCGGCATGCTGTTCACCCTGGAAGTGCTGATGCTCGACCTCACCACAGTGTCGGTGATGCCCCTGCTCATATCGTCCATCACATCGGCCACCATCGCCTACATGTACACCGGCTACACCTTTGAATTCTTCTTCGTGCAGAGCGAGGACTTCGCGGTGGCCAAGATTCCGCCCGTGATCGTGCTCGGCGTGGTGTGCGGCCTGGTGTCGCTCTATTTCACCCGCGTGATGAATATGATGGAAAACTTCTTCGGCCGCTTCAAGGAGCATCCGTGGACCAAGACGGCCATAGGCTGCACCATCCTGTCGGCGCTGGTCTTCCTCTTCCCGCCGCTCTACGGCGAAGGCTACGACTCCATCATGGGCCTCCTGGCCGGCGACGTGCGCTCGATAGTCGACGGCTCAATTTTCTATAGCGACGGCTCGCTGGTATGGTTCATCATACTGTACATAGCCCTGATAGTGCTCATGAAGGCATTCGCCACGTCGGCCACCAACGGCGCCGGCGGCGTGGGCGGCACATTCGCGCCCTCGCTATATGTGGGATGTATGGCCGGCTTCCTGTTTGCATACGTATTCAACGAGCTCGACCTTTATCCCGCGCTATCCAACAAGAACTTTGCCCTCATAGGCATGGCAGGCGTCATGAGCGGCGTAATGCACGCCCCGCTCATGGCAATATTCCTCACCGCCGAACTCACCGGCGGCTATCATCTGTTCCTGCCGCTGCTCATCGTCTCCACCATATCTTACGGCACAATCAAGATTTTCGAGCCCTACTCCATCTACTCCATGCGTCTGGCCAAGCAGGGCAAGCTCCTCACCCATCAGAAAGACAAGGCCGTGCTGACCCTGCTGAAGATGGACTCGGTGATCGAGACCGACTTCATGAGTGTTCGCCCCGAGATGACCCTCAAGGAAATGGTGGATGTAATATCCAAATCAAACCGCAACCTTTTCCCGGTGCTCAACGCGGCAGGCGAGCTGCAGGGTGTGGTTCAGCTCGACGACATACGAAACATAATGTTCCGCCCCGACCTCTATCGCAAGATGGACGTGGCATCGTTCATGACGATGCCGCCCACCAAGCTGCTCATCGGGGAAAGCATGGACTCGGTGATGCACAAATTCGACACCACCGGCGCCTGGAACCTGCCCGTCGTCGACGATGGCGGACGCTACTACGGCTTCATCTCCAAAAGCAAGATATTCAACTCCTACCGCCGCGTACTGCGCCACTATTGCGACGACTAAGCGGGCCGTCCCGCTTGATACGTCAGTCCTCGGCTATAACGGTCACCTGCTGCATATACAGAGGATAATCTACCGTATTTTCTATCGACATCTTGTTGTCTGACGAGCGGTAGCGGTCTATCGCGGCCATGTTGGCCGGTTCGATACAAAGTAGAATGAAAATAGCCATAACCAATATCACGGCCACCATGCACAGGATTCCTGTCACGGCCTTTTCAGAGTCTTTTTTCATAATTCAGAAGTTATATTACAATATAGGTTGTTTATAGATTACGCCCCGACGATACAAAAAGTTCATTCCGCCCGGCCGGGGGCGAGGCGCTTTTATAACCGGGCTTTTTTTCGTATTTTTGCCCCATGACTCATTTCAAAGACCGCAACATGCACCTCAGTGCATCGAAAGACATATTGACCAAGACCTGGTTTCTCACCGCCGGCGAGACCGACGCACGCGGGCTGATGCCTGTGACACTGGTGGCCGCCCGGGCCATCGAGATAGCCACCGAGCATGCCAACGCCCTCGGCATAGGCTATGCCGACCTGGCCCGGCACCGCCTGGGATGGGTGCTCGCGCGCCTGTGTATAGATATGGTGAGATATCCGCGTATCAATGAATGGTACACGATGGAAACCTGGATTGAAAGCTATAACCGGCGGTTCAGCGACCGATGCTTCGTAATGCTCGACGCCGACGGCAATGTGGTGGCACACATCCGTTCCATGTGGGTGGCAATAGACACCGAGACCCGCGCCCTGGCCGACCTCACCGAGGTGGAGCGCGAGATATATCCCCTGGCAGGCCGCACATGCCCCGTGGAGAAGGTACGCTCTCCGGCCATCGCCCGCGACGCCGAGGTGCGCCGCACGGAGTACACGTTCAAGTATTGCGACATCGACTTCAACCGGCATGTCAACACCATACGCTACCTCGATCTCGTCCTGAACCTGTGGCCTCTTGATTTCTGGGACGCCAACAGCATCAGACGCCTCACGGTGTCCTTTGACCACGAATGCTACTACGGCGAGAATGCCGAGCTGCTCACGGGCGCATCGCTGCGCGACCCCGGCAACATCGTCACCGAAATACATGCGCGTGACCGCCGGGCCGTAGGCGTCGAACTCGAATTCATGCCGGCGGCTACCGAGCCTTGACGGTCACGACCTCGATATTGCGGGCCGAGGCATAGCGAACGAGCAGGTCCTCGGCCATGGCGCGCACGGCCTCGGGCGAATGCTCGCCGCGGCCATACATGTTGATTGTCACCAGCAGGTGGGTGGTGTCCGGGCCGAGTTTCGTGCGCTCATTGTCGGATGTCGGGGTGCCTATTCCGCCCACGCTGTCGCGGTAGACGGGCAGGCAGGCTATGTTGAGCATTCCACGGCCTATGGCCTCGTAGGGCTCGCCCTCGCGGCCCACGCCGAGCACGATCTTGTCGCCCTGCACGGCATTGCGGTCGAAGGCGCCGATGGAGTGGCCCGTGACAATCGACAGCAGATTTATCAGGTCAATCACGGCCAGCGAGCGATACAGCTCCAGCCCCTTCACGCAGCGGCGGCAAAGCGCCTCGGCCGAGGGACGGTAGCGGTTGGGCTCCTTGCCCAGGGCCTTGTATGCGGCACGCGTGGCGGCTACAGGCGGCCGCTTGTTCACAAGCTCCATGGGGCACGAGGCATGCAGCGCCCCGGCGGCCGCAGTTATCTCGTTCCATAACTCGTCGGAGGTATTTCCGTTGACAATATCGGCCTCCATTACTATCACTTCAAGCTCCGGAGCGGCAGCCGCCACCTCGGGCGAAATCTCTACATGTATCATATCGTCCGCAAAGTTACGTATTTTTGCGCGAATTGGAAGGTTTAACGAATTTTAAAGATATATCTGCGGAAAATTGAAAAATAAGGGCTACCTTCCCAAGTTTGGGAGTTATGGTATATAACAATCGGTCACTCAGATGTTTATGAG
>CAYNXG010000055.1:0-11133 GCA_964401095.1 uncultured Bacteroides sp.
ACCCACGGCGACGGCTATCCCGGCTGGAAGCCCAACATGAACTCCACCATCATGCACCTCGCTTCAGACGCATACGAGGAGCTCTACGGCATCAAGCCTGCCATCAAGGCCATCCACGCCGGCCTCGAATGCGGCCTGTTCAAAGAGAAACTGCCCCATCTCGACATGGTATCGTTCGGCCCGACACTCCAGAACGTACACTCGCCCAGCGAACGCATGTTCATTCCCGCGGTAGAACGCTTCTGGGGCCAGCTCACACGCACCCTCGAAAAGGTTGCAGACCTCAAAAAGGCCTGACACAACAAATAACCCCGGCCCGCTGCGCATCATGGTATATGGCCCGCAGCGGGCTTTTTAAACCTTGGAGCCGACAAGGCGTCTAAATTAACGCACTTACACCAGGAACAAGTATATACATGAAAAACCATAAACACACTCTCCCCGCATTATTCCTCTCGATGATTATCTGCGCAGCCTGCGCCACCCACAGCGGCGCTGCACCGCAGATAATAAACACGCCGCCCGACTCCATCCAATACATCGACCCCGACCGCAAGACATTTGTAATCGGCGGCGACACGGTGCGCCTCAGCTTCGTGGAACCCGACACAGTGCGCCGCGGCCCGCTCACCGAGCGCGACTTTGAAGAATTCGCCGCACAGCTCGGCGTGGAAGTGGCCGCCGTAAAGGCCGTAGTGGAAATCGAGGCCGGCCACGCCCATAAAGGCTTTTGGGCCGAAGGCAAGCCCCTGATCAACTTCGATCTGTCGGTATTCCGCAAAATGGCGGCCCGCCATAAAGTAAATCTGTCGAAATACACAAAATCACATCCCGCCGTGTTCTCGCGTCCCAACACCTCGCGCTACGGCTCACAGCAGGCCGCCGTGCAAGCACGCCTCGACCAGGCGCTCGACATCGACACGGTATCGGCAATCGAAGGCACATTCTGGGGCATGTTCCAGATAGGCGGATTCAACTGGCGCCAATGCGGCACGGAATCGCCCCGCCACTTCGCCGAACTCATGTCGCGCTCGGAGCGTGACCAGCTGGAACTTTTCGGCGAATTCATATCGCGCACAGGTCTGCTGCCCGCGCTGAAAAACAAAAACTGGACAGCATTCGCGCGCGGCTACAACGGCCCGTCGTATGCGGCACGCGGCTATCACCGCCGCCTCGCGTCGGCATACGCCAAGCACAAGAAGAAAAAATAATAGCCGGCTCTAATCAAGCCTTTTCAAGCACATCGCGCAGCACGGCGGCATTGTTGTGCTCGCTGTCGTGCGACGAATACAGCAGCGTCACCCTGTCGCGTGAGGCCAGCTCGCGGCGCAGCGCCACGAGCGCGCTGCCCGAGGCAAGCTCGGCCCTGTAACGCCGGCCGAATTCGTCCCAGCGCGACGCGGGATCGGCGTGGAACCACTCGCGCAACTCTGTCGACGGGGCAATGTCCTTGTCCCATAAATCATACTTGAAGGTTTCGTGCGACAGTCCGCGGGGCCACAGCCTGTCAACATAAACTCTATAACCGTCGCTTTCCGATGCAGGCTCATAGGCCCGCTTTATATTTATTATATGTGTCATACCATATAAACAACCGTCGCCTTCACAAAGTCGCACAGACTCATATTTTATATCATGCTCACCTGAGCCCTATCATGGATTTAAGCCTCTGAAGGATTCCGCGGTTGCGCTTCTTTATGCAGCCAATGCGCTTGTCTGGCTTCTTGTCAAGTCGTATGCCGTCGCGGTCGATATTGTCCACGCGCTCGGTAAGGTATAGGATATCTGAAGGCAGATCGGGGACATCATCCGTGACAATGAACCCTACATCGCCGCGTCTGAAGCTATGTTTGTCCCACATGCGGGCCTCCTTCACCGTTACATATTCGCGGTCGACAACAAACAGTTCGGCGTAGGTCTCGACATAGGCGGGGCCGTCGGAGCGGAACAGCCGCTGAAGATTCCTGCCCCGGCCGTTCGACTCTATCGTAAACGACATGCTCGTAAGGTCGGCGGCTCTTATTTCTCCGTCAACTACATTGTCGAAAACAAAGTTGATTCTGAGCCGCCTGAAATCCATACTTTCAAAAAATCCGGCAAGGTCGGGCGCAAAACTATGATTAGCCGTATCGGCGAGGACATCGACAATCAGCCCCACCCTGTCGCCGTTCTTGCTCCATTCTGTCGCCGTGCCATATTTGCCGGCAACCGACACGGTGCCCGATTCGATGCCGCGCAGCCCTGCGGGGAGTTTCAGACCTCTCGGCACGCCTATCCAGTCAGACCACGAGAAGTGCTCGGAAAAGGAATCGCTCACGCTGTCGAGGCCCTCCGAGTTTCTGAAATTATAATATGACCTACAAGTCAGCAGGCGAGGAGTGCGCCGCGCGGCATAGCTCTTCATCTCCTCGTCGGGAATCATAAAATCCACCATCTTCTCGCGGAAGAGAAATACGGTGTCGGAATATGTCGATAACGTAGAGTACTCGCGCACGTATCCGAGAAGGTGCAACACCTTTTTACCCCGCGACTCTACAATAAGCTCGGGAAGCTCGTTGATGCGTTCTTTCATCATCACCCGGCCGTCGAAGGGGCTGTCTACCGTATTCTCCATATAGCCCATATAGCGCACCGTCACGGGGTAGGCGGCCGGCGACAGCACGGGCATAACGCCCTTGTCTGAGGTCTTGCCGGCGATGTTTCCGTTTCTGTCCAGGATATAAGCCCCGGGCAAGGCCATGCCGGTAACGGAGTCGACTACGGTCATTCCGCTGTCGCGGCCCGCGGCCACAAACGGCAAAACCACCATTAATATATTAACAATCAGAAATCTGTATCCGGGATTTTCCGGTTTCATGACAAGCTCGGGTTTATCGTTATCAATCATGCTGCCGGAGAGCGCATTTATGTAAAAGCGCTTCCGGCAGCACAAATGTAACGATTAATCAGCCTGTCTCGGCCGTAGTATTGCTAAAAAACCTTTACAGGTGTGTTTTTTAAGAAAATTTCTACAATGCCGCGCAGTCTTCTTAAAAAATGTCAAACTTCCTTACCAGCCCTCGTTTTGCTTAAGGCTTGTATTGCGCTCCATCTCCACAAGGGGTATCGGCCATGTTTCATGGCGTGGCTGGTATGTGCGCGTGTACATGAGGTCACCGAAAATATCGGTGGCGTTTCTGACAGACTGCTTCAACAGGCCCCAGCGGCGCAGGTCCCAATATCTTTGCCCCTCGCCTGCAAGTTCAAAGGCGCGCTCACGGCGTATGCGGTCGGCCATCTCCTCCCGACCGCCGACAGCAAGCCATGCGGCTCCGCTGTTAAGCCCCGGCATGCCGACACGGGCGCGTATCTTATTGACTTCATCAACGGCCTTGTCGGTGTAGCCGGCCTCGTTATATGCCTCGGCAAGCATAAGTATCACATCGCCAAGGCGCATGAGCGGAAATTCATACGGCGTGCGGTT
Source organism: uncultured Bacteroides sp. (assembly GCA_964401095.1). GTDB lineage: Bacteria > Bacteroidota > Bacteroidia > Bacteroidales > Muribaculaceae > CAG-873. The sequence continues at coordinate 3,464 of CAYNXG010000055.1, forward strand.
GTATTCGCCCCAGTATCCGTCGAGATTGCCGGTCGGTATCCATTTGCGCCAGAAGTATGAGTTCCAGCCTTCGGAATTGCGGATAAACGCCATGGCCTCCATGGGCGCGCCGCCCTTCGACGGGTCGGCGAGGACAAACTGTTTGTCGCGGGGCTTTGAGCCAGCGTCGGTGCCGAGATAATGCGAATACGGCGTTATCACGTTCAGGCACAGGCGCGGGTCGCGCAGACGGTAAGCGTCCATGACCTTTGTGGTGTCACATTCGAGCAGATCGGTGACTTTTGTGCTTCCCTGGTCAATTGCCACACTCATATACTTGCGCCGGAGCTGCGAGTCACCCGAATTGAAGCCCGGGAACAGGTCATCCCAGTTGAACGGCGAGCCGTCAAGGTTCTCGTACATATCCACAAGCGTGGTGGAAGGCACGATACAGTTGCTCGCGATAAGCCTCATTGTGGATTTGTTGCCAAAATACCCCACGATATTGAGGGCGTAGCCGGCCGTGTTGCCGTCAATCGACTGTATGGAGAATATCATCTCGGGGCTGTGCTTGCCATTATAGAGCCTGAACAGCTCGTTATAGTCGGGATGAAGCGCATAGCCGTAGTTATTGCTTTTGTTGTAAACAATTTCTTCAAAGTCGGCGATAGCCTTGTCCCACTGGCGGTTGAACAGATACACCTTGCCGCGGAGGGCGTATGCCGCGCCTTTGGTGGCGCGTCCCAGATCGGCGGCATCCCACGCCACGGGCAGCTTCTCTATGGCCTCGGTGAGGTCGGCGATTATATGACCGCGAATCTCGTCGGCCGAACTTCTCGGCGCATTGAGATTGGCAAACTGCTCGTTGATATCACAGGTCTCATCATAATAGGGCACGCCGCCCCAGCAGTTGAGCATCCGGAAATATGCCATAGCACGGAGGAATTTAGCCTCGCCCGTGACACGGTCGATTGTCTGCCGGCTTATCGGCATACCGGCCACATTGCGTATCACGGTATTGGAACGATGCACCAGCTCATACAGATATTGCCAGTGGTTCTGCACGCCGCCACTGTTTGAGGCAAACGAGCTGCCACGGGAAATATCAGACCACGGGGTGGTTCCGTCGGCAAGGTCGCTACACATATCGAATGTAAACTCAAGGCCGAAGCACCAGTCGGCTTTCATCGCGGCATACAGGCCCACGGCTGCCTGACGGGCGTGGGCCTCGGTCTGCCAGAAGGTCTGTCCCGACATCTGGTCGCCGGGAGTATAGTCCAGGCTCTCGCAACCGGTCATCATGGCTGCGGCGGCGAGCATACCGGCCACATATTTTATTTTCATGATTTTCATTGATTAAAAAGATATATTGAGGCCCACTGAATACTGACGGACGGCGGGATAGCCTACATTGGCCCCGACTTCCGGGTCGAGTCCGGGAAATTTGGTGATTGTGAACAGATTGTCGATGCTTGTGTACACCTTCAGGTTTTCCACGAAGAATTTCTTGGTGATTTTCTTTGGCACGGTGTAGCCAAGCTGGATGTTTTTACAACGCAGGTATGCCGCGTTATGCACAAAGGCGTCGCTGGCTATGTTATTCTTGCCGTTGGCGCTGTTGCGCAGGACAGGATATCTGGAGTCATACGGATTTTCGGGAGTCCACGCATTGTCGGTGATGTCCTTGATGAGCGACTGGCCCATGACCGTGACAAAGCGGAAGGCCTGGTTGTTGTAATACACCTTATGGTTGCCGATGCCCTGGAACAGCACACTGAAATCAAAGTTGTTCCAGCTCAGACCGAGATTTGCGCCATAGGTAAGCCTCGGCAATGTGCCGTAGCCTATCTCCACACGGTCGTCGGTGTCGAGCTTGCCGTCGCCGTTGGCATCGCGATACAGGAAATCGCCGAGTTCGGGGCGCTGGTAGGTGGCAAAATAATCGGGATTCTTGTCGACGAGCGACTGTACATAGTCAAGATCCGACCGGTCGCGCACGATGCGGTCAACCGTAATCACATACAGCTGGTTTATCGGCTTGCCTTCCTGAGTCTTGTACACGCCGCTTATCGATGACACATCGCCCTGGAATTTAGTGACCTTGTTGTTTACAAAGCCCATGTTGAAGCCCACATTATAGGAGACCTTGCCTAAGCGGTCGTTCCATCGGATATCCACCTCGAAGCCCTTGTTGTTCACCTCGCCGGCGTTCTGGTTGGGCACAGTGCTTGTGCCGTGTTCCAGCGGGGCGGGCAGCGATATCAATATTCCCTCGGTGTTCTTGTTATATATATCAAATGTGCCGCTGAGCCTGTTGTTGAGAAAGGCGAAATCGATGCCCACATTGGTCATATAGGTCTTCTCCCATGTCAGCTTGGGATTGGCGAGCACCACCTGTGCAAGTCCGCCAGCGATGCTGCCGTTGAGGATATAGTTGGTGGTGGCGAACAGCGACTGATACATATAATAGCTTGTAGTGGCGTTGTTGCCCAGCGAGCCGTAGGATGCGCGCAGCTTCAGCTGGTTGAGCCACGACGACGTGCCGCTCATGAATTTTTCCTGCGAGATGCGCCAGCCGGCCGAGACAGAGGGGAAATAGCCCCAGCGCTTATCCGGGGCAAACCTTGACGAGCCGTCGGCGCGCAGATTGGCCTCGAGAAGATATTTGTCGTCCCAGTTGAGGTTTATACGGCCGAAATACGAGCGCATGGCCCATTCGTTGTAATTGCCGGTGATGTTGCCGTTGGTCATGCCGGCGTCAATCGCGCCGAGCGACGGGTCCACCAGGTCGTATTTGATGTAGAAATCCCTGTCATACTTATTATATTCCTGACTCATTCCGGCAAAGACATCGATATTGAGCTTGTCGACGTTGAATTTATATCGTGCCGTAAGCTCCGACGAGCGGAACATGTTTTTATAATTGTAGCGACGAATGTATGTGCGTACAACGCCCTCGCGGATAAGCACCGGCCCGTCGAATGTGAAGCGATATAGATCGCGGTCGGTAAGATGATGTTCCACGTTACGCTCCCAGAAATTATATGAGAAGGTTCCCTGCACGGTAAGCCCTTTCACGGGCATCACGCGTGCGTACAGCTTCATCACCGAGCGTTTTGTCTTGGTGGGATAGTCGGTGTCATAAAACCACTGGCGGCGATAGGGGTTGAAGTTGCTCACGTTTTCCTCCTCGGGATTCTGTATGCCGCCATACAGCCCCGTGGCGGGGTCGTAGAGCGTCATGCCCGGCACGGTATTGAACGCGCCCGAGCCGAAAATAACGTCGCCGCCTGCCGCCGCGTTTTCCGACGAAGGATTGTTTTTGTCGATAAAACCGAAAAGGTTTGTTCCGACGCTCAGCCAGGGCTTGATGTTGACATCAATATTTGAGCGCAGCTGATAGCGCTGATAATCGGTGTAGTAAATCATGCCCGGGTTGTTGATATAGCCCAGCGTGATGTTATACTTCACGGTTTTCGAGCCGCCGGTCACGGCCAGGTTGTGGTTCTGCACCACCGACGGATTACGGTAGATATGGTCCTGCCAGTCGGTATTTGGGTATATCGTAGGATTGCGGCCGGCATCGTTGCGCCACTCGTCAATCTTGCCCTGCGAGAAGCGCGGTGCCTGCCCGTTGACGACAAGGCCGGCGTTCTGAATCTCCATGAAATCGGCATAGTCGGTGACAAGGTTGAGCCTCTTTGCCACCGTCTCGAAAGCCACATTGCCGCTGTAGGTGACTCTCGGCGCACGTTCGCGGCCCTGCCGCGTGGTGACGAGGACAACGCCGTTGGCAGCGCGCGAGCCGTAGATTGCCGACGACGCGGCATCTTTCAGCACGGATATACTCTCGATATCATGCGGATTTATATCGCTGAGGGCTATGCCGGTCATACCGTCTACCACCACGAGAGGCACGGAGTTATTTAGGGTTCCCTGGCCGCGCACATATATGCTCTGCGACTCGAAGCCGGGCGTGTTGCCGCCCGAATTTGTTACGGTGAGGCCTGCCGCAAGACCGGCTAGCGCGCTTGTGGCGTTAGTAATGGGGCGGTCTTCGAGGGCATCGGCGCTTACCGATGACACCGCGCCCGTAAGGTCAACCTTCTTCTGAGTGGAATAGCCCACGACAACCACCTCGTCGAGCACCGAGTGATTTGCCCGCAGGATTATAGTGTAATTGTCCTTACCGGGCATCACCTTGATTTCCTGAGGCATATATCCTACATATGACACTTGAAGCACACATCTGTCAGGAACATCGGAAATAGTGAATTTTCCGTCGATATCAGTCACAGCGCTCTTTGCAGCGTCTTCCCTGACCCTTACATCGGCTCCTATGACAGGTATATTGCCTTTATCCAGCACGCTGCCGTGTATCGTGCGGACTCCTACGCTGTCGGCATCACCGGAGGACGGCGAACCGGCATAAACATTCATTACCCACATTAATATAATAATGAGGGCTGTCAGATTTAATTTCATATTAGATTGATCAGACGGTTCATATACCTTGACTACAGCCTATACTGAACGCAGGGATATGAACCCAAGGTTTTCACAATATACATCTTGAACTACATTTGGCTTTTGCGCTGCAAATTTACATAAAATCCGATATTCAACGAAAATTTATTTAAATTTAACGACACATCGCAGCCGCACCGCCCCCTCGGCATATAGAATTCTATTCTGCTCCAAGGTTTTGCTATATAGAATATAGCATTTAGAGCCAATTCGACAATAAATGTTGGTTCTATTTATTGAGATTCTTTCGCATTTATCCGATTGCATACCTGCTGCACATGATCAAGCCCGTACAATAAAGAATGGCTATCTATCCCCATCCACATGAACAGTTTATGAAGAGTCTGATATGCATTTAGAATATAAACAGTGCCGATACGCGACTGACGACGAGCGAAACAGATTGGCTCATGGTGCGCTATGTGGTTACGCAGGATATTGATACCGTCAAGCTCATTAAACATGAAGGCATTATTATATTGAATAGTTGCTGATGAGCGCGGTTTGTTCGGGAATATTCTCAATAATATCTGACCTGTTGCCCGATACTGTGGATTCGCGAACATGTACTTCCATACTCCGAATTCCATTTCGGCAAGTAATTTATGATGTGTGTATTCGCCGTTCCTTTGCAGTCTATTGTAAGCTTTGTTGATGATTCTTGCGCTGTCACGGCAACCTGGAATATCGAAAATACCGCCGCTCAATATGGAATCACGCAGCCAGTCGGATCCTAAGCGAACAGTCAGTTCTCGGTCTATCGCGTTTCTCAAAGCTACCTCAAAGCAACTCAGCAAGGTAAATACCTCCTGCGAAAGATTAAGGTTCATACGATATAACGACATAGCCTTTCTAGTGTCATTGCCGCATGCCGCTACGTATCGATTAAGTCTTTCCGGGGACAATATGTTTTGAAAATCGGCGAATTTCATTTGATTTATAATCTTTTATTAGCCAGGATTTGTTTTAATCAAAAGAAAGCACTACTTTTGTAGTGTTGATTCCCGGTAGCCCCTGACTCGTCAAGCTATCGGGTTTAGTTTTTTGCGCAAAGATAATCATTTCAGCCGGATTGATATTGAATTGGTCATTTTTAGCCTCTATAAATTTTTTCCGCATTATTTCTTAACTTTGCGAGTGAATTTATTGTTTTTTGTCAAAACGGATGAAACGGATGAATATCGAGGATTTCAGAGAATATTGTCTGTCTCTCGGCGATGATGTTATCGAGAAAACGCCGTTCGGCAAATTTGCCGCGCGCTATGACTCGCTGTTGGTGTTCTATACCCGCGGCCACATGTTTTGTATCATTGACATCGACAACTTCTCATACGTCAACGTAAGGTCTACCCCCGACGAAATAGAGGAGATACGCATGAATCATGTGTCGGTGAACATTCCGATCAACCGCAGCCTCAGATACTGGCTTGAAATACAGCTTGGCGGCGACTTCAGCGACAAGGAAGTCTACGCCCTGGTAAAACGGTCGTTCGATATAATCCGCGAGAAATATTCACGCCACTCATCCTGATATCCGCCGATATGCCCATGTGGAATCCGTGGCACGGCTGCCACAAGATAAGCGCTGGATGCCGGCATTGCTATGTTTACCGCGAGGACGCCGCCTTCGGCACCGCCCTGCCCACCGCCGAGGTGCGCAGGACGGCGGCATTCAACATGCCCGTAAAACGCGACAGGAAAGGCAATCTGAAATATCCTGCTGGCACGGAGTTTGCCTTGTGCTTCACCTCGGATTTCCTTATCGAGGAAGCCGACGGCTGGCGTGCGGAGATATGGGACATGATAAGGACTCGCCGCGACTGCAATTTCTTTTTCTTCACAAAACGCATAGAACGCCTTGCCGCCCTGCTGCCCGACGACTGGGGCGACGGGTACGACAATGTGGCCGTGGGCTGCACCGTGGAGAATCAGGACAGGGCCGACGCCCGCTTGCCCGTATTCCTGTCGCTGCCCATAAAGCACCGGCTGGTGATTGTGGCCCCGATGCTTGGCCCCGTTGACCTGGGGCGCTATCTCGACCCGGCTCTTGTAGAGGAAGTATCGGTAGGCGGAGAGTCGGGAAAATATGCCAGGCCGCTCGATTATTCATGGGTTCTCGACCTGCACCGCAGCTGTGTCGAGGCCGGGGTGCCGTTCTGTTTCCATCAGACCGGCTCATACCTTATAAAAGACGGGCGGCAGTATCATATCCCGCGCGAGCATCAGCATTCGCAGGCCTACAAAGCCGGCCTAAACACATAAAATATCTTATTCATCAAATATTTTTACCCTACGATACGTTATTCCTAACGGAAATAATTTTACCTGACAAAAATGAAAACCCGATTTTTAATCATGGCTGTCGCAGCCTTAACGCTCGCATCTTGCGGCGGAAAAAACACGGCCAACGTTGAAAAAGAAACAGTTGACACCCTCGACGAGGCAACAGTATGCGACCTCAACGGCAAGTGGTATATCGAAAATGTAGTCGTTAACGACTCGCTGTCGGCCCGTCCCGCCGAGGTAACCCCCGACACCAAGCAGTATATCAACTTCAACGCAGACTCCACCTACTTCATCTCCACAAACTGCAACTCAATCTCCGGCACATACGTAGTAAAAGGCGACTCGCTCACACTCGATCCCGGCGCAATGACCGAAATGGCATGTGAGAATATGGTAGTAGAGGATCTCCTCCGCCAGGTTATCCCCTCAATAGCCACCGTAAACGTAGAGAACGATTCAATCACCCGTCTCTGCGGTGCCGACGGCAAGTATATCGAGCTCCGCAAGGCTGCTGAAGAGACAGCCGCGGAATAATCCACTACGGAACACGAGTCATATACATGCCCGGGACGTCAGCTCCGCGAGGACGTATCCACCGCGAGAAAGTCGTGGTAGAGCAGATGATACGCCTGTACTGTCGCCGCAAGGAAGGCAACCGCGTACTCTGCGCCGAGTGTGAGGAGCTGCTGGCCTACGCCCAATCCAGGCTCGACCGCTGTCCCCACGGCGAGGCAAAGACCTCATGCCGCAAATGCGCCATCCACTGCTATCGCAAGGACATGGCCGACAGAATACGGGCCGTGATGAGGTTTTCGGGCCCACGCATGATATGGCATCATCCCGTGGCGGCCATAAGGCATCTCCTCGATATATGACAC
>CAYNXG010000056.1:0-11001 GCA_964401095.1 uncultured Bacteroides sp.
GCTGTCGATTCAAAAATTTCCATCGCGGTAAAATGAAAATAAATTTTCTTTTGCTCGAGTATTTTTGCTAAATTTGCAGAAATTATGAAAACTTCAGTTATAATACGGTTCATTTTGCTGTTTGTAGCCTGGGCGGCTACAGTAGGCCTGCTCATCGCACGGTCGGAGCGTATCACGCCCTACCTTGTGTTTGTTATCGTGGCCTCGGCAATAATAGTTTTCGTACCTGTATATAAAAAATATGTCAGAAACGACAAAGGACATAAATGAAGCGAGGCCCGCGCGGCTTCTCGACACCATAAATTCGCCCGCCGACCTGCGACGTCTGCCGGTGGAGGCCCTGCCTCAGGTATGCGCTGAAATCAGGGAATTCCTGATTGATGCCTGCTCGTCTAATCCCGGCCATTTCGCATCGAGCATGGGTGCTGTAGAGCTTACAGTGGCCCTGCATTATGTATTCGACACGCCTTACGACCGACTCGTATGGGATGTGGGCCATCAGGCTTACGGGCACAAACTGCTGACCGGAAGACGTGACAGATTCAACACCAACCGCACAATGGGCGGCCTCAGCGGTTTTCCCAACCCCGACGAGAGCGAATACGACACCTTCACAGCCGGGCATGCGTCCAACTCAATCTCGGCCGCGCTCGGCATGGCCGTGGCTGCAAGTCTGAACAAGGAGGCAAGACGGCGCAACGTAGTGGCTATAATCGGCGACGCATCAGTGAGCGGAGGCCTTGCATTTGAAGGTATAAATAATGCGGCCAATACTCCCAACAACCTGCTGATCGTGCTCAACGACAACGACATGTCGATTGACCACAACGTAGGCTCGCTAAACTCCTATCTTGCCCACCTCACCACCTCGCCGAGCTATAACCGCTGGCGCTACCGTCTTTACAAGTCGCTGCGCAAGGTTCACCTCGTGAGCGAGCGGGGCAAGGGCGCTATAATGCGTTTCAACAATAGCCTGAAATCGCTCGCCGGAGGCGAACAGAATATATTTGAAGGTCTCAACATACGATACTTCGGCCCGTTCGACGGCCATGATATCGCCACTATCGTGCGCGTTCTTACAGATATCCGCGACATGGACGGCCCGAGACTGCTCCATCTCCGCACGGTCAAAGGCAAGGGCTATGCTCCGGCCGAGGCCAATCCAGAGAAATGGCACGCCCCGGGAAAATTCGACCCCGCCACCGGACGCCGCGACTGCGACAAACCGTCCGACAAACCGTCGGCTCCCAAATTTCAGGATGTTTTCGGCGAGGCACTGTTGCAGCTCGCCCGTAAGGACAACCGGATTGTGGGCATAACGGCCGCAATGCCCTCGGGAACATCAATGAACATAATGCAGGCCGAGATGCCCGGCCGAGTCTTCGACGTGGGCATATCCGAAGGGCATGCCGTGACATTTGCCGGCGGTCTTGCCAAGGAAGGCATGCATCCGTTCGTGGCCATTTATTCAAGTTTCCTGCAAAGAGGCTACGACCATATAATCCACGATGTGGCGATACAGCGCCTGCCCGTGACATTCTGTATTGACCGTGCCGGCCTCGTCGGCGAGGATGGTGTAACACATCACGGTGCCTTTGACCTGGCCTATTTGCGCTCGATTCCCAATCTTACAATCGCCGCTCCGGCCGACGCCCCCACCCTGCGCGCGCTGATGCGCACAGCGGCCGAGGGAGATTACGGGCCCTTTGCCATCAGATACCCGCGCGGCACGGCTCCCGAGCCTGTGGCAGATGTGCCCGACACAATCATGCCCGGCACGGGACGCACCCTCCGCGAAGGAAAAGACGTGGCTGTCATAACCATCGGCGCCGTGGCATCCGACGCGCTGAAAGCCGTGCGACGCGCGGCCGACAACGGCATCGACGCCGCCCTTCACGACATGATATACCTCAAGCCGGCCGACGAGAGCATTTTGAAAAAAGTGGCCGACGCGGGCTGTCCGATTGTGACCGTCGAGGACGGCACCGTCAACGGCGGTTTGGGCGGACTCGTAGCCGAGTGGATGACATCGCACGGACATTCTCCACATATAATACGCCTCGGCATACCTGACAAATTCATCACTCAGGGTACGCCCGCCCAGCTGAAACAGCTCTGTGGAATAGATGCCGACGCTATCTATAATGCAATCAAAGAAGCATCGCAATGCGAATCATAATAGCCGGCTCCGGTGAGGTAGGCACGCACCTGGCCAAGCTCCTGTCGTTTGAGGAGCAGGATATCCTGGTTATCGATGAAGACCGCGAGCGGCTCAATATGCTCGACGCGTCATATAATCTCATGACCGTCCCGGGAAAACCCACGTCGTTCCTTACTCAGAAGGAGGCCCGTGTCAACAACTGCGACCTGTTCATCGCCGTCACGCCGCACGAGTCCACCAACCTTGTAGCATGCTCAATCGCCAAAAGCCTCGGCGCCAAGACCACTGTGGCCCGCATATCACACTATGGCTTCATGGATCCGGAAAACCACGATGCAATGGTGCGGATGGGTGTGGACCATCTCATATATCCCGAATATCTCGCGGCCCGCGAAATTGACACGGCCATGCAGCACTCGTGGGTGCGCAACTGGTTTGAACTGCATGAAGGACAGATTATCCTGGTAGGCATACGCATACGCGAGAACGCCCCCCTGGCAGGCATGCAGCTCAAGGAATTCGCATCCACCACCGGACATTTCCACGTATCGGCCATACGCCGCAACCGCGAGACCATCATACCGCGAGGCAACGACTACATGCAGGCGGGCGACGTTCTCTACATAACGTCGACACGCGAACATGTCGACGACCTCATAACACTCTGCGGCAAGGTTCAGCGAAAAATCCGACGCGTGCTGATAATGGGCGGGAGCAAAATTGCCATTCGCCTTATAGACATGTCTTCAGACAGGTATAAGTTCACAATCATCGACAATAACCGCGAGATGTGCACCACACTGTCTGAAAAATGTCCTAACGCAGATATTATCCACGGCGACGCACGCGACCCCGAAGTGCTTGCCGATGCACGTATCGACGACTGTGACGCATTCATAGCCCTGTCCCCGAGCAGTGAGTCGAACATCCTCACCACACTCGCGGCCAAGGAAGCAGGAATCAAAAAGAGCATCGCCGAAGTGGAGGACATTCAATTTATCCCCCAGGCCGAAGCCCTCGGAATTGGCACGGTAATAAATAAAAAGCTGCTGGCGACAAGCTCTATCTTCCAGTTGCTGCTCGATGCCGACTCGTCGACTTCCAAGTGTCTTGCGCTCACCGATGCCGAGGTGGCCGAGCTGGTAGTGCGCCCCGGCGCAAAAATAACCCGCGCAGCCGTAAAGGACCTGCACCTCGACCGCAGCATGACCCTCGCCGCGCTTATCCGCGACAATGCGGGAATGCTTGTCACCGGCAACACCCGCATAGAAGCCGGCGACAAAGTACTCGTGTTCTGTCTTGCAGGATCGCTGCACAAGGTTGAACGTCTGTTTACATAAATCCCGGATGAGAAGGAAAATCAATTTCAGGATGTTGCTGAGAATCGTGGGCGGCCTGCTCATGATAGAATCACTGTTCATGCTGATTCCGTTGTTCACGGCACTGATATATGACGAACCCGACTGGATTATATTCACTTATACGGCCGTCCTTACCGGCCTGTGCGGACGCCTCATGTGGTGTATAACACCCGTAAGCAAACGCATGGGTACACGTGAGGGCTTTCTGCTCACGGCATCGGTATGGGTTTTCTTCTCGATATTCGGAATGCTGCCGTTTGTGTTCGGCAGTCCGGCCACGAACATAAGCAGCGGATTTTTCGAGGCCATGTCGGGCTTCACCACCACAGGCGCCACCACTCTCGGCGATATAAGCGGCATGTCGCACGGAATGATGATGTGGATGGCGCTCATGCAATGGCTCGGCGGCATGGGTATCGTGATTTTTACCCTTGCCGTGATACCGGCGCTCAACAACGCCGGCGGCATGCTCATGTTCAATGCGGAAGCCACCGGAATCACCCACGACAAGATACTGCCGCGCATCAGCCAGACCGCCAAGGCTCTTTGGTTCATATACATTCTGCTCACGTTAGTCACCGCCCTGCTTCTTTGGGCCGGCCCTATGAATCTTTTTGACAGTATATGCCACGCGTTCGGCACCATATCCACCGGCGGATTTTCGTCGCGACCCGGCTCGGTTGAGGAATTCTCGTCCGACTATGTGCTGATTGTAATCTGCATCTTCATGCTTCTCAGCAGCATGAACTATGCCATGCTCTTCAATGCCGTAATGGGCAGATACAAACGCCTTGTCAATGACGATGTCCTCAAGGTATATCTTGTGTCGATACTGTCGTTCACGCTATTGTTTGCCATAGGCTGCGCGCTGCGCGGAGAGGTAGACTCATGGCGCGACCTCACATTGTACCCGCTTTTCCAGGTCGTATCGTCTATCTCCTCCACCGGCTATCTCGCCCCCGGCTTCCACATTTGGCAGCCGTTCGTGCTGTCGCTTACATTCATGATGATGCTGTCGGGCGGCTGTGCCGGCTCTACAAGCGGCGGCGCAAAGATTGATCGTCTCATATATCTCAAGCGATACGTCTCAAACCAGGTGCGCCGCGTCATCCATCCCAATGCTGTGCTGGCCGTAACGCACAACGGCAAGGCTGTGAGCCGCGACATCGTTGACAAGGTGATAGCGTTTCTGTGTATCTTTGTACTGCTTATCGCAGCAGGCGGCACGCTGCTTTCGTTCATGGGGCTGCCTGCCGTAGACTCGTTCTTCTCGTCGTTCTCGTGTATCTGCAACACCGGCTTCGGCGCGTCGCTCACCGGATATGGCGACGACTTCACCTCTATTCCCGACGGCGCCAAGTGGGTGCTGTCATTCCTCATGCTCACCGGCCGTCTTGAGATTTATACCATAGTGGTACTGTTTTCTCGCAGTTTTTGGAAATAAGACAGCGCTCGCCTGTGTTTTTTCGTTTTTTTTCTTTATTTTTGCATCGGTATAATTTCTAACACACACGACGATGGAGCAACTTACATTCACACCTGAAGAGCGGCAGCACATTGTCAGAGGCTACCGCGCCCTGGCCCGCAATCTCGGCGACGCCACTAACGCCGAAGAACTCTCACGACTGCGAAAGGAGATTGCAAAGGCTTCCGCCGAAGGATATTATCATCGCGACCGGTTTGGATTCAATCCCATCTGCCGTGGCATCGACACAGCGCTGGCGCTGTGCCGGCAGATTGCTCCCGACCATAACATGACCGTGGCCACCATGCTGTTCAATCCGTGCCGCCACGGATTCATGACTCTCGAAGAGCTCTCCGCCGACTGGGGCGAGGATGTGGCACGTCTTGTCAGCGGTCTTATAAAGGTTTCGGAGCTTTATGCAAAATCGCCTTCGGTACAATCCGAGAATTTCCGCAATCTTCTTCTTACCTTTGCCGAAGACATACGCGTGATTATCCTCATGATTGTAGACCGCTTCGTGTTGATGCAGGCCATAAACCATCATCCCGACCAAAAACGTGTGAGCGAAGTGGCTCTCGAGGCCAATTACCTCTATGCGCCGCTGGCCCATCGCCTCGGACTCTACGCCATAAAGCGCGAACTCGAAGACATGTCGCTAAAATACAACAACCGCGACATCTACACCCGCATAGCCCACAAACTAAACGAGACCAAAACTAAGCGCGACGAATATATCGCCAACTTCATAGCGCCCGTAAAGCGTAAACTGGAGGAAGCGGGCTTGAAATTCGAGATAAAAGGCCGTACAAAGTCGATTTACTCCATCTGGAACAAGATGAAGAAGCAGAAAAACGACCTCGACGGCATTTATGACCTGTTCGCCATACGTATCGTGCTCGACTCCGAGGACGCCAAAGAAAAAAGCGACTGCTGGCTGGCCTACTCTCTCATAACGGATATGTTCACGCCCAATCCTTCGCGAATGAAGGACTGGATTTCCATACCTAAGTCCAACGGCTACGAATCCCTGCATATCACTGTCTATGGGCCCGGCGAACGCTGGGTAGAAGTTCAGATCCGCACCCGCCGCATGGACCTTATCGCTGAAAAAGGCCTTGCGGCACACTGGAAATACAAAGGACTGAAGAGCGAGGGCAACCTCGACACATGGATGAACAATGTGCGCGACATATTGGAGACTGCCGATTCCGGCCCGCTCGAGCTGATGCGCAACATGCGCATGGACGTCTACGACAAGGAGGTTTTTGTCTTCACCCCCAAGGGCGATCTATACAATCTGCCGCTGGGCGCCACGCTGCTCGACTTCGCATTCATGATTCACACCAAACTCGGCACACAATGCACCGGCGGCCGCGTCAATGGCAAGAATCAGAAAATCAACTATCGCCTCGTCAGCGGCGACACCGTGGAGATATTGTCTTCGCCCACTCAGATGCCCAAACTCGATTGGCTGAATTTTGTCGTTACCACCAAGGCCCGAAACAAGATCAGGGTGACGCTCAAGGAAATCGAGAGCCGCGCCGGCGAACTCGGCAAGGAGATGCTGCAACGCCGCTGCAAAAACCGCAAGGTGGAAATCGATGATGCTTCTCTGTCGCGGATAGTCAAAAAACTCGGCTACAAGACCATAACGGACTTCTACACCGCCATAGCCCAGGAAAAGCTCGAGGTCAACGATGTAATCGAGGCCCATATCGAGATGGAACGCAAAGCGGTGGAAGGCGCCGAACGCATCTCGGCCGATACATTCGTGATGCAGCAGCCCGGGCCCGACGATGCAGGCAACGACGGCCACGGCACCGATGTCGTGATTATCGGCGAAGGCATAAAAGGCATCAACTACCGTCTGGCCAAATGCTGCAACCCCATCTACGGCGATGACGTTTTCGGCTTCATATCGGCCGAGGGCGTGATTAAGATTCACCGTTGCGACTGTCCCAACGCCCTGAACATACAGAAGCGCTATCCCTACCGTATCATCAATACACGATGGAGCGGCAAGATCGGCGCGCAATTCGGCGCCACACTGCGCATCGTGGGCCGTGACGATATCGGCATTGTCACTAACATCACTTCAATTATAAACAAGGAAAAGAATACCACTCTGCGCAATATATCCATTGAAAGCCACGACGGCATATTTCACGGTGTGCTCGTGGTTGGAGTCAGCAACCAGTCTATCCTAAACCAGCTAATCAAAAAACTAAAAACCGTAAAAGGCGTAAAAGATGTTCAACGCTCGTAAAATCCTGCCTGCCGCAATCGCGGCACTGGCGCTGTGCGCTTCATGCTCAGACAACAACGGCCGCATAGAGGAAGCGCGCCGGCTGCTCGGAAATGCCCGCGAACTTGTAGCCGCACACAAGTATGACTCGGCAATCGTAGTGCTCGACACGCTCGACAAAAAATACCGCGACTGTCTCGACGTGCGCCGCGAAGGCACCACCGTACGTCTCGGAGCCCTCTCCGACCTTACACGCGACAGCCTCGCATCCGCCGAGCTGCAACTTAAATCCACCAATGCCGAGCTCGAGGAACTCGCGCCCCGGTTCAAGAAAATTGATCTGGAAGGCACTGAAGGATACTACGTTGACAAAGATATCTTCACAGGTACGGAAATGAACCGCACCTGTCTCCAGATGCGTGTCGACGATGAAGGCTACTGCTTCCTTATCGCCAATGCGGCGGGAAAGCCCATAGGCCTCAACTCATTGCGTATGGGCGATGTTGTCACGGCGCCCTCGCAGTCAGTGGCTATGGAAGGCTCGGAAATTATGTCGTTGTCGCAAGAGACCGCCTCGCCCCTTGTCGAAGCCATGTGGAACGCCACACCGCCAGTCACGGTAGAGCTCGTGGGCACCAAGGGACATACAAGCGTGAAACTTGATTCCAAACAGCTTGCCGCATTCCGCAACACATGGACATACGGACGCTCCCTGCAACGCAGCCGTAAGCTAAGTATCACACTTGAAAAGCTCGAACGCCAGCTCGCCAAACTCAACGACCAGCTCGCATCTCAGATAAATGTAGACGAAGAACCCGCCGACAAATAACCCAGGCATTTACGACACACCACAAAATAATACAGGAGGCAAACCGTCAAAGCTTGTCTCCTGTATTATTTTATGCTTTATTTGTTATTTCAAACCGTATCAGGCTTCGGCTGGTTCATCGGCTGCGGGCTCGGTTTGCTCGGGAGCCTTGAATTCTGTGATGCCGGCATCGATGAGGATGTTATACCACTGGAAGAGTTTGCGGATATCGGAATCGTGCACACGTTCGCGGTCAAAGTTGGTGAGGACTGTTCCGAAGAACTCGCGCATCTCCTCGTCATTCTTGAACGCTTTCACATCCACGGGCTTACCCTCTGTCTTTGCTTTGAGCATCTCGAGAACGTCGGCCAGGGGCACATCATCTTCTGTAGTGTACATGGCGATATCGCCGAGCGACATCACTTTGTCGCGTGCATAGGCAGGCATGCGCTTGCCCGTGGCAAGTGCTTCTACAATGAGCATATTGCGGCCCTGGTTGACAAGACGATACAGGCCGGGCTTGCCGGCTATTGAAAGAATTGTTTTAATCATTTCCGGGTTCCTTTGAATTATTTTGTGGCAAAATTACAAAAATTGTACTAATTAAGCCAACAATTTTAGTAACTTTGTAGTTAAAATTAACATCGTAGACCGTCATGTGGCAATATATCAGACAACTGTTTCAACTGCTCCTCGCTCCTTCGCGCGGATGGGAGGATATTTCCGAATCCATACCGTCGCCCGACGAAGTGCGGCGCACCGGTTTTTTCCCGTGGATAGGTGTCACTGCGGCCTCTGAATTCATACGTCTCTTCTACGGTTCCGGGGGCTTTTTCTCCGTGCTCCTGTCTGCAATAGCGATTGCGGGAACATTATTCGTGTCTATGTTCATAGCGCGTATAATTCTCGACATGACCTTGCCAAGATACGTTAATCCTAAAATCAACTTCAACAAGGCTGATATTTTCGTGACCTATCTTATGGGACTCAACGGCCTGTACATCATAATTGCCAATCTGCTGCCGGCGTCCATGACATTTACAAGATTCCTCCCTATCCTCTCGATTGTAATCATGTTCAAGTCCGCGGCATACATGTCGGTAAATGAAGACAACCTCATGACGTTTCTGGGGCTGAGTGTATTGGCGATAATTGCCGTACCCATAATGCTGGGAATGGTACTGAGCCTTTTCATATAATATCACGGAAAGGTCTACGATATCAGCTTACCATAATTTTCATATATCACTATTATGGCACAGAAATTAAAATTCAAGGAAGTCAATATAAAGAATCGCCGAGCCACATTCGACTATGCGATAACCGATACCTTTACTGCAGGAATTGTACTTACGGGTACGGAAATAAAATCCATCAGGATGGGTAAAGCTTCGCTCGTAGATACCTTCTGTTATATCAATGACGGCGAGGTATGGGTAAAGAACATGTATATCGCAGAATATTTCTACGGCACTTATAACAACCACACAGAACGTCGCGACCGCAAGCTGCTGCTCAACCGCAAAGAAATAGCCGCACTTGAGAAAGAATCACAGTCGCCCGGCTACACCATCGTACCTTTAAGACTGTTTATCAGTCAAAAGGGGTATGCCAAGCTCGTCATTGGTGTGGCAAAAGGCAAGAAGGAATACGACAAACGACAATCCATCAAAGAACGCGACGACAAGCGAGAACTCGCCCGCGCCATGATGAAATAACAAATAATCCGCCAATCCTTCATTTAATCAGGGTTGGCGGATTATTATGATAAGGTGTAGGAATTAAAATTCGCTGGTGAAATGGAAGGTGATGTCGGGGAAGTCGGTCCTTGCCATCTGTAACACATAGTTGGAGTCGGCGAGGAATACATCGCGGCCTTCGCGGTCTATGGCCATAAACTGGTGTTTGCGGCGTTTGAAATTGGCAAGGGCTTCTTCATTATCGCTTTCTATCCAGCAAGCCTTGTAAAGAGATATAGGCTCCCAGCGACATTGTGCGCCATACTCGTGCAGAAGACGGTACTGGATGACTTCAAACTGAAGCTGACCCACCGTGCCGATGATTTTGCGGCCGTTGAACTGGTTTGTGAAAAGCTGGGCCACACCCTCGTCCATGAGCTGCTGTATGCCTTTTTCAAGCTGCTTTGACTTCATGGGGTCGGTGTTCTCGATGTATTTGAACATCTCGGGAGAGAAGCTGGGAAGACCTTTGAAATGAATCTCCTCGCCCGATGTGAGTGTATCGCCAATCTTGAAGTTGCCCGTATCGGGAATGCCTACGATATCGCCCGGCCATGCCTCGTCGACTATGCTTTTCTTCTGGGCCATGAACGCCGTGGGGGCCGAGAATTTCATCACCTTGCCGGAACGCACATGCTTGTAACCGGCATTTCTCTCGAATTTGCCGGAGCATATCTTGACGAATGCGATGCACGAGCGATGGTTGGGATCCATATTGGCGTGAATCTTGAATACAAAGCCCGAGAAGCCTTCCTCGTCGGGATTCACCGTGCGTTCGATTGCCGTGACAGGGCGCGGAGCGGGAGCTATCCGCACAAAACAGTCGAGAAGCTCCTTCACACCGAATGTATTCAGGGCCGAGCCAAAGAACACGGGCGCGATACGGGCCTCGAGATAGTCGTTGACATCGAATTCGGGATATACGCCCTCAATCAGTTCGAGGTCTTCCCTCAACTTGGCGGCATCCGCCTCGCCAACGGCCTCATCGATACGCGGGTCGTTCACGTCATCGATTTCAACGCGTTCGCTCACCTTCTGCTTGTCGGGGGTAAACAGATCCAGCGAATGCTCGAAGATGTTATACACGCCCTTGAATTTAGCGCCGATGTTTATAGGCCAGCTCAAGGGGCGCACACCAATGTGAAGCTCGTTTTCCAGTTCGTCGAGAATGTCAAAAGGATCGCGACCTTCGCGGTCGAGCTTGTTGACAAATATGATTACG
>CAYNXG010000057.1:0-10919 GCA_964401095.1 uncultured Bacteroides sp.
AGCCCGAACTGCCCCACGCACTGCTGGGCATGAAACTCGCCGAGAAATACAAGGAAAAACCCGAAATCTGCAACGCCATAGGCGCCCACCACGACGAGGTGGAACAGACCTCGCTCCTCGCTCCCATCGTACAGGTGTGCGACGCCATCTCGGGCGCGCGTCCCGGCGCCCGCCGCGAGATTGTAGAGGCATACATCAAGCGCCTCAACGACCTCGAGCAGCTGGCCCTGTCATATCCCGGTGTGGTCAAGACCTATGCCATACAGGCCGGCCGCGAGCTCCGCGTGATTGTCGGCGCCGACAAGATCGATGATGTCGAGACCGAAAAGCTGTCGTCGGAAATCGCCAAGCGCATCCAGGACGAGATGACATATCCCGGACAGGTAAAGATTACCGTTATCCGCGAGACACGTTCGGTGGCCTTCGCCAAGTAATCCGTTACAGACATGGACGACGACAAGATCCCCGAATCATCCGGGGCCAATCCGCAGCAGCCTCCGCGCACCGTGCGCCCCGGCAGCGACGAGCCGCGCTGTAAGCTTCACAGCTACAACTGGCTCGACGATATCCCCGGCGGATATGCCGACAGCGACATGGTGGAGGTTACCTTCAAGAACACCCGCAAGGGCTATTACCGCAATTCCACCAACATCCCCCTCGAGATAGGCGACATGGTGGCCGTTGAGGCTTCTCCCGGCCACGACATAGGCCGCGTTACCCTCACCGGCATCCTTGTGGAGCGCCGCATGAAGCAGGCCGCCCGCTCGGAGCGCCGCGGCCGCCGCGCAGCCGATGCCGAGGAGGAGGTGAAGCGCGTATTCCGCAAGGCCCGCCCCGGCGACCTCGAGCGCTATGAAGAAGTGCGCGCCAAGGAAAACGACACCATGATACGCGCCCGCCGCATAGCCGCCGACCTCGGCCTCAACATGAAAATAGGCGATGTGGAGTATCAGGGCGACGGTAACAAGGCCATATTCTACTATATCGCCGACGAACGCGTTGACTTCCGTCAGCTCATCAAGGTGCTGGCCGAGACATTCAAGGTGCGTATCGAGATGAAGCAGATAGGCGCGCGCCAGGAAGCCGGCCGCATAGGCGGCATCGGCCCCTGCGGACGTCCGCTGTGCTGCTCGGTGTGGATGACCAACTTTGTGTCCGTGGCCACCTCGGCCGCGCGCTATCAGGACATATCCCTGAATCCTCAGAAACTGGCCGGACAGTGCGCCAAGCTCAAATGCTGCCTCAACTTCGAGGTGGACACCTATGTGGAAAGCTCGCGCTTTGTCCCCGGCAAGGAGATACGCCTCGAGACAGCCGACGCCACATACTACCACTTCAAGACCGACATATTCAAGCGCGAAATCACATACTCCACCGACAAGAGCATGGCCGCCAACCTCGTCACGATCAGCGCCGCGCGCGCCTTTGAGATCATTGCGATGAACAAGGCCGGCGAGAAGCCCCTGTCGCTCAAGGAGGAAGGCCCCGAAAAGCCCCGCGAGAAAGCCGCATTCGGTGATATCCTCGGCGAGGACGACCTCACACGCTTCGACAAGAAGAAGCGCAAGAAAAAGAAGAAGGCCGCCAAGCCGGCCGACGCCGCCGAGCAGGCTCCCGCACATGCCGACAAGCCCGAACGCCCCGATAAGGCCGCCGAGCCCAAGCGCAAGAAGAAACCCAAAGACCGGGACAGGCAGCAGCCCGCCCGGCCGCAGCCTGGCCCCGGAGATAAGCCCTCGGCACCCGGGCCCGACAAGGAATGAGAGCCGCGGCGCCGTTGGCGCTGGTAGCCGCCCTGGCCCTGCCGGTATTTCTGCACGGCTGCAAGGAGCCCGGGCCGCCGGCCGAGAATGCCGCGTTTGTCAGCGTCCCCGCCGACGGATGGGCATATGGCGATGCCTTCGAGTTCACCCCAGTGCCCGAGCCGGCCGCGAAATCGGGCGACGCTCGCATAGCCGTGGCGGTCAGACACACCAACGGCTACCTGTACAGCAACCTGTGGCTCGAGCTGGCTACCCCGTTGGCCGCCGACGTCGACTCCATGAGGCTCGATACGGTAAATATCGAGCTGGCCGATGTCTACGGCAAGTGGCACGGCCGAGGCCTCGGCGTGAGCTATGTGACCGTTGACACCCTGCCGGGACTCTACCGCTACGACGTGGACCATCCCGCCCGTATCCGCCACATCATGCGCGTCGACACCCTCGCCGACGTGGAGCAGGTGGGACTCATATATATAATTAAATGAAAATCGATTCGGTAATATTCGATATGGACGGCACCCTGTGGGATGCTGTCGACACCTACTGCAAGGTATGGGACACGGCATTCGCGCGCCTCGGCGTGAAACGCGCCCCCGTCACCTACGGCGAGATGGTGGCCCTCATGGGACGTCCTCTCGAGGAGATATTCGATGTCCTTGCGGCAGGCACCGGCCTGGCGCGCGAGGATTTCATGGAGCCGCTTTTCGAGGTGGAGGCCGAGATTGTGCCCCGTCTCGGCGGCCGCCTGTACGACGGGGTGGAGGATGTGCTGCGCGAGCTGAAAGCCGACGGCATACGCCTGTTCATGGTGAGCAACTGCGCCGAGCGAGGGCTCGACAATTTCATGAAGGCCACGGGTCTCCGCGGCTATTTCACCGATTTGCTCAGCTTCGGCGCCACCGGCGTGGACAAGGACGTGAACATAAGGCGCCTGCAAAAGCGTTATAATCTGAAACGCCCCGTGTATGTAGGCGATATACAGCGCGACAGCGATAGCACACATGCCGCGGGCGTGGAATTCGTATGGGCCGCCTACGGATTCGGCGAAGTGCGCGACGCCGATTTTCGCATCGACCGCTTCAGCGATCTTAAACAAGTTCTAAGCGATTGAAAATTATGGAAAGCAAACAGGAAGAATATCTGCAATTATTGTCGGCCGCGGAGCTTCAGGCTCGCGTGGGCCGCGTCACAGCCCGTATGCGCGAGCTGGGGCTTGACGCCATCCTTGCAGGTGACAATGTCACATTGTTCTATCTTACAGGCCGTGTCTACTGCGGCTACATATATGTAGAGGCCGACGGCTCGGTGGCCTATTTCGTGCGCCGTCCGTCGGAACTCAAGGGCTCGGAGGTGCATGTCATACGCAAACCCGAGGAAATCGCCCCCGTGCTGGCCGCCACCGGCCGCCATGCCCGCACCGTGGGCCTCATGCTCGACGACACACCCTGGGCCACCGTGGAGCGTCTGCGCGCCATGCTCGGCGAGGACGTAACCATAGGCAACGGCTCGGCCGCCCTGCGCCGTGCACGCTCGGTGAAGACCGAGGCCGAGATAAAGTTGATAGCCGACTCGGGCATACGCATGACAAAGGTATATAACGACATACCGCGACTCTACCGCGAGGGCATGACAGACATAGAGCTGCAGATAGAAATCGAGCGCGCCCTGCGTCTCGAGGGCTGTCTGGGCCAGTTCCGTGTCAGCGGCCCCGAGCTGGAGATTTTCATGGGCAATGTGCTTACCGGCGAGAACGCCGACACGCCCTCGCCCTACGACTTCGCCATGGGCGGCGCCGGCCTCGGTCCGTCGCTCCCCGTTGGCGCCAACGGCACCATCATACGCCCGGGAGCGCCCGTAATGGTGGATATGAACGGCAATTTCACGGGATATATGGCCGATATGACACGCTGCTATGTGGCGGGCGAGGCCCCCCGCGAGGCTGTCAAGGCCAACGAGCTGTCGCGTCAGATCTGCAGCGCCGTGGCCGACATGGCCCGTCCGGGCGTAGCCGCCAGAGACCTCTACGCCATAGCCGTGAAGATGGTCGACGACGCCGGCATGGCCGGCTCGTTCATGGGCCACCGCTATCATGCCGGTTTCGTGGGCCACGGCATAGGCATACAGGTCAACGAGATGCCCGTGCTGGCTCCGCGCTCGCGCGACATTCTCGAGGCCGGAAATGTAATAGCCGTTGAACCCAAATTCGTCATCCCCGGCGTAGGAGCCGTGGGCATAGAGAATACATACGCTGTGCAGCCCGACGGCCCGGCCCGCTGTCTTACCGGCGCACACGAGGAAATAACCAATCTTGTATAGATGAATCTGAAAGACAATCTTTCGCACCGTGCGTTCCGCCTCGTGGGCGAGGCTGCCGATTCAATGGGGCGGCCCTGCTATGTGGTGGGCGGATACGTGCGCGACCTTTTGCTCCGCCGCCATTCCAAGGACATAGACTTCGTCACGGTGGGCTCGGGCATCGGGCTTGCCGAGGAGGTGGCCCGGCGCATCGGCCCCCGCGCCCATATCGCCGTTTACCGCACCTACGGCACGGCACAGCTGCATGCCGGCGCGCTCGAACTCGAGTTTGTGGGCGCCCGCCGCGAGTCATACCGCCGCGAGTCGCGCAATCCGATTGTGGAGGACGGCACTCTTGACGATGACCTGTCGCGCCGCGACTTCACGATAAACGCCATGGCCATATCGGTCAACGGCGACACGTTCGGCGAGCTTATCGACCGTTTCGACGGTCTCGGCGATCTCGAACGGCGCGTGATACGCACGCCGCTCGACCCCGACATAACATTCAGCGACGACCCCCTGCGCATGATGCGCGCCATCCGCTTCGCCACCCAGCTGGAGTTTGACATCTTCCCCGAGACTTTCGAGGCCATCCGGCGCAACGCCTCGCGCATAACCATCATCACCGCCGAGCGTGTCAAGGACGAGCTGGGCAAGATAATGCGCTCGCCCCGTCCGTCGATAGGCTGGAAACTGCTGCACGACAGCGGCCTGCTGGCTCTCATCCTGCCCGAACTCGAAGCCATGTGCGGTGTGGAGGTGGTGAAGGGCCGCGGCCACAAGGACAACTTCTATCATACGCTCGCCGTGCTCGACGGCGTGGCCGCCGCCTCCGACAACGAGTGGCTGCGTTGGGCGGCCCTGCTGCACGATATCGCCAAGCCCCGCACCAAGCGCTATGATCCCGAAACCGGCTGGACCTTCCACAACCACAACTTCATAGGCGCCAAGATGGTGCCCGTGATTTTCCGCCGGCTCAAGCTGCCCCTCGGCGCCGAGATGCGCTATGTGCAGAAGCTCGTGGAGCTTCACATGCGCCCCATAGCCCTTGTGGAGGACGAAGTCACCGACAGCGCCGTGCGCCGTCTCATGAACTATGCCGAGGACGACCTGGCCGACCTCATGATTCTCGCCCGCGCCGACATCACCAGCAAGAACGAAGCCAAGAAACAGCGCTTTCTCGACAATTTCGACATTGTGGAGGAAAAGTTCAGAGACATAGCCGCCAAGGACTTCGAGCGCAACCGTAAATCGCCGGTCGACGGCAACGAGATAATGGCCATGTTCGGGCTGCATCAGAGTCCGCTTGTGGGCTATTTCACCAAGAACCTGAAGCAGGCTATCAAGGACTGCGAGATCGAGGACACCCGCGAGGCCGCTCTCGAATACCTCTACCGCCTGGCCGAAAAAGCCGGGATTTCTCCCGTGTCAAACCCTTCCTGATTTTTACCGGAATATGTATTACGTTACCAAAACTCTCGAAATATCGGCCGCACACCGCCTTGAGCTTGACTACGAAAGCAAGTGCTCGCGCCTGCACGGCCACAACTGGATAGTGACGGTGCACTGCCGCGCCCGCGAGCTCAACGCCAACGGCATGGTGACCGATTTCACCCACATAAAACAGACTGTCACCGACCGCCTTGACCACGCCTGTCTCAACGACATCGTCCCGTTCAATCCCACCGCCGAAAACCTGGCCCGATGGATCTGCGACAACGTAGAGAACTGCTACAGGGTAGACGTGCGCGAGAGCGAGGGCAACACTGCATCTTACGAGCGCGATGAAAACATATAGAATCAACGAGATATTCTACTCGCTGCAGGGCGAGGGCTACTATACCGGCACGCCCGCCGTATTCCTGCGCTTCAGCGGCTGCAACCGACGCTGCCCCTTCTGCGACACCGACCACTTCGACGGCCGTGACATGACGGCCGACGAGATTGTCGAGGCCATCGACGCCTATCCGTCGCGCCACCTCGTCATCACCGGCGGCGAGCCTGCCCTGCAGCTCGATTCCGACCTGCTGCGTGCTATAAAGGCCCGGCGCTTCTACGTGCAGATAGAGACCAACGGCTCGCTGCCCGTGCCCGTTGAGGTAGACTGGGTGACATGCTCGCCCAAGGACGCCCCCTGGGACATAGACCGAGTAGACGAGCTCAAGATTGTGTTCCGCGGCGAGGATGTGGAGGAGATAGCCGCCATGCTTCCCGCGCGCCATCATTTCCTGCAGCCGCTCTCGGGCACCAATGTGGCCGAGACCGTGGCCTATTGTATGGAACATCCCCGCTGGCGCCTGTCGCTGCAGACACATAAGCTAATAGATATACGATGAGAGCCGTCGTCGCCTTACTGCTCTGCCTGCTTGCCGCCGTCGGCGTATCCGCCGCCCCGTCGCCGCAGACCCCCGACACGGTGGTGTCGCTCGTCACATGCTATCGCGGCGGCGATATATACGAGCTCGAGGGCCACACGGCCCTGCATATCGACATGGGCCCGGGCCGCGACGTGGCCGTCAACTGGGGCGTATTCGATTTCGACGCTCCCAACTTCGTGTACCGCTTCGTAAAGGGCGAGACCGACTACATGGCCGCCGCCGCTCCGTGGGCGTGGTTTGTGGAGTCATACCGCCGCCAGGGCCGCCGCGTGGAGGAGCAGCGCCTTCTCCTCACCCCCGAGCAGACACGACGCCTGGTGGATATGGTGGCCGAGAACCTGCTGCCCGAGAACCGTGTATATCGCTATAATTACGTCAAGGACAACTGTTCCACCCGTCCGCTCGACATTATCCGCCGCGCCGTGGCTCCCGACAGCGTCAGGCTCGGATATACCGAATGGGATGTCACCCCCATGCCCTATACCTTCCGCGACGTAATGCGCAGGTATCATGAAGGATATCCGTGGTATCAGTTTGGCATCGACCTGGCGCTCGGCTCGGGCATCGACTATCAGCTTGAGCCTGCCGAGCTGGCGTTCGTGCCCCTGCTGCTCGAAAAGCAGATCGACGGCGCCACGGTGTCGGGCCGTCATATAGCCGAGCGTCCCACTGTCGCTGTCGACATTCCGGCCGATGCCGCCGTGGCCGCTCCCACGCCGCTGCTGCTGAGGCCTGTGACGGTGTGCTGGCTTGTGTTCGCCCTGCTGCTGGCGTTCACGGTGCGCGATATTCGCCGCCGGCGTGTCACCCGCTGGGTCGACGCCGTGTATTTCGGCATCCTCGGCCTGCTGGGATTGCTGCTCACATTCCTCATCTTCGTGTCGGTACACGAGGCCACCTCGCCCAATTATCTATACTTATGGCTCAATCCCTTCTGCCTCATCCCCGTAATATTTATTTGGTTAAAAAAGTGCAAGAAGGTGGTTATGTCATATCAAATTATTAACTTTGCATTGCTTTTTGCCGGGTTGCTGTGCTGGTGGTGGATACCTCAGAGCGCTAACGCGGCATTTCTTCCGCTTGTCCTCGGCGACATGATGCGCGCGGCAAGCTATGTATATATAAATCTCAGAAACCGCAATAAATGAACGGCTGCAATACCCGCTACAGAATGTCAGGCCTCGTGCTGGCGCTCATCACATCGGTGGTGGGCATGGCGCTGGGCCCCGAGACGCGTGTGCGTCCCCAGCTGGTGGTGGGTATCATTGTGGACGGTCTCGACCGCCAGTATGTGGACATGCTGCGCGGACAATTCGGCGACGACGGCTTCAACCGCCTGCTGCGCGACGGCGTGGTGATTGCCAATGCCGACTATGGCACGGGCGTGGACGCCACAGCCGCCACTGCCATGATAATGACCGGCGCCTCGCCGTCGACCACCTCCGTGGCCGGCTCGCGCGTATATGACCGCGAAGGCCGCCGCGCCGTCGATGCCATGGCCGATGCGGCCGAGATGGGCAATTTCACCGGCGTGGCCTTCTCGCCCCGCTCGCTCACCGTGAGCACCATCGCCGACGAGGTGCGCGTGGCCGGCGGGGGCGTGACACGAGTCTTCGCCATAGCGCCCGAGCCCGCCCAGGCCGTGATTCTCGCCGGACACAGCGCCAACGCCGCCCTGTGGCTTAACGACAAGACCGGCAACTGGGCCACCTCGACATTCTACAAGGACCTGCCCGGCTCGGTTAGCTACCGCAACCGCCTCAAGCCGCTGTCGGCGCGCCTCGACACCGTGCAGTGGACGCCGCTGCGCTCCTCGGAGGCATATCCCGGCCTGCCCGACCACCTCAAGCATTATCCGTTCAGATACGTGTTCCCCCGCGGCAACGAAGCGCGCTATGCCATGTTTGCCGCATCGCCCAAGGTGAACGCCGAGGTCACCGACCTTGCCGGCGAGCTCATTGACGAGCTGAAGCTCGGCAGCGCCGATGGCGCCGACATGCTCAATGTGGCCTACACCCTGAAGCCCTTCGACTACACGCGCAACAGCGACAACCGCTACGAGCTGATGGACAGCTATCTGCGGCTCGACCGCGACCTGGCGCGCCTGTTTGCCAAGGTTGACGGCTCGGTGGGCCGCGGCAATGCCCTGATTTTCCTGGCCGCCACGCCCCCCTCGCGCCGCGCACGCCGCGACGACGAGCGATGGAGCATCCCCTACGGCGAGTTCTCCACAAAGAAAGCCAAGAGCCTGCTCAATATGTACCTGATGGCCCGATTCGGCAACGGCGACTGGGTGAGCTCATTCTTCAACGATCAGTTTTATCTCAATCATAAGCTCATAGAGGACAAGCGCCTCAACCTCGGCGACGTGCGCCGCGAGGCCGCCGCGTTCCTCGAGAAAATGAGCGGCGTCGACCGTGTCTACACGCTCGACGAAGTGCTCGAGAGCCGTGGCGACCGCCACCTCGAGTCGATGCGGCGCAATGTACACGCCGCCACAGCCGGTGATCTTTTCTTGGACGTGGCCCCGGGATGGGAGACCGTCGACGATATAGACATACCGGCCCGTGAAGACCGTATAAAGTATGTCAAGCGCATGGTTCCGGCCACTGCGCCCGTATTCATCCTTGCTCCGGACGTGGATGCACGCACCATCGACACGCCCGTAGACATCCGCGTGGTGGCCCCCACAGTGGCGCGCCTGCTGCGCATCCGCTCGCCCAACGGCGCCGCCATGCCGGGGCTCGAGCTGTAATTTGCGCGACTTTACATCTTTTTTGGGGCCGTTGACGCCGGCATTTAGTTAATTATGTGAAAATCCGAATGTTTTTCACTATCTTTGCGCATACATTCCCAATTCCGTAAAAAATAAACACACAGATATAAATGTCACTCGAATCATTCCTTAAAAGCATCTTTGGCTCAAAGGCCGAACGCGACCGTAAGAAATATCTCGACTACGTGCAGAAAAACATCACACCACTGCGCGAGGAGATGGCCGCTCTCACCAATGACCAGTTGCGTCAGCGCGTAGCCGATGTACGCGCCGATATACATGCCGCCATCAAGCCTGACGAAGACCGTATCGCCGAGCTGAAGGCCGAAATTGAAACATTGCCCCTCGACAGCCGCGGCCCGCTGTGGGAGGAAATCGACCACCGCGAGAAGAATATCAAGGACGTGCTCGAAGCCAAGCTCGACGAGCACCTGCCCGTGGTGTTCTCGGCCATGCGCGACGCCGCACGCCGTTTCGCCCATAACGAGACTATCGAGGTGACCGCCACCGACCTCGACCGCGACCTCGCCGGCCGCGGATGCGACTTCCTCACTATCGAGGGCGACAAGGCGATATATAAGAACCACTGGGTGGCCGGCGGCAACGAGGTGACCTGGGATATGGAACACTACGATGTGCAGATGGTGGGCGGCAAGGTGCTCAACGAGGGCAAGATTGCCGAGATGGCCACCGGTGAGGGAAAGACCCTCGTGGCCACGCTCCCCGTGTTCCTGCGCTCGCTCACAGGCCGCGGCGTACATGTGGTGACCGTCAACGACTACCTCGCCAAGCGCGACTCCGAGTGGATGGGCCCGCTGTATCAGTTCCTCGGCTCCACAATCGACTGTATCGACAAGCACCAGCCCAATACCGCCGCCCGCCGCGCGGCCTACAACTGCGACATCACCTACGGCACCAATAACGAATTCGGCTTCGACTACCTGCGCGACAACATGGCCATGGCTCCCGAAGACATGGTGCAGCGTTCGCATTACTACGCTATTGTCGACGAGGTCGACTCGGTGCTTATCGACGATGCCAGAACGCCTCTGATTATCTCGGGCCCCGTGCCCAAGGGCGAGGAGCAGTACTTCAACGAATACAAGTTCAACGTGGAGAAGGTGGTTGAGGCACAGCGCCGCCTCGTCAACCAGATTCTCGCCGAGGCCAAGACAAAGATTGCTTCAGAGGACAAGGATGTGCAGAAGGAAGGCGCGCTGCTGCTCTTCCGCGCATACAAGGGCCTGCCCAAATACGGCGCCCTCATCAAGTTCCTGAGCCAGGAAGGCATGAAGACCCTCCTGCTCGAGACCGAGGCCCATTATCTCCAGGACAACGCCCGCGAGATGCCTATAGTCACCGATCCCCTGTATTTTGTCATCGACGAGAAAAACAGGTCGGTTGAACTTACCGACAAGGGCCTTGACGAGCTCACCGGCAAGATTTCCGACCCCAACTTCTTCGTTCTCCCCGACATAGCCGGACAGCTCTCCGAGGCCGAGAATATCGCCGACAAGGAGGAACGCCAGACCCGCAAGGACGAACTTATGGCCGACTATGCCGTGAAGGCCGAGCGTGTCCACACCGTCACCCAGCTCCTCAAGGCTTACACCCTGTTTGAGCGCGAGGTGGAATATGTGATTGACGACAACAAGGTTAAAATCGTCGACGAGCAGACAGGCCGTATCATGGAGGGCCGCCGCT